>JASFRG010000032.1:0-31571 GCA_050115035.1 Anaerolineales bacterium | reverse complement strand
CTTTTTTTACTTCTGCCTGGCACTCCATCAGCCGTTGGTTGCACCCAGCTCAAGGTTTCGCTTCGATTGTTGGTTGTTAAAGATCGACTTTTTTCAGAGGACTCACAAATTGATGTAGAGATATTTTGCCAATATCAATCCATTTGATACCACATGACTAGGGGGGCAATTGTATACTGTAATTCATGGAATTAGACATTATACATTTAAAAAAAATGGGGGTATCTATTTGGGTATAACAGAATTCAAATAAACGATCATTGCAAATCAAACAAACGCCAATGATAATTTGAGCCATGAGCTATACTTTAAGACCTACCCTTGTTTCGAATTTGGCAATTTTTAGCGTCAATTTTTAATTAGGTTCAAGCGAGCATAGTATGGAGATACCTCTCAATTTTTGCCTCAGCCGATCAATGTTCAAATGTTAGATGTGTTCGGTATAATATGTGAATGAAAATACTAAATATTGGTAAAGGAAAAGAAATGACAGATTTACACCAAATGAGGTGCGTGGCTTGTCGTGGTGGCGAGCCGACATTGACAGATAGTGAAATTGAAGAATTACACCCTCAAGTTCCTGAGTGGCAAGTTAAGGAAGTAGATGGTGTCAAACGACTAAAGCGTGTTTTTAAACTAAAAAACTTTATTGAGTCTGTTGCATTTACCAATAAAATAGCTTTAATAGCAGAGAAAGAAGACCATCACCCCCTGATTGTGACGGAATATGGGAGAGTAACCGTCGATTGGTGGACACACAAGATCAAGGGGTTGCACCAAAACGATTTCATTATGGCCGCCAAGACGGATCAGTTACTGTAGATCACAAGCCTTTCTTCGACATTATTTTTCTAGAAGAAGGGATGTTCGCCAGGCTTAGACGGTGTGTAAAAGAAACAGAACCTTGTGATTTCTGGTTACCACTAAGGTTATTGTGTGACGGTTTACCACCAGACGCTTGTGGTTTCTGGCTACCATTACGTTCAATGGTGGACGCACAAGATCAAGGGCTTACACAAGAACGACTTCATCATGGCGGCGAAAGTAGATGCCCTTGGATAAATGATAGTATCCATAGAGATACTGTAGCCGCCAAGACAAATAAGTTTAGAGTCTGACTAAACTCACTTGTCTGTCTTGGCGGCTCATTGATTCCTTAATCTGCAGGAATAGATGTGGATTGCGGAAGTTCAACCGGTACCTGAATGTCAGATACATAACTCAGCCAGTTTTCATAGTTTGGATCTTTGCCATGTACCACTGCGGTGAAAGCCTTTTGCAAGTCACGTGCAACTGGCCCTGTTTTACCATAACCGATCTCTCGGAAGTCAATCTCGCTCAGCGCCACTACTTCCGCAGCTGTACCACAAACAAAAACTTCATCTGCCGTATAAAGCATATCGCGTGAAATTGGCTGTTCGATTACCTCATGCCCAAGTCCATGAGCAATGGTCAGCAGCGCATCGCGGGTGATGCCCCCTAAAACGGTAGCAACCGGAGGGGTGTAGATTTTTCCATCTCGTACCAGGAAAATGTTTTCGCCAGTGCATTCGGCCACATAGCCCTGTGGGTCGAGCATGATAGCTTCGTCAAAGCCCAGCTTGAGCGATTCGGTCTTCGCCAGGGCGCTGTTGACATAATTTCCGGCAGCTTTGGATTTGGTCATCATGATGTTGATGTGATGACGAGTAAATGTAGCGATGTTCGCCCGGATACCATTCTCCATAGCCTCATCGCCCAGGAAATTTCCCCATTCCCAGACTGCGATTCCCAATCCCGATTTAGCACCGATAAAATTCAAACCCATGCCGCCTTCGGTCAGATAAACTAATGGGCGAATGTAGCATTCAGCAAATTCATTGACTTTGACCGTTTTTAAAATAGCTTCACTGACCTGCTCTACCGAATATGCCAATTCAGGCATGTCCAGTATTTTGACCGAATTGATCAAGCGCTTTGAATGTTCCGGCAAACGGAAAACCGCCGGACCCTTGGGCGTATCGTAACAACGAATGCCTTCGAACACGCCCAGTCCGTAATGCATGGTCGAAGTCAGAAAATGCACGTTGGCTTTCTCGAACTCAACCAGTTCCCCGTTCATCCAGATATATTTTGATTCCAATGCCATAACGATCTCTCCTTTTACAACCGTGAAATAATTTCATCCGCCATCTGTTTGGTGTCCAACTTACCGCCCACGTCTACCGTGCGTGCGCCGTCTGTGATAGATTGATCCACGGCTGCTTCGATGGACGCAGCTTCGGCTTCCAATCCCAGTGAATGACGTAACAACATTGCAGTTGACAATATTGTGCCAACAGGATTGGCAATCCCCTGACCAGCGATGTCCGGGGCTGAGCCGTGGATCGGTTCGAACAGCCCCGGGCCTGCCTCCCCTAAACTGGCCGAGGGCAGCACCCCCATCGACCCCGCCAAAACCGAAGCCTCGTCAGTGAGAATATCGCCGAACATATTCTCGGTTACGACCACATCCATCCAGACAGGACCGCTAATCAGTCGCATGGAAGCCGTGTCCACTAAGACATGCTCCAGTTCCACATCCGGGTTCTCCGATCCAACCTTTGTCGCAATTTGCCGCCACAACCGCGATGACTCCAATACGTTGGCTTTGTCTACGGATGTGACTTTGTTCTTGCGTTTCTTGGCCAGCCTGAAAGCTAGTTCCATCACACGCCTGACCTCGTAATCGTAATATTCGAGGGTATCTACAGCGCGTTCACGCCCATCTTTGACATCGCGACCTTTTGGCCAGCCGAAATACAGACCGCCGGTCAGTTCACGCACGACGATAATGTCCACGCCTTCGAGTTTCTCTGCTTTTAGTGGCGACCACTCGATTAGTGCCGGATGCACCTTGACCGGGCGCAGGTTGGCAAAAACGCCCAACCCCTTGCGCAGAGCTAACAAGCCGCGCTCCGGGCGTTCCTTCGCTTGCGGGTCATCCCATTTCGGCCCACCGACCGCGCCTAGCAGCACCGCATCTGCGGCCTGGCAATCAGCCAGAGTTTCGTCAGTCAGCGATGAGCCGTATTTGTCAATGGAACAACCGCCCATCAACCGTTCGGTGAAGGTGAAACTGTGTCCGTGTTTGCTTGCGATAGTTTCCAGAACCCGCACGGCTTCGGTCACGATTTCGGGGCCGATGCCGTCGCCGGGAAGTAGTACGATGTTTGCTTGCATGAATCTCCTCTTGGACGGTGGACGATAGACCGTAGACCGTTTTCACACCGTCCACCGTCTTCGGTCCACGGTCAAATTAGTGCGCCACCATCAGCCCATACTCAACCGAGTCAGCCAACGCATGCCAACTGGCTTCGATGATGTTGCCGCTGGCACCGACGGTACTCCAGCGCTTGGTGCCATTGTGCGTATCGATCAACACGCGGGTGATGGCTTCCGTGCCGTTTTCGCCATCCAAAATACGTACTTTGTAATCCGCCAGATGGAAGTTCCCCAATTGCGGATATGTTGGCTGCAATGCTTTGCGTAAGGCGATATCCAGGGCATTGACCGGGCCATTGCCTTCCGCTGCGGTGTGCAGAATTTCGCCGTCCACACGCACTTTGACAGTCGCTTCGGCAAAGGTGCCGCGTCCGTCGCGGTGCTCTACATTGACGAAGAAATCCACCAACTCGAAGGGCGGTTTGTAATGCATTTCCTGGCGTTTGAGCATCATCGCCACGGAAGCCTCGGCAGCCTCGAAAGCAAATCCCCGCGCTTCCAATTCCTTGATATCGTTCAACACGGGGACGACTTCTTCAGCATCCAGTTCCAAAAAATGTTCTTCTGCTTTGCTAAGCAAATTGCCACGGCCTGACAAGTCTGAGACGACCACGCGCATTTTGTTGCCGACCGCTTCCGGTTCAACATGCTGATATGACTGCGCCGAGCGCCGCATAGCGGCCACATGCACGCCGCCCTTGTGCGCAAAAGCGGATTTGCCCACAAACGGCAGATGCTCATCGGGTGTCACATTGGCAACTTCCATCACGAAATGTGAAAGGTCGGTTAGGCGTGCTATGTTACCGTCGGGGAGACATTCGAAGCCCAGCTTAATTTCCAGGTCGGGGATGATCGAACACAAGTTAGCATTGCCACAGCGTTCACCCACGCCATTGATCGTACCCTGCACCTGAATCGCGCCCTCACGCACACCTACCAACGAGTTGACCACTGCACACTCCGAATCGTTGTGGGTATGGATTCCGAATGGGTGATTGAGAGCAGGTTTGAGTTCCCGAATGATGCGCTCCAGTTCCCAGGGCATGGTCCCGCCGTTGGTGTCACAAAGCACAACCGTTTCTGCCCCGCCGCGGACGGCTGCCTGAAGAGTTTCCAACGCGTAAGATGGATCCGCTTTGTAACCGTCGAAGAAATGCTCGGCGTCATAGATCACACGGCGTCCCTGCTCGCACAAGTGGGCTACCGATTGCTCGATGATGCGCAAATTATCTTCCAGCGTGGTACGCAGTACATCCGTGACGTGCAGCGTCCAGGTCTTACCGAAAATGGTACAAACCGGAGTTTGGGAGTCAAGCAGCGCTTTGATGTTGGCGTCGTCTTCGGGGCCGCCCTGCACGCGGCAGGTGGCGCCAAAGGCTGTAACTAAGGAATGTTTGAACTCCATATCACGGGCACGCTCGAAGAACTCGGCATCCTTGGGGTTTGAACCCGGCCAGCCGCCTTCGATGAATGCCACCCCAATAACATCCAGGCGCTTGGCGATGCGCACCTTGTCAATACCAGATAAGGTGAACCCTTCAGACTGGGTTCCGTCACGCAATGTGGTGTCATAGATTTGTATGCTCATAAGGTCTCTTCTCTGATCGTAGACGATGGCCGAAGACTGTGCCAAGACCGTCCAACGTCTTCGGTCTACGGTCGGTTCTCAAACGCCGCAATCTCATCCTCAAAACTCATAATGTAACCCAACTGGTCGACACCTTTGAGCAGGCAGGTCTTGGAGAACGGGTCGATTGGGAATGAAACTTCCTGCCCGCCGGGCAAAGTTGCCATTTGCGTTTCCAGGTTGATTGTGATCTCAGCGCTCGGAACCTCTTCAGTCAGATCAAACAAAGACTGGTGTGTCTCTTCATCCACGATGATGGGCAGCAAACCGTTCTTGAGGGAGTTATTGCGGAAGATGTCCGCAAAGGAGGTGCTGATAACAGCCCGGAAGCCGAAACCGGTCAGCGCCCAGGGAGCGTGCTCACGGCTCGAACCGCACCCGAAGTTATCTCCGGCTAACAGGATTTGCGCGCCCTGATACTGGGAATCGTTAAGCACAAAATCCGGTTTGGGGCTGCCATCCGGGTTGTAGCGCCAGTCGGAGAACAGCGCGTCACCCATGCCGCTTTTATCGGTCGCTTTCAAGTAGCGCGCCGGGATGATCTGGTCCGTGTCGATGTTTTCAACAGGCAGCGGAACCATACGTGATGTGAGCGTTGTAAATTCAGCCATAATTATTTCCGATTGTGTAAGAAGTAAAAAGTGAGAAGTGACGAGTGAACTTTTGAAGTCACTCATCACGTTTCACTTTTTACGTTTTTAGGATAAATATTTTCGAGGGTCAGCCACGATCCCTTCGATTGCCGTTACCGCCGCGGTGAGCGGACTCGCTAAAAATGTGCGCCCGCCTTTGCCCTGGCGGCCTTCGAAGTTGCGGTTGCTGGTGCTGACGGCGTACTGGCCGGGTTCAAGCTGGTCACCGTTCATCGCCAGGCACATCGAGCAGCCCGCTTCACGCCAGTCGGCCCCGGCCTCTATGAAGACTTTGTCCAGGCCTTCGGCTTCAGCCTGCTTCTTGACCTGCTGCGAGCCGGGCACCACCATGACGCGTACATCACCGGAGACTTTGCGCCCTTTCAAAACGGAAGCCGCCTGGCGTAAGTCAGAGATGCGCGAGTTGGTGCAACTTCCGATGAAGACCACATCTACTTTTTTGCCGAGTAATGGCTGGCCGGGCTGCAAGTCCATGTAGGCCAGGGACTTTTCAAGCGCGGCCTTCTGTGACGCATCGCTGTACGAATCCGGGGTGGGGATTGATTCGCTAATCTTCATGCCCATGCCGGGATTGGTACCGTAAGTGATCATCGGCTCCAGAGTCGAGGCATCCAGTGTGACGGATTTGTCGTAGACGGCATCTTCATCGCTGGGCAGGGATTTCCAATGCGCCAGCGCTTTATCCCAGGCTTCGCCCTGTGGAGCGAATTCACGCCCCGCCAAGTATTCGATGGTAGTGTCGTCAGGGGCAACCATACCAGCCCGAGCACCGCCTTCGATGGACATGTTGCAAATGGTCATACGTTCTTCCATCGAGAGAGAGCGAATTGCTTCTCCGGTATATTCGAAGACATGTTGAGTCCCACCGCCGACGCCAATCTTAGCGATCAACGCCAGAATGATGTCTTTGGCCGAAACACCGGAGCCAAGCTTTCCATCCACACGCACTTCGTAGGTGTTGGGTTTGCGCTGCAACAGGCATTGAGTTGCCAGCACGTGCTCCACTTCCGACGTTCCGATGCCGAAGGCCAGCGCGCCGAAGGCGCCGTGCGTGGCGGTATGACTGTCGCCGCAGACGATGGTCATACCGGGTTGGGTCAATCCCAGTTCTGGGCCTATAACGTGGACGATACCGCGCTTGGGGCTGTCCAGGCCATAGAGCTTGATGCCAAACTCATCAGCATTCTTCTCCATCTGGCGGATCTGGGCTTCGGCAATCGGGTCCGCGATTGGCAGGGTGGGGTCATGCGTGGGCGTGGAATGGTCCATCGTGGCAAAGGTCTTTTCCGGGCGGCGGACTTTGAGTCCACGCTGGCGCAAACCTGTAAAGGCCTGCGGCGAAGTCACCTCGTGGATGAGATGCAGGTCAATGTAGAGGATGGCCGGGGAGTCGGGTTGTTGTGTCACAACATGCGTCTCCCAGACTTTTTCGAAGAGGGTTTTTGGCATAAAAGTCTTTTTGAACCGCTAAGCACGCTAAGAAAACCTTTTTATGATTTCTTCGCGAACATTGCGCTCTTTGCGGTTGACAGATTAAGATTCAGGCGTGTCGTCAACCGGTGTAGCGGGAACAGGCGCAGGGTCAGGAGCGAGTCCGCTCAGATCCCAACCAGAGGGATAACCGCTTGGCTCGGGGAACGGTTCGAAGATCGGGTTTTCAGAAACGTTCGGATTTTCAGTGGGGGTAGACATGGTGGTTTCTCCTTTTCAATTCATGGTGCCATTGCGAGGAAAAAGTCCGCCTGTCCTGGCATCCCGGGCCAGGGAAGCAATCTCCTGTTAGCGAGGGGATTGCCACGTCGGGCTAAAGCCCTCCCCGTCTCGGGCCGACGCCCTCGCGGGGCGAACGGCCTCGCAATGACGATTGGTTATCCCACCAGCATGACTCCGTAGTCATTCTGGAGGGTTTGTTTTTCGGTTTGCGAAATTATCAATTTGTTGAGCGCATTGATGAAGGCCTTGGCGCTTGCAACGATGATGTCGGTATCCGCACCGTGACCGCCATAGATGCGGCTGTAGGGCAATTCGTTCTGGGCGCTCATCGTCTGGTTGCCGTTCTTGCCCTGCACGCGTACAGTGACTTCACCAAGCGCGTCAATACCTTCGGTAATGGCGTGCACACTGAATTCAAGAAGCGTATTAGGGGTATTGACGATGGCATTGATAGCCTTGTAAGTGGCATCCACCGGACCGGTACCAATGGCAGCTTCAATGTGGACTTTGCCATCCGGGCCTTTCAAACGGACCGTGGCAGTGGGCATCCCCATCGTGCCGCAGGCTACCTGCAAGCCGTCCAGCGAATAGACTGAGAGCGGCTGATAGAACTCATCTGCAATCAGAGCCTCGAGATCGGCATCGGTGATGACCTTTTTACGGTCAGCTAACTCCTTGAAACGCTGAAAGGCTTGATCGAGTTCGGTGTCGTCCAACGCATGGCCCATGTCAGCCAGACGCGCGCGCAAGGCATGACGGCCGGAATGTTTACCGAGCACCAGATTGGTCTGGCTGACACCCACGTCTTCAGGACGCATGATCTCGTAGGTCTGGTTGTTTTTGAGCATGCCGTCCTGGTGGATACCGGCTTCGTGCGCAAAGGCGTTTGCACCAACGATGGCCTTGTTAGGCTGCACACTGATGCCGGTATAGTTGCTGACCAATTTGCTGACACGCGCAAGCTGAGTTGTGTCAATACCCGTTTCCAGCCCGTAAACCGGATGACGGGTGCGCAGCGCCATGACAACTTCTTCTAACGAAGTGTTGCCTGCGCGTTCGCCAATGCCGTTGATGGTTACTTCGGCCTGACGAGCGCCTGCGCGGATGCCTGCCAGCGCATTGGCTGTGGCCAGTCCTAAATCGTCATGGGTGTGCACTGAGATGGTGACTTCGTTGCTCATGCCAGGCGTGTTTTCCACAATGCCCGCGATCAGCGTGCCGAACTCTTCGGGCATGGTGTAGCCAACCGTGTCGGGGATATTGAGGGTAGTCGCACCTGCCTCGATGGCAACGCTTAGTACTTCGTACAGGAATTCAGGATCAGAGCGGCCAGCGTCTTCCGGGCTGAATTCCACATCCTCGCACAGGGATCGCGCATGTGACACCATTTCACCCACTCGATCGACCACCTGTTCTCGGGTCATGTTGAGTTTGTGCTTCATGTGGATTTCAGATGTTGCCAAAAAAGTGTGGATGCGGGGACGCTGCGCCCCTTTGACCGCTTCCCAGGCTTTGTCAATATCGCTCCGGGTAGCGCGAGCCAGCCCGCATATAACTGGGACCTTGACCTGCTCCTCCCCTTCAGGCGGATTACCGACCTCATCCGCGATACGACGCACGGCTTCCAGGTCGTCGGGCGAGGCGGCGGGAAAGCCCGCCTCTATAATGTCCACGCCCAGGCGGGCCAGGTTACGGGCCACTTCCAGCTTTTCTACAGACGTCATCGTGGCGCCCGGAGATTGTTCGCCATCTCGTAAAGTCGTGTCGAAAATTTTGATGTAATTGCTAACCATAAAGTCTCCTTTCAGGAGAAAAAGCAGAAACTAAAGAGTTGAGATTAGTAACTGCCCTCTATTCTCTACTCTCTAATTCTCTTTCTTCCAATTTTCAGGTCGCAGCGAACGCACCGCCGTCCCGGCCTGCCACATTTCGGAGTCGTGCATGACTTTAAGTTCGGCTGCCAGATTTTCGCGATAATTGGGGTCAGAGTTTTTCTCCAGTACCACGCGGGTTTCCTTACCATCTACCACACTTTGATACAGTTCCTCGAACAGGGGTGTCACTGCATCCCTGAAACGCGGATGCCAGTCCAGCGCGCCGCGTTGGGCGGTAGTGGAGCAATTGGCGTACATCCAGTCCATGCCGTTTTCAGCCACCAGACGGATAAGCGATTGCGTTAGTTCTTCAACCGTCTCATTGAAGGCTTCGCTGGGGCTGTGACCGTGTTTGCGCAAGGTGTTGTATTGCGCTTCCATCACGCCTGAAAGCGCGCCGATCAGAATGCCGCGTTCACCGGTCAGGTCGCTGTAGACTTCGTTTTTGAAAGTAGTCGGAAACAGATAGCCCGCGCCAATGGCGATGCCAAGCGCCAGCGTGCGTTCTTCGGCTTTTCCGGTGGCATCTTGATGAACTGCATAACTGGCGTTGATACCGGAACCATCCAGGAAATTGCGGCGCACGCTGGTGCCCGAACCTTTGGGTGCGACCAGCGCTACGTCCACATGGGGCGGCGGGACTACGCCGGTCTGGTCTTTGTAGGTGATTGAAAAGCCGTGCGAGAAGTACAGCATGTCACCTTCATTCAGGGTTTCCACTATGTTCGGCCACTGCGAGCGCTGGCCGGCGTCCGAAAGCAGGTACTGTACAACTGTCCCACGTTCGGCGGCTTCTTCAATGGTGAAGAGAGTCTCGCCGGGAACCCAACCATCTTCGATAGCTTTATCCCAATTGGGTGTGCCTTGGCGCTGCCCAACAATAACCTTGATGCCGTTATCGCGCATGTTCAAGGCTTGAGCTGGTCCCTGCACGCCGTAACCCAGCACGGCTACAACTTCATCTTTAAGAACCTCGCGTGCCTTCTCAAGCGGGAATTCCTCACGCGTCACGACGGTTTCAACCACACCGCCAAAATCGATTTCTGCCATAAATTCTCTACTCCTTGATGTCTTGCGTAATTATCGTTACAGATAATTATGAAAATTGCGTATCATATAGACCGAAGACAGTGGACTAAAGACGTTTTTCATGGTCTTCGGTCTACTGTCCACTGTCTAAACTAATATTCTGCCAGCCCTGGGACTGCTTCGGGATACCAGCCGTTGCCGTTTCCATGAGCGCCGGGGGTGCGTCTCACACCGGAATGCTCACCGCGTGTCATCGCGACCAGTCCGGTGCGAACCATCTCCATAATGCCAAACGGACGTAACAACTCGACCATGCCTTCGATCTTGTCCTCGGTACCGGTGGCCTCCACAATAACGGAATCAGGTGCCACGTCCACAATACGAGCACGGAAAATGGATGTGAGGCTATTGACCTCGGTCCTCTGTTCGGGTGTCGCTTTGACCTTGATCAGTGCCAGGTCGCGGGTCACGGAGGGTTCGCGGGTGACATCTTGTACATCGATCACGTTGACCAGCTTGTACAAATTGGCCTCAATCTTGTGGGCATCCACGTCGTTTTCACACTGGGTCACGATGGTCATGCGGGAAACGCCAGTTTGTTCAGTGCGTCCGACAGCCAGGGACTCGATATTGAAATTTCTGCGGCGGAACAGCGAAGCTACGCGGTTCAGTACGCCGGGTTTATCCTCAACTAATGCGATAAATGTGTATTGCATTTTTCTCTCCTATTCCTTCTCAACTTCCTGACGTACTGGCCTTCTCAGCATGTTATCCAGCGCAGAGCCAGCAGGTACCATCGGGAAGACTGCCTCTTCCTTCTCCACGCGGAATTCGAGCACTATCGGCCCGGGAGTTTCACGCGCAAATTGGATAGCAGCTTCTACCTCTTTAGGTTTGGTGACCAGTCGGGCTGGGATGCCATGTGCCTCGGCAATCTTGACAAAATCCGGTGTGCGCATGTCCACCGCTGAATAACGTTTCTCGAAGAAGAATTCCTGCCATTGGCGCACCATCCCCAGGAAGTTATTATTCATGATGGCAATCTTGACGTTGGCGCCTTCCTGCGCTGCAGTGGACAACTCCGCCTGTGTCATCTGGAAACCACCATCGCCAACCACTGTCCAGACCTCTTCATCTTTGTGCGCAAACCAGGCTCCAATCGCGGACGGTAATCCATAGCCCATTGTGCCCGCGCCGCCTGACGAGAGCCAGCGTTTGGGTTTTTCCATGAAGTAATACTGCGCGGCCCACATCTGGTGCTGACCGACATCTGTTGTCACAATCGCGCCGCCATCGGTCGCTTCCCACAGATTGTGCACAAGATGCGACACATGCAGCTTGCCATCATCCGGCCAGGCCATAATGCTGCGCGCATCGCCGTCAGCTTTCCATTCTGCAATCTGTTCCATCCACTCTTCATGCTCGTACTCGTCTACCATGGGGATCAAATCCGTTACGACCGTTTTGAGATCGCCAACCAACGGGACGTCAGCTTTCACGTTTTTGTGGATTTCCGAGGGATCAATTTCGATGTGGATTTTCTTCGCGCCGGGCGCGTAGGTGTTGAGTGTGCCGGTCACGCGGTCATCGAAGCGCATCCCGAAGGCCAGCAGTAAATCAGCGTTCTGGATGGCCAAGTTGCAGTGCGCTTCGCCGTGCATGCCCATCATCCCCAGGCTGAGTTCGTGCGAAGCCGGAAAGGCGCCCAGGCCAAGTAGGGTCATTGCCACCGGAGTATTGGTTTTGACTGCGAAATGCTGCAACACTTCTTCCGCGCCCGACATCATGACACCGTGCCCGCACAGGATGACCGGTTTTTTGGCGCTTTCGATCAGTTGCACAGCTTTTTTCAGGTCCGCTTCCGGCGCGTGCCAAGGTGGTTGATAACCCGGCAGCTTACAATCCTCGGGATACTCGAATTCCGTCTGCTCGATCTGCGCGTTCTTGCAAATATCGATCAGCACCGGCCCCGGTCGACCGCTGCGCGCGATATAAAATGCCTCGCGTACCACTTCGGCGATCTCGTCTGCGCTTGTGATCAGGTAATTGTGTTTGGTGATTGGCAGCGTGATGCCGGTCACATCCGTTTCCTGGAAGGCATCCCCGCCGATCAAATGGGCCGCCACCTGCCCGGTGATGCACACCATTGGGACTGAGTCCATCATGGCCGTGACAATCCCGGTTACCAGGTTGGTTGCGCCCGGTCCCGAAGTCGCCATCGCCACGCCGACCTTGCCGGATGCGCGCGCGTAACCATCGGCCATGTGCGCCGCGCCCTGCTCATGCCGTACCAGCACGTGATGCACCGGATAGCTGAGCATGGCATCATAAATCGGCATGTTGGCTCCACCGGGGTATCCGAACACCACCTCCACACCCTCTCGCGTCAGGCATTCCCACAAAATTTCTGCACCTGTCTTTTTCATTCTCTACTCCTTTGACTTTCTAAAAATCAGTTCTCAACACTGCACCGGTATCGGCAGATGTTACAAAATATGAATAACGCTTTAACCACTTACTCTGGATCTTGGACTGGAACGGGGGTATCGCATCCAAACGCTGACGTATTTCCGCTTTGCTTAATCGGACCCCCAGCTTGCGTGCAATCAAATCGATATCGATCATGTCCCCTTCCTTAAGCGCCCCAATCGGACCGCCGGCCGCCGCTTCTGGCGAAACATGCCCGATGCAAGCCCCGCGCGTCCCACCGCTAAAGCGACCGTCGGTGATCAGCGCCACTTTGTCGCCCAGGCCCTGACCCATGATGGCTGAAGTCGGCGAGAGCATCTCCTGCATCCCGGGTCCACCTTTCGGTCCTTCGTAGCGGATGACGACCACATCCCCGGCTTTGACCTCGCCCTTCAGGATACCTTTTAAAGCCTCATCCTGGGATTCGTAAATCCGCGCCGGGCCGCTGAATTTCATCATCTCAGGGCTGACGCCGCCCACCTTGACGACCGCGCCGTCCGGTGCCAGGTTGCCAAACAACATGGACAATCCACCGGTCTTTGAATGTGCATTGTCATAACGATGAATTACATCTTCGTCCCGGATATCGCGTCCTTTAATTGATTCCCCCAACGTTGTACCACTGACCGTCATTCGGTCAAAGTGCAGCATACCCGTGCTCCACTGGATCTCGTTCAAAATGGCAGGGATGCCGCCCGCGCGATGCACGTCTTCCATGTGCCATTTGCCCGCCGGGCTGACCTTGCAGATGTGTGGGACTTTGTCTGCCACAGCATTGATGCGCTCCAGCGAGTATTCCACGCCGGCTTCGTTAGCCAGCGCCAGTGTATGCAGCACAGTGTTGGTCGAGCCGCCCATGGCCATGTCCAACGCAAAGGCGTCGTCGATGGCTTCGGGGGTAACGATGTCGCGCGGCTTGATGTCGCGTTCCAGCAGAGACAAAATTTGACCAGCAGCTTGCTTCGCCAATGCTTCACGCTCCGGCGTTTTGGCCAATGCTGAACCGTTATAGGGTAGCGCCATGCCCAGCACCTCCATCAGGCAGTTCATCGAGTTGGCAGTGAACATGCCCGAGCAAGAGCCACAAGACGGGCAGGCAAATTTTTCCAAAACAGACAATCGCTTTTCATCTATTTTCCCCGCTGAATAAGCACCTACACCTTCGAAAACTGAGATCAAGTCGATGGTTTCCCCTTCTGGCGTTTGCCCGGCAGCCATCGGTCCGCCGGAGACGAAGATGGTCGGGATGTTGACTCGCATCGCGCCCAACAGCATCCCGGGGACGATCTTGTCACAGTTCGGGATACAGACCATGGCGTCGAATCTGTGGGCTTCGATCATGGTCTCGACGCAGTCGGCAATCAGTTCGCGGGAAGGCAGCGAGTACTTCATCCCCAGGTGACCCATGGCGATGCCGTCATCCACGCCGATGGTGTTAAACTCGAACGGCACAGCGCCTGCTGCGCGCACGGCTTCCTTGACCAACTTCCCGAAATCCTGTAAATGGACGTGTCCGGGTACCACATCTACGTATGAATTGACAATGGCCACAAACGGCTTGTTGAAGTCCTCGTCCTGCAAGCCGGTCGCACGCAGCAACGCGCGGTGCGGGGCTTTATCAAAACCTTTCTTGACAGTATCAGATCGCATAATTTCCTTTTTTCCCCCTCTCCCTGGAAGGGAGAGGGGCGGGGTGAGGGTCAAAAAAACCGCCCGATTTCGCTCGGGCGGCTCTCTTACTTTTTCTTCCAGGTGTGCTTTTTTCTATCTATCACAATCCTGATCAAGCCTACCACAAGCGGTCTCTCCTTCGCAAGAAGGAGGAGAATAATCAGGCTAATGACAATTTCGAGCATCTGTACAAAATTCATCTCGGCGTCCTTTCCAAACTAACAAAAAAACCGCCCGGTTGGGCGGCTTATGTTTCTCTAGCAGGTGTGTGCGCTTACTTGGCTCTCACCTTGGCCATCCCAACCGTAAATTGGTCCTTAAGAATAAGGACCGAAATAATGACGATAAGGACGAGGCTGGTGAGAAGAGTTTGCATAATTTGTCTCAGGTTTTGTCCGATTATAGGTGCTTTCTCAGATACGTCAAGGGTGAATCGTTACAAATGTGTGTTATTAACGTAATGTTTACCCAAAGAACACGACGAATGAATCATAAGGTTCTATTCAATCAGCGCATTCAATCCTAGCATATAAGATTTCCAACCGAACCCTGTGATCTTTCCTGTACATACTGCCGAGAGCAACGCGTTGTGACGAAATTCTTCGCGCGCATATACATTTGATAGATGTACCTCCACAACCGGTATGCCAATCGCTGTAATCGCATCACGTAACGCGACTGACGTATGTGTGTATCCGCCCGGATTGAAGATCACGCCATCCGCCCACTCACGCGCATCTTGCAAGGCATCGATCAATGCACCCTCGTGGTTCGATTGTTTGCAGGTCACCTCCGCTCCTAGTTCGCGCGCTCTCTCGGTTAACCGAGCATCGATCTCTCCCATTGTCATCGATCCATACACTTCTGGCTCGCGCGTGCCGAGCAGGTTCAGATTTGGGCCATGCAATACCAAAATCTTCATAATGCATCCTCCAAATTCTCCACTTCGATTCCAACCCTGACTTCACCAATTTTCACAGGCAATGCAAAACGCACCACGCCGGCTTTCTTTTTCTTATCCACTTTCATGGCAGATATAAGCTTATTCTTGGCTAAATCTTGGGGAATTTCGACAGGCAGTCCCAGCGCCAGGAGTGCTTTTTCCAACGTATCAAACGTGCCCGAACCTGCTACCGCTAAACGTTCCGCCAGCCGCGCCTCGGCCACCATCCCGATCGCCACAGCTTCGCCGTGGAGTAAGTTGAATCCGCTTGCCAGTTCCACCGCATGCCCAACAGTATGACCTAAATTGAGCGCCGCCCGGATGCCTTGCTCATATGGGTCTTCTTCGATTACTTTTACCTTGACTCCCATTCCACTCCGCACCACTTCTGGCAAGTGTGCACTGACCGCATCCCAACCTTGGGAGCACAAGTCAAACAACTCCGGATCGGCAATAACACCGTGTTTAACCACCTCCGCCATGCCGGACCGTAATTCCCGCTCAGGCAGTGTGGACAGCACGTCCGGGTCGGCCAGCACCAGACGCGGTGGGTTGAAAGCGCCCACCAGGTTTTTACCTTCGGGTAGATCAAAACCGGTCTTGCCACCTATTGATGCGTCTACCATTGCCAGCAAAGTGGTAGGGACCGCAACCCAGTTGCAGCCACGCATGAACGTAGCCGCTACAAATCCGGCCAAATCCCCAACTACACCGCCGCCCAACGCTATGATCGTGCTCTTGCGGTCGAGCCCTGCATCCAGACAGCTTTTCCATAGAGATAACACCGTCTCGATGTTTTTGTAGGCCTCCCCTGCAGGAATGACCTTTTCATAGGCTAAATATCCTGATACTTTTATAGATTCCAAGGCCCTTTTCATGTAATGGGGTGCGATATTATCGTCACTAATTACCAGGACTGGCCCACTCAAGTTACGCGCTTTTAGCATCTCGCCAAGCTGATCGATTCCACCTTCTCGGACAATAACGTCATATTCAGTCCCCATACCTCGTAAATGATAATGTCCTAACAGACGTTGGATATTCCAGGCAACACACTCCGGTGATGGCAAAGCATCCACACGCAAAGGGAATGAATCATAATGTTCCCTCCTACTCTCCAGCAACGCAGACAACTTGCCCTGCAATTCACCTGCCAGCAGCGGACGCTTATCTTGATCTTGAATAAGCCTTGATACCAATGTGGATAAATCTGCTTCAAGGAAAATGATTAGTCCGGAAGATTTGACTAGCGTTCGATTTTCATCTCGCAACAGCGCCCCGCCACCGAGTGCAATCACTTTCTCATCCCCCTCAATGGAATTCCGTAACATGTCAGTTTCCACATCCCGAAACGCCGTCTCTCCCTGCTCGGTCATAAACTGGGAAATACTTTGTTCTATAGTAGCTTCAATCTTCGTATCCAGGTCAACGAAGGGCAAATTGAGAGATTGCGTTAGTATCCGCCCAACTGTAGATTTTCCACTTCCTGAAGGGCCATAAAGAAAAATATGCATGCTCACTCCCACCAGATGTGTGGTTGATTGTCCATTGCTAAGTCTTCCAAACGAGCCTGCCGCAAGGTTTCGAAACGGGGGAGCATCTCTTCCAGCGAGTCGCCACCCAGCTTTTCAATCAGTGCATCAGCCAGCACAAATGCCACCATCGCCTCCAAAATCGGGACGGCGCGCGGGAGAGGACAAAAATCGGAGCGCTCGTATTTGGTCGGGCTTTCTTCGCCTTTAGCCAGATCGACCGTCATTTGCGGCGTGAGCGTTGTCGCAATTGGTTTCATCGCCGTCCGGATGATGAGCGGCTGGCCGTTTGTTACACCTCCCTCGGTGCCTCCAGCGCGATTGGTGGGGCGGGTCAAATTTCCACGTTCAAGATGGATAGCATCATGTGCCTGCGTGCCCGGTAAGTGTGCGTTCTCAAAGGCATCTCCGATCTCGACACCTTTCATGGCTTGCACCGACATAACCGCCTGCGCCAGGCGTGCTTCCAGTCGGGTATCCCATTGCGCAAAAGACCCGAGTCCGATCGGAAGGTTTAAAGCAACAATTTCGATGATACCGCCTAGTGTGTCTTTGCCATGAATGGTTTGCTCGATGCGCGCTCGCATTTTTTCAGCGGCGGTCGGGTTTGGACAGCGGACATCATTGGTTTCCGCCGTTTCGAATCGGGCCTCGTAACTGCTCTTGTCAAAATCGGCTTCCACTTCTCCGATAGATTTTACGTATCCGCCAACGAGGATCCCAAACTGTGACAGAAAATGTTTGCAAATTGCGCCTACTGCCACACGCATAGTCGTCTCTCTGGCCGAAGCCCGTTCAAGCGATGGACGTAGATCGCGGTATCCATACTTGACTGCTCCCGTCAGGTCGGCATGGCCGGGACGCGGCGCAGTCATTGGGTCAACGGCTTTGCCCTGCCATTTGACATGGTCGGCGTTTTTAACCAGCATGGCGATCGGCGCGCCGGTCGTCTTGCCGGCCATGATGCCGCTCAAAATGCGGACAGCATCTTTCTCGATTTTCATCCGTCCGCCTGCGCCGTAGCCTTTTTGGCGGCGAGCAAGCTCAGGGTCGATGATAGATGCGTTGAGTGATAATCCGGAAGGCATCCCGTCCAGGATAACGATCAGAGCAGGGCCATGGGATTCACCGGCTGTCAGGAATCGTAGGGGCATTTCAGTCTCCAGTATTCAGTGATCAGTAGTCAGAAATCAGTCTTCGATCGCGTTCCATAGGCCCGCGCGTGGTGGGTTACAACCTGTCCAGGTCTCGAATGATAGGGCAGCCTGTTCGATCAGCATCCCCAGGCTGGAAGTAGCGGGGAGCCCAACTGTGCGGGCATCTCGTACAAGTTTTGTTTCTTTTGGATTGTAAACCAGATCGTAAACGGCGGCATTGGGTGGAAGGGGCGAGTCAGCGGGCCATGGGGAAGTATCAACTTTAGGGGACATACCCAGGGGGGTAGTGTTGACAATCAGGGAGAGAGCAGGGAGTAGAGAAAGGAAAGCAGTGGGATTGTATTTGATGCTCGAAATTTGAGAATTTGGATTTGGGAATTTGGCGATAAGTGCTTTAGCCTGCTCGATACGGCGAGCGGCAATAATGACATTCCAGCCGTCCTTAGCGAGGCCATATACTACAGCACGTGCCGAGCCGCCAGCGCCGAGAACAAGCGCCGATTGCTGATTGCCACTTTCCACTTTCCTCTTACCTAGAAAACCGTTCAAATCTGCCAAAAACCCTGGCACATCAGTGTTGTCACCAGTCAGTTTGCCATTTTGTATCCAGATGGTGTTGACCGCGCCGATGGCTTCTGCAGTCGGCGTCAGATCGTCCATTAACGAAATGACATTCTGTTTATGTGGGATGGTTACATTTAGTCCGGTGATCTCGCCGTTGCGTACGCGAGCGATCAAATCTATCAAGCCTTGCTGGTTATCGGGTTGTATTTGGAACAGGGAATACTCTCCCTGTATTTCACATGCTTTTAGTGCGGCAGCATGGATTTTGGGTGAAAGACTGTGTCCGAGTGGATACCCGATGAGGCCGAGTTTCATCATCGTAATGTGTCCAACACTTCGAAAAAGTTAGGGAACGTTTTTGACACGCAGCCTGGATTCTCAATTTTAATCCCCGGTACGCGCAGGCCAATCAGCGAGAAAGCCATTGCCATGCGGTGATCGTTGTAGGTTTGGATGGTTGCTGAGTAAAAGTTATCGCATGGGTAAATGGTCATACCGTCTTCATATTCATCCACTTTCACACCCAACTGTTTTAGTTCGGTGCAGGTGGCCGCGACTCGATCGGTTTCCTTGACACGCGCCGAAGCAATCCCACGGATACGGGTCGGTGTGGATGCAAAGGGCGAAATCGCTGCCAGGGTTTGAGCCGTGTCGGGAATGTCACGCATGTCGATATCAATTCCGACGATAGGCGACGGACGGTGGACGGTGATCGAGTTATCGGATTCAGTGACAACACAGCCCATGTTTTCGAGCAAACTTAGAAAAGCAATATCGCCTTGCACAGATTTTCGCGAGATGTTTTCTACGCAGACGGTTCCGCCACAAATAGCAGGGGCTGCGAAAAAGTAGGAGGCAGCGGAGACATCGGACTCAATTAGATGTTTAGTGATTGGGGAGTAGAGAGCAGGAGAAACGCGGAAGTGGTTGTAATCATCACGTTCAACGCGAATACCAAAATCATCCATGATGGATAGAGTCATATCCACGTAGGGTTTGGAGTTGAGCTGGGTAGTGACTTCGATTGAGACTGGAGATTGGGCGTAGGGAGCGATCATTAATAAGGCGGATAAAAATTGGGATGAAATATTCCCCGCGACTTTTGCTCTGCCACCAGCCAATCCTGATGCAGTTATCTTGACAGGTGGGCAACCACCTTGCGTTTCAACAGTCGCACGCAATTGTTCAAGCGCATAAACTAAATCGCCGATTGGACGTTCGCGCATGCGTGGCTCGCCATCGATAATAAATTCCCCATCTCCCAATGTGAGAAAGCCCGTCAGGAAACGTGCTGCGGTCCCGGCATTGCCGATGAAAAGTTCAGCCCTTTTTGCAGGGATGTGCCCGCCCAGGCCAGTAACGATCATTTCAGCGCGGTCCGGATCGAGTCGCACATCAAAGCCTAAATTCTGAAGGGCATTAGCAAAATACCGAGAATCATCTGAGAAAAGGGCATTAGTGAGGGTGGTGGTCCCATTTGCCAAAGCAGCGATGAGCAGAGCGCGGTTGGTCAGCGATTTAGAGCCGGGTACGCGAACTGTAGCGTTGAGGGGATGACTGATAGGTTGAATTTCGAGTGAGCGCATAAGAACTAGTTTATGAGGGTTTGATAATGCGTGCGGGATTGATCTAAGGTTGATTGAAGTGTATCCTGGGTGCCAGATTGCAAGGCTGCTTCGAGAGTATCAAGTGATTGCCGAAAACTGGCAATGGATGCCAGCACGTTATCCGCGTTGGATTGCAGGACCCCCAACATCATACTGGTAGGTGTGCCTGCCAGCCGCGATGCCGAGCGGAAACCGGGACCGATCAGCGGCACAGCATTATCCGGTGTGGATAGCGCCAATGCAGAAGAGAGCAGATAGGGCAGGTGACTGGTAGCTGCTAAAATCCGGTCGTGGCTTTCGGCATCCAACCAGATGGGATCAGCCCCAAGTCCCTCAACGATTTTCAGGGCGGCGGAGCGGGCATTTGCGCTGGTGCGCTCAAGCGGAGTCAGCACGAATGGGGCATCTCGATACAGGAAACGTTCGGCGTTTTCGAGTGAAAGCCGTTCACGTCCACAGATGGGGTGTCCGCCGATGGGGTCGAAGTTGGCGGGCAGGGTTTCGAGGGCGGCGACGATCGTCCGCTTGGAGGAGCCAATATCGAGTACGATGCACCGATGCTTGATATATTCCGGTAAACGTTTCAACCATTCGATAATCGCTGGAACGGGACTGGCCAGGATAACCAAATCGGAATCTGTCAGGACTTTAGCGGGATCACTCCAAGCCAGGTGAACGATCTCTTGACGGCGGGCAAGCTCGATTGTCGGAAGATGCGGATCGTAAGCGCTCAAGTGGCGACAACGTTCCTTAAGGGAGAGTGCCAGGGAGCCTCCCATGAGTCCCAATCCGATTATGGCAATATTGGCGTCTTTGAGCCTAAAGCCAGGCTTATCCATGAGCTGGAACTTTTGCAGGCACCAGACGGCGATCCACGGCTTCTGCCACTGCTTTGAGTTTGCGCACCATAATGGCGAAGTTTTCAGGCGTGAGTGATTGGCGTCCATCTGATATGGCGTGGGCAGGATCGGGATGCACCTCGACAATGATGCCATCTGCCCCGGCAGCCACACCAGCCTTAGCAACGGCAGTAACGAAATCAAAGTGACCGGTTGAGTGGCTGGGGTCCAGGATTACGGGCAAGTGCGTCAGTGACTGAAGCACCGGGATGGCGTTGATGTCAGTCGTGTTGCGAGTGGCGGTCTCGAAAGTGCGGATACCGCGTTCACACAGCACCACGCGCTCATTGCCACCTGCAAGGATGTACTCGGCCGCCATGAGTAGGTCCTGGACCGTGGCGCTCATGCCGCGCTTGAGTAAAACCGGAGTTCGCGTGTCGCCAACCGCCCGCAGTAAGTTGAAGTTCTGCATGTTGCGCGCGCCGATCTGGAGTACATCAACGTATTCAACCATTAAGGGAATTTGTGAAACAGCCATAACCTCAACCACGATGGGCAGACCGGTCTGTTCCCGCGCTTCAGCCATGTATTCGAGACCCTCTTTCCCGAGGCCCTGGAAAGCATACGGGGAAGTGCGTGGCTTGAAGACGCCGCCGCGCAGCGCATTTGCCCCTACTTCTTTGACAGCCTGCGCCGTTTCAAGAATCTGCGAGCGGGACTCGACTGAGCAGGGTCCCGCTATGATTGGGACTTCCTGGCTTCCAATGCTGAAACCATCAAGCGGGAAGACTGAATTCTCGGGGTGGAACTGGCGTGATGCCAATTTGTATGGCTGTGAAATCCGTTGGACAGCCATCACGCCCGCTAACGTTTCAAAAGCGCTGGTCGGGATTGTGTGGCTTTCGCCCACTGCACCGACGATGGTCTGCTCGACGCCGTAAATGGGATGAGGGGATAAGCCCTGTTCCTCAACGTGTTCGATAACATTGACGATCTGCTCTTTGGTGGCACCGGGGTGCATGATGATCATCATGATGACTTCTCCTTTAGAAAAATATTTAGTGAGCGAGTGTGCTGGCAGGCTTTACACTGGCCAATCGGCGTCCCATAATCTCAGCGATCTGACTAACATGCTTGGCCATCGCAGCAAATCTTTCAGGCTTGAGTGACTGGCGTCCATCGGAAAGGGCATGGGCAGGATCGGGATGAACTTCAACAATCAGACCGTCCGCCCCGGCGGCAACAGCAGCGCGGGCGATGGCTTCCACATAGTCAAAGTGACCAGTCGAGTGGCTGGGATCGAGGACGACTGGTAGATGCGTCAGGCTCTTTAGCACCGGCACGGCGTTGATGTCGGTGGTGTTGCGGGTGGAAGTCTCGAAAGTGCGGATGCCGCGTTCGCATAGAAGAACCTGTTTATTTCCACCAGCCAGGATGTATTCGGCCGACATGAGCAATTCTTCGACAGACGCTGAAAGACCGCGTTTGAGTAAAACGGGCGTTTGTGTTTTCCCGATCACACGCAGCAGATTGAAATTCTGCATATTTCGCGCTCCAACCTGCAGCACGTCCACGTATTTGACCATCACATCGATTTGCACCTGCGACATGATTTCGACCACGACTGGCAGACCAGTCTGTTCACGGGCTTCGGCCAGGTATTCGAGACCTTCTTCGCCCAATCCCTGGAAGGAGTAGGGGGAGGTACGCGGCTTGAAGACACCGCCACGCAAGGCGTTTGCCCCCGCTTCCTTGACTGCATGAGCCGTTTCAATGATTTGCGAACGTGACTCGACCGAGCACGGTCCCGCGATCAGCGCCAGTTCCTCCCCACCCACAGAAAATCCATCAATTGGAAAGATAGAATTCTCCGGGTGAAACTGCCTCGAAGCCAATTTGAAGGGTTGGGTGATTCGCTGAACAGTCTCGACACCATCCAGCACCTCGAATTGATCGGTGGGCATACCGTGTGTCTCACCAATGGCGCCGATGATGGTGGTCTCGACGCCTTGTGAGAGATGCACAGATAAACCTACCGATTTGACTTTCTCGATCACATGCTCCACCTCTTGCGGGGTGGCGTTGGATTTCATAATGATCATCATGGTGATTTCTCCTATTCTCGGTGGTCGAGTAGCCCTGCCTTCACCTTGCCGCAGGCACAGGTAAGGGATTTTCGAAGGGCATATCGAGACTACCACGCTCCAAATTTATATTTGTTTACTTGGAACAGTTGGTCTCGATACTCCGTTTCGCGGTACTCGACCAACGATTACTCACTAAATCAGGCCGTAATTGAACGGCGTTGCGCAGGTAAACGTGGTGAATTTCATTCTGTTCTCTGTCCGTATTCCAATGAATCAACACACGGATACACTTAGACAAACTGCCCGGTACGGGGATTTCACGGGCACACATCATGGGGACATGGTCCCAGCCCATTTGACGGGCAGCCAGCGCGGGGTAGGCTGAGGCGATATCTTCCGTTGCGGTGAAAAATGCACTGGCTATTTCATCCAGTTGGATTCCGTCATTTTCGTACAAGATTGCTTCCAGCAATTCACGCGTTGCCTCCAAGATAAGATCGGGGTCATCTGACATGACTGTCGTCGCTCCACGAATTCCACGGATTGGCATCGGCGCCTCCTTTCGGCCTAACAAAAAAGAGCGAGACCGTTTGGTCTCGCTCTCTGGATATGCAGATTCTCTGCTTTGTCTGCTTAAGCGTCACCAACGGCAACCGATTTGTGGAGGCCGTAAAAGTAATACGCAAAGAAAAAGCGGACAGAAGCTATCATGTTAGGCGCTATTCTATGACTGTATCTTGAATGCGTCAAGGGCAACTTCACAAAAAACGCGTTAATACGGCCTGATCTGGATTTATTTCAACGCTTCGCTGAACTCCACTGCAAGCTGTATTGCTGCTTCGATAGGCTTTTTGCTATCTCCAATCGTTTTCACACAGGCCGAACCCACGATGACACCGTCAGCCAGCTTGCCAACCTCCCTGGCTTGTTCGGGGGTACCAATTCCAAAGCCCACGCACACCGGCGTGGTAGTATGCTCCCGAACACGATTGATCAAACTTGCCAGTTCACTCGAAAGGGATGTGCGCGCCCCTGTTACACCCGTTACAGAAACCAAATAAACAAACCCTTTCGCATCCCGAGCAACTGTTTCCATACGCTCAGGTGGAGTTGTTGGGGCCAGCATTTTTATCAGGGGGTGATTATTCGCAAGTATTACAAATTCAGATGCCTCTTCCGGCGGGAGGTCTGGGATGATGAATCCATCCGCACCAACTTCGATCGAATCTCGAACAAATTCTTCCAACCCATACGCCAGCATGGGATTGTAGTAGCCCATCAAAATTAAGGGGATATCCACGCCGCGCTGACGCAATTCATTCACCGCTTCCAACGATTTTTTGGCCGTGATGCCGTTTTCCAATGCAATTTGCGTCGCATGTTGAATAACCGGTCCATCTGCCAGCGGATCGGAAAACGACAACCCGACTTCCATCAGGTCCGCGCCGTTCTTAGCCATGGCTTCGATCACGTTGATGGATGTATCCAGGTCAGGATAGCCCAACGGGAAGTATGGCATGAAGATTGGTTTGTTTTTAAAAGCTTCAGCTAATCTGCTCATAATAATTCCTCGTAGGGGCGAGGTCATCTCGCCTGGGACGGGGGAACCCCGCCCCTACACATTTTCTCCCATCTCTTTAATAACCGTATTCAAATCCTTATCCCCTCTTCCTGACAAATTCACCAAAACAATTTGGTCTTTCCGCATCTTCGGTGCGCGCTTGATAACCTCTGCCACGGCATGCGCCGACTCCAGCGCCGGGATGATTCCCTCAACATGGCATAAAGTCTGGAAGGCATCCAAGGCTTCATAATCCGTGGCGGACGTATAGAAGGCGCGTTCCAAGTCTCTCATCTGAGAATGCTCAGGGCCGACGGCAGCATAATCCAAACCGGCCGAGACCGAATGCGTTTCAGCAATCTGACCGTCTTCATCTTGCAAAACATACGTGCGCGTGCCATGGATCACTCCGACGCGTCCCCTAGTCGGATCGCCAAATCGCGCCGCGTGTTTGCCCGATTCGATTCCGCTGCCTCCTGCTTCAACACCGATGAACTCGACTTGATCATCATTCATGAACCCGCTGAAAACTCCGATCGCATTCGAGCCGCCCCCCACACAGGCGATGACCGTATCAGGAAGTTGCCCGGCTTGCGACAACATCTGTTCGCGCGCTTCGGTCCCGATCACAGACTGGAAATCGCGTACCATGGTCGGGTACGGATGCGGCCCCAGCGCCGAGCCCAGCAAATAATGCGTGTCGCGCACGTTTGCCACCCAATCGCGGATGGCTTCATTGATGGCATCCTTCAGGGTTTGCGTGCCCGAGGTCACCGGTCGCACTTCCGTGCCAAGAATCTTCATGCGAAATACGTTCGATTCCTGGCGGGCAATATCTACCACACCCATATAGACAACACATTCCAGTCCAAGCAACGCGGCTGCCGTTGCCGAAGCCACACCATGCTGGCCTGCACCAGTCTCAGCTACAAGGCACCTCTTGCCCATGCGTTTTGCCAGCAATGCCTGTCCCAATGCGTTGTTGATCTTGTGCGCGCCTGTATGTGCCAGGTCTTCACGCTTCAAGTAGATTTGTGCGCCACCCAACTTTTCCGAGAGGCGCTTTGCGTACGTCAACGGCGTAGGACGTCCGACGAAGGTTGCCATCAAGTTGTTGAATTCTTCTTGAAACGCGGCATCTTGTTTTGCATCCACGAACGCTGCTTCCAACTCGATCAAAGCCGGCATCAACGTTTCCGGCACGAACTGTCCGCCGTAGGGGCCGAATTTGGTAGGTAATAAAGTTGTCATAAATCCTCTCTCTGATTGGAACCTTTCTCTCGCTTATATCTGACTATGACCCTCACGCACCGCCTGCACGAAAGCCTTCATCTTGCCCGCATCTTTTAAACCAGGGCTTGCCTCCACGCCGGAGGCTACATCCACGCCCCAGGGACTAACCTGCCGCACCGCCTCCGCGACGTTTTCCGGATTCAGGCCACCCGCTAACAGCAACGGATAGCTCTTCGCCAATTCCGCCGCAGCAGACCAATTTGCCGTCACACCGGTGCCGCCATAAGCGCCTTTGGCAGCGGCATCCACCAACAGGGCGGGAGCTTTTACCCTTGCAAATCCGTTCACGTTTTGCGGAATCCCACGGAAGGCTTTGAAGGCTTTTCCATCAAGTGCATTGATCATGTCAGAAGTTTCATCTCCGTGAAGTTGGGCAATGTCTAAAAAGCAAGCTTCCAAAATATGCTTTACCTCAGCAACCGACGAATTTACAAATACGCCGACAAGTTGTATATCGGGATGTTCTCGCTTCAAAACAGATGTGATCTTTGCGCATGCTTCAGCCTCAATGAAGCGCACGCTATTGGGATAGAAGTTGAATCCCAGGTAATCTGCGCCTGCATCGATAGCGGCAAGGGCATCGGGCAATGTTTTGATTCCGCAGATTTTGATCTTTGTCATAACTTCCTTAATGTCATTGTGAGGAGGATGCTCTTTCCGACGAGGCAATCTCCTGATGTATTAGTAATTTTCTTTGATTTCATTTTCACCGCTCTAGAGGAGATTGCTTCGCCAAAGAACGGCTCGCAATGACATTTAAACCCGCCAATTCTCTTACCTTTGCGGAAATATCACCCGATGTCACCAGCGCTTCACCAACCAGGATGGCATCCACGTTTGCGTTTGCCAGACGCTCGACATCGGATGCGTTGAAAATTCCACTTTCTGCAACGACCGTGATTTCATCGGGGATTAACGGGCGAATCCGCTCTGTCGTTTCCAGCGACACATTGAATATCGTAAGGTCACGATTGTTGATGCCAATCAGTTTCACATCTTGAAGTTTCAAAGCGCGCTCGGTTTCGCCTTCGTTGTGGACCTCGACCAGCGGGGTCAGTCCCAATTCCAAGGCAAGGGAATGCAAATCAGCAAAATGAGTATTATCGGTTAAAGCTGCCGTTATGAGCAGCACCGCGTCGGCACCGTTGGCGCGGGTTTCGTAGAGTTGGGCTTCGTCGATGATGAAATCTTTCCGCAGCAAGGGCAGTTCGATTTCTTGAGTAAACCGCAATTCGTGTAAGGTTTCCAGCTTGCCCATGAAGAATTTTTCATCGGTTAACACCGAAATAGCAGACACGCCGTTTTGAGTGTAGATATCCGCCACCTGGAACAGATCGAGATGTGGGGCCAGAATCCCTTTGGAGGGCGAAGCGCGTTTCAGTTCGGCGATCAAGCTCGGGCTTTTTTCGATTCGGCGGCGCTTGATTGCGGAAAGGAAATCTCTAGGTGCAGGAGAATCCTCCGCGGTGCGGCGCAAGGATGAGGCATCGAGCGCCGCGATTTCTGTTCGCTTATGCGCGAGGATCTTTTCGAGAATATCCGTCATGCGACCGGAGCCCCTGCAAGGGATTGGCTGTATTCGACCAGGGCATCAATACGGGCTAATGCTGCACCGCTGTCGAGCGAAACTTTGGCTTCCTCTAACGCAGAATTGAAATCGCCGGTCTCGGCCGCCAGAGCCGCGGCGGCATTGAGCAGCACCGCGTTGCGACGTGCGCCATTGCGTTTGCCCGTGAGCAGTTCGCGCATCATCACTGCGGATTCGTCGGGTGTGCCACCGCGCAAATCCTGGACCGTTGCGCGAGGCATATCGAATTCGGTTGGGTCGAGGTCGTAGGTACGGACCGCGCCGTCTCTGAGGTGGCTGACACGATTGACCCCGATGGTGCTGAGTTCGTCGGTGCCGCCTGCGCCGTGGATGACCAGCGCAGCCTTCGAGCCGAGTTCTTTGAGCACGTTGGCCAGCGGCTCGGTCAGGTCAGGGTCAAATACACCCGTGAGTTGGACGTTCGCACCAGCAGGGTTGGTAAGCGGGCCGAGGATATTAAAGATGGTGCGCTGACCGATTTCCCTGCGCGGGCCAATGGCGTGCTTCATGGCCGGATGGAACTTGGGCGCGAACATGAAGCCGATGCCGATCTCGTCAATGGCCTTGCCGACTTGCTGTGGAGTAAGATTGAGGTTGAGCCCCAGCGCCGCCAGAACATCGGCGGAACCGCATTGTGACGAGGCCGCGCGGTTGCCGTGCTTGGCGACTTTGCGCCCTGTACCAGCCAGGACAAAGGCTGCGGCAGTGGAGATGTTGAAGGTGTGCGCGCCGTCGCCGCCCGTGCCGACGATGTCGTAGACCGGGGCATCAGATTCGGCGAGCTCCACTTTAACGGCGTTGGTGCGCATGGCACGTACGGAGCCGGTGATCTCGGCAAGGGTCTCACCTTTCATCCGCAGTGCCACGAGATAAGCGCCGATCTGCGCGGGTGTGGCCTGATCGGTCATGATGATATTCATGGCTTCTTCAGCCTCGACGGAGGTCAGGTCGGCGCGGTTGATGGCTTTTGCGATGTAGGGTTTTAACATGAGATTTTCTCCTTTCACAGGTGGGACTTTCATGTCCAAAAAGTTTTTCAAGATTTGTTTGCCGTGCTCGGTAAGAATAGATTCGGGGTGAAATTGCACACCATAGGTAGGATGCTGGCGGTGCTTGAGTGCCATAATCTCGCCTTCGACGGTGGAGGCGATAATCTTCAACTCAGCAGGGACAGGTTCGTAGACCACCAACGAGTGATAACGCATGGCTTCGAAGGGCGTCGGGACGCCTTCAAAAATACCGTGACGGTCATGGATAACGCTGGAAGTTTTACCATGCATCAGACGCGGAGCGCGTCCTACCTTGCTGCCAAAGACCGCACCCAGGCATTGATGTCCGAGACAGACCCCAAGCACAGGGATTTTTCCATTGAAGTGTTTGACCGCATCCGGGGAGATGCCGTCATCCTTGACAGGTTCGCCCGGGCCAGGCGAGATGACCAGATGGTCGGGTCCGAGGGCAATCAATTCGTCGAGGGTGACCTGGTCATTGCGGAAGACCTTAATGTCCGCGCCAAGTTCGCCGAAGTATTGAACCAGGTTGTAAGTAAATGAGTCGTAGTTGTCGATTAGGGCAAGCATAAGGTTCTCCTAATTTTCATATGTCATGGCGAGTGAGCGCTGGTCGAGTACCGCGAAGCGGAGTATCGAAACCAAGGGAGCGAAGTAATCTCAAGTAACTGCCTAATATGAGATTGCTTCGGGCGGGTTTCGATACGGCGGACGAACACCGCCTACTCAACCATCACCCTCGCAATGACATTATTTATTTGTTTCCGCCACTTCAATCGCGCGCAGCATGGCAGTGGCTTTGTTGACCGTCTCTTGATATTCGGTAGCGGGGTCTGAATCTGCGACGATACCGGCGCCTGCCTGGACACTGAAAGTTTTCCCGCTTCCAACCATCGTACGGATGGCGAGACAGGTGTCCATGTTGCCGTCGAAGCCAAAGTAGCCGACCATGCCCGCATACGCGCCGCGTGGGTCCGGTTCGAGTTCGGAGATGATCTCCAGAGCACGGACTTTGGGCGCGCCACTGACCGTCCCGGCGGGGAAGGCGGCCCGCACCAGGTCGAAGGCGTTCAGGTCGGGTTTCAGTTTGCCCTCTACGTGTGAGACGATATGCATGACATGTGAGTAGCGTTCGATGCTGAAAAATTCGGAGACGTTGACCGTGCCGTAGTCGCAGACACGTCCCAGGTCGTTGCGACCCAGATCCACCAGCATGACGTGCTCGGCGCGTTCCTTCGGGTCGGCCAGCAGTTCTTCCGCCAGGGCGGCATCAGCGTCCGGATCGGCGCCTCGTGGCCGGGTGCCAGCAATCGGGCGGAGCGAGGCGATGCCGTCCTCTAAGCGGACGAACATCTCGGGCGAGGCGCCCACCAAATAAAACGGTTCACCGTCCAGGTCGCCGAAATCAAAAAAGAACATATAAGGGGAAGGGTTGAGGCGGCGCACCGCACGGTAGACGTCGAAGGGGCTGGCGGAGGTTTCGCGGCTGAAGCGCTGGGAAAGCACCACCTGGAAGATGTCGCCCGCGGCGATGTGCTCCTTGACGGCACGCACCATGCTTTCGAAGCGCTCCTGCGACAGGTTCGTGCGCGAGACGGAAGGGATGTTTTCGTGGGTTTCGGGAGCAGGAAGCGGCTCTTGAATTCGCGCCTGGATTTGGTCGAGTTTGCGCTCGGCGGCCTGCACATCGCCGTCCAGCACGTTAGCGATCAATGACAGGCTGCGGCGAGCGTGGTCGAAGGCTACGACCGTATCGGCCAGCAGGTACATGCCGTCCGGCGCCCCGGCGATTTGCATCTGGGGTTTGAGCGTGGGCTCGAAGTGACGGACGGCTTCATAGCCGAGATAGCCGACCAGCCCGCCGATGAAACGCGGCAGACCGGGTTGGGGCAGGGTATGGAAGCGGCTCATTTCTTCCTGCAGGAAGTAGGTTGGGTCGAGATCTTCGGGAAGCGGAACGGTGCGCTCGGAACCGGATTCGATGATCTGCACTACGTTCCCACGCAGGATGTATTGTGCGCGCGGCCTGACGCCGATAAACGAGTAACGCGCGATCCGTTCTCCGCCCTCGACGGATTCAAGTAAAAACGAGGGGCCCTGCCCGCGCAGTTTCATGTAGATGCTGATGGGAGTTTCGAGGTCCGCAGATAGTTCGCGGGCGATGGTCTGGGTGGTAGTGGCTTCGAGTAACATTTAGGCTCCTTTTTCCTTTTTGAACCGCTAAGCTCGCTAAGGGCGCTAAAAGAATGTTTTTCTTTGCGTTCTTCGCGCTCTTTGCGGTTAATTCTTCACGAAGAAATTAAAAGTCCCCTCCGTCCATTGGGACGAGAGGGGACTCCCGTGGTGCCACCCAGGTTACGCATTGCTTTATTAACAAAAATTTCCCTGTGATGCAACAGGGAAAGAAGCCAGCGTCACTCTATCAGGTACGTCGTGATTTGCGATTATACCCTTGCTCTATAACGGGAGCTCCCGAATTAGGCTAGTCGTTCCGGTGGTTTCGATACGGACTTCGTCCTACTCAACCACCTGCACTTTCGCCCGCTCAACTCGGAGGGCCATTCGGCTTCTGCGCTTTTGCCCGGCTCACACCATACTGCCTGGCTCTCTGAAAACCGCTTTGAAGCGTACTCGTCCTCGTCGGCGTATTTGGATATTGTTGGTCCGTATTCTATGACCGAATGACGGATGTGTCAAGAGGAATGTCGTTTGAATGTCGTTTGATCAGCGGTGAAGAAAACCAACTCAGTGAAAAAGGATAAGAAGGGAGAGGCGCGAGACGAGCAAGAACAGGCGTGGATCAAGCTCCCACAAATGGGTGGCGAAGGCCGCATAGGATGTCAACAGAAAAAAACGAGTGGGGACCAGGGTAGGATACAATAAGAAGCACGGCATGTCAGATTCACAACGAGGTTCTGCCTGGTAGCGGCCAAAGCGGCAGGCAAGGCACTCAAAGTGGGTTGGCATGCCGCTTGTTTCAAGAAGTGTCAAAGCGGATCTGGCAGCGACCGTTGTAGAGGGAACAGAAAGCCCTGGGGCTCAGTCGCAAATTGCGCCAGGCTTCCAGCAAGCGAAAAGCGATATTTCTGAGCGAACCGACACCCTGGGGAA
>JASFRG010000031.1:0-32357 GCA_050115035.1 Anaerolineales bacterium | reverse complement strand
GCAATAGTTATAGCAAACTTGTGCGTCCGCGTGAGATGAGAAGTCGGCACAGTTATACAGGTTGCCACTACAAGAGCAAGGAACGGTTTCGCCAGAATTACTAGACGGTGCTTGCGTTACTGATGGTGGAAAGGTAGCAAGCTCCCAGAGACTATCCCCGCCAATTACAGCCAATTGATTAACGTCCCCCTGAATATTTATATAATCTGCAAACACCCAGCCTGTTTGGCCCTCATACGACACCATCACCCAACTGGTATCTTGATTGCGCCCAATGACAGATACACTGGCAGGGAGTGTAAATTTAAAATTCTCTCCTTCTATTTCCTCGTCAATATTCTGGGGTTTAAGACGGCCAATGATCTCGTTATCGATTCCCGGTCCAGACCTTACTCTAAGTGTGTTATCCACGCACCCGGTGAAGGTTATTGGTACAGGTGTGCTGGTTGGCATGCGCGTTCTTGTTGGTAACACTGCCAGGGAAGCTGGTGCAGTCTGTTGTTGTGGTGTGGGAGTAGAGTTTACACAGGCCGACAGCAAGACAGATATAAGTATCAATACCATTATCTTTTTCATGGGAGCACCCCTTTCGAAAAACCAGAGTTTTATCGCCCCTCTTTTTTTCAGCCTGCAAATAGTATAGCAATCTATAAGAATATTGGATATCAAAACAATTACCATAATTTTGACCATATAAAAACCTATTTTTTACCCTTGGACATTAATGACTAAAATGCTAAATTAAACTTGTAGAAAAAACATAAGTGCAACCTCAGAGGATGAATAAAAACTCAGCGTTATTGCACTTGTGTATAGGTGGGAAAACAAAAAAAATTGTAAGATTTCGCCCACACCAAGCCCCTCAGTTTGAGGGGCTTGGTGTTTCCTATAGAAATTAATTACTAAAATTGGTAAATTTTGCCATTATCTTGTTTGAGATACTATGCTAACGTTGTGATGCGGGTAGATTTATATTCGTCCGCTTAGATAATCAGGCAGCACTCATAATGAATGGCTATAAAACTAAAAATGTTTTAGTCTCACTACTACATCAAGGAAGAGAAGTAATTAATGGCAAACGATATTGATTTGCGGAAGCTTGAAAATGGCAGAAAGGATTTGAGAGCAGCCGACCTGAGCGGAGTCGATTTAAGCGGAGCTCTATTATATAAAGTCGATTTGAGTGGAGCCAATCTGAATGGTGCCAATTTGAGTGGTGCATATCTTCGTGAAGCGAACTTGTCTGGAGCAAAACTAGGCTTAGCAAATTTATGTGGCGCCAAACTAAGCCTGGCTGATCTAAGCGGAGCAAGACTTGCCTTAGCCAACTTTCGTGGAGCAAACCTATTCGGTGCTAATTTGCGAGGAGCGATCATGGGTAGGGCCACTTTGGTCAATGCAAACTTACGCGATGCTGACTTGCGGGATGCATATCTTAGCGAAGCCAACTTGAACAAAGCTGAATATAATAACTATACGAGATGGACAGACAGTTTCGACCCAAAAGCAGCAGGAGCAATAAATGGACAAAATGTTTTACACAAAATGAAAAGGGGTAATACATAGAATCCTTACCTTGTTTTGTTTGCATGGAGATAGTGCTTGTCTGTGGGGGCTATGGGTGGAAATTTTCTATATTTTGCAAAAAGCAGTATAATGGGCGGCTGTGAAACCAGAACAGTTGTGCGAAAATTGTGAGGAAAAATGTCCCGTGTGATCAACCCGAATGCAGCCGGAAAAGAACGTACCCGCCTGACCAAAGCTATTGTCATCTCTATCCGTGAGCTAGCCAAACAATCGGACCCGGGAGACGCCGCGCGCGATATGGCAGCTTTTATCGCGCTAGCATTACAAACCATTGCCGACGGGATCGATGTCTCTGTGGCGGCCTGGGAGAAACGCGACTACTGGGTCAAAGCCGACCGCTTCCGCATGGAATGGGCCTGGGCCGGTCAGCTGGGGGAGAAGATGAGGACCGCTGTACTTGAAGATGATTGGGCGAGTATTGCTATGCTCTCTGCCCAGATCGCTGAAAAATTGCATAAGGTGAAAGTTTCCGAAAGACACCGGATGGGTACACCCTGGGTGGGGGCCTGGAAGGAACTGAACAACTAGGAAGAGTTCGTGAAGAAAACAGTTTTTCTTGTTTTTACAATGACAGTTTTCTTTTTTGTCGCAGCTTGTAGCAGCACGACAACCAGTCCGGAAGCCGGTCAGAATCTGGCTGTGCAAAAAGGCTGTGCAGCCTGCCATTCTGTGGATGAGACGGATAAGATCGGGCCGACCTGGGTAGGGTTATATGGCTCTCAAGTAGAACTTGTAGATGGCACCTTTGTCACGGCGGATGATGAGTATCTGGTCGGATCGATTGAAGATCCGAATGTAAAAATTGTCAAAGGATTTACCAAAGGGTCGATGCCACTCGTATCCCTGACCGATGAAGAGATCACAGCAATTGTCGCTTATATAAAAGGTGTGAAGTAATCTAGAACAATGGCATTTGCATAGGAGCGCGCTGACCATCCAGTAAAAGATAAGGCGCAGCCCGTTCTGCGATCACGCCCAGTTTTTTCAGCATGGACAGATCGCGCAGCTTGCCGACTCTACGGGCTCGCAGGATGGCGTTTGCTCCTTTTGGGCCAATTCCTGGTATCCGTAGCAATTGTCTTTTCTCAGCAAGATTGATTTCCAATGGACGTTCGCTTAAATTGACCTGCGCCCAGGCCAGCTTTGGATCAGTTGAGAGAGGCAGGTTGCCATTTTCGACGAAGGGTAACTCTTCCAAGTCAAATCCATAGTCACGCAGCAGGAAGGAAGCTTGATACAAGCGGTGTTCGCGCAATGGGTCGGTGGGAGACTTGTTTTCCAGCGGTGTATCTCTAATGGGGGAGAAGGCTGAAAAGTATGCTCTGCCAAGATGTACATTTTTGTGCAGCCAGCTCGTGGTTGTCAGCAGTTCCAGATCGGATTCGTCCGAGCCGCCGACGACATATTGTGTCACAGTCGATGGCCAGCGACCGTTCCAACCTTTGTATGCTGGCTGGCTGCGACGGATTTCATCCACCCATTTGAGCGGTTGCAAGAGTTCATCCATGAAGACTTTATGAGGGGCCAGGCGAGTCAGCCGTTCGCTGTTGGGCGCTTCTAGATTGACGGAGATTCGATCTGCGAGCTGCATGGCGCGCTCAACCTGTGACTTCTCAGCGCCAGGCATGACCTTGAGATGAATGTAGCCGCGAAAACCAAGCTTATTACGCAGGATATCGGCTGTATCCAGCAAGTTATCCTGTGTGCGCACCCCACCACTGGCCACCCCAGAACTCAGAAAAATGCCCTCGGCGGCCCCGGCGCGATGCAGGTTGATGAACAGGGATGCGAACTCATCCGGTTTAAAGGTAGCACGCCTGAAGTCCCGTCCGGCGCGAAAGGGACAATAATAACAGTCACGCTCACAGGCGGAAGTCAGTAACGTTTTGAGAAGTTTGATATTTTTCCCATTAGGGAGTTTGGCAGGATGCACGAAGGTTTTCCGCTGTTGTTTGGGAGTAAAACAAACAGGTCCCTGGTCTTCTGCGGGTTCCAGATGCATTTGGTCAGTCAGTAACTTCAGCCTTCCTATGGAGTCCATAAATATATTATAGAACATATATTCTAGGTGTCAAGTTTTATGCTCATTCGTTCTTCAAGAATATGCTCCAGAAAATTTTTTCTGCATCTCATATAGTTGCAACGAGTAGACACACATAGACACATCGGAAATGGGGGAGTGTCAATTTGTTCTCTCAAGTGTGGATCAAGGAGGATACGAAATTTTAGAACATACTCCTTTGTATTTTCCAGCGTCTTTTAGTTTTTCTGGAATGCCAAGAGGACTCGCATAATGCCACTCGACAGTGGGGAGGCTTGACAACAATGAAAAAATTCTGTATACTATTTATGCTTACGATAAGTATTATTATCCGAAACAATACTAGAATGTGATTTATGAGCGATCTAACCATCTCAGAAGCGATTTCAGCATATTTGGACAGCGTACAGTTGGCGCGCAGTCCAAACACAGCCCGCACCTACGGGAACGCGCTGAACGTTTTTCAACGCGTTCTGAAAGAATTTTGGCTTGACCCGGAAACATCCCCTATTGAAAAAATCACGGAGGATGCTGTTACATGGCTGGCTAATTACTTAAAGAATTATTCATCAGCCACAGAGCGCCTGTATCTTACAGCGGTAACAGGTTTCTACGAATATGTGGCTGCAGAACGCCTGTCTGAGATCAACCTTCCCCGCCTGCGCCTGCTCATACGTCAACGCGCACGTCGTCCGGGCATTCGATTGCCGCAATTCCCGTCTGAAAATATTCAACGCGTGCTTAACTTTGCCGCAAGATTTACCGAACAATTGTTCGAAGATGATAATGAAAAGTTACGCGCATTAAGGGACCGCGCTTTCCTATTAACCCTGGCCGATACGGGGTTGCGCGTCCACGAAGCCTGCGCTTTGCGCCGTGGGGATGTGGATTGGAACGAAGGGCGTGCTGTGATCATCGGGAAAGGCGACAAACAGGCTGTGGTCCGCTTTTCGAGTCGTGCATTACGCGCGCTGCGCGACTACCTTTCAGCCCGCTCCCAGTTAGACGGCGCTTCCAACCGTCAATTGACATCCCTACCCCTCTTCGCCCGTCATGACAAAGGCGCTGGAAAAAAGATCAAGCCAATTTCCACGGCAACAGGCAGGAACATTGTCAAAGAACGTGTCAGGCAGGCTTTAGGGGAAGAAGCTGTTGGCACAATTACCCCCCATTCCTTCCGACATTATTTCGTGACAACGGTGCTGCGTGCTTCCGGTAATCTAAAGCTAGCACAGGAATTAGCGCGTCATAGCAACATACAGGTTACCCAGCGTTATGCACATCTTTCTGATGATGAGCTTGATAAAGGGTATTATGAAATATTTGAAAAGGATTAGTTAACATTATGTAAATGTTTTGCATCAAATATTTTGGTTTAAAGGAGAAATATGATAGGATAATAACACCGTTCCCTGTAGTTCAAACTAATTTTCAAGGAGGAGAAATGTTCAACGACCTATTGAACCAACTTTTAGCGCTCGTGGGTACCAATTTTTTGAACCTCTTGAGTGCTCTGGGCATTCTGATCGTTGGCTGGATTGTTGCCCGGCTGATTGCATGGGGGGTGTTCAAACTGATGCAACGCACCAATCTGGATAACAGATTGGCCGGAGCCATAACAACAGACGAAAAAGAAACTGCAGAAGCACCGAAACTCAAAGTTGAACGTTGGGTTTCCAACGGTGTCTTCTACCTGTTGATGCTCTTCGTACTGATTGCCTTCTTCCAAACCCTGCAGTTGACAGCCGTTTCAGGGCCGCTTAGTGCCTTGCTGGACCAGTTTTTGGCCTTCGCCCCGCAACTCGTTGGCGCGCTGCTCATCCTGCTGGTCGCCTGGATAATTGCGACCGTTGTTAAAATGCTTATCAGCCGTGTATTGCACATGAGCAAATTTGACGAACGAGTCAGCGACCAGGCTGACGTGGAAGGCGAAAAGGTAAGCATCAGCGACTCGCTTGCAAATGGTATTTTCTGGCTGGTCTTCCTGCTTTTCTTGCCGGCAGTTCTCAACACACTAGGCATGCAGGGACTGGTAGAACCCGTTCAAGGAGTTGTAGACCAATTCCTCAGTGCCATCCCGAACATCTTTGCCGCCGCCATCATTTTCGTTGTTGGATGGTTCATCGCTCGCATCGTGCGTCAAATCGTCACGAATTTGTTAGCCGCCACCCGCCTGGACTCATTTGGCGAGCAAGTTGGTTTGGGCGCTACTGAACAGCCGCTTTCCAAGATCATCGGCTCAATCGTCTATGTTTTGGTGCTGATCCCGGCTGTGATTGCGGCGCTAAACACGCTACAAATTGATTCACTGTCTGGTCCCGCCATTACCATGCTGACAACAGTACTCAACGCAATTCCAGCATTCTTTGGCGCGGTGATCGTTCTGGCGGTAGCATACTTCGCCGGTAAATTGGTTGCTGGACTGGTGTCCAACCTCCTGGCCGGCATTGGCTTTAACAAACTGCCAGAACTCCTGGGTTTCAAAATGGAACAAAAGGAGGGTCAACGCTCTCTTTCAGATATGGTGGGCGTACTGGTAGTGGTTGCTGTCATGTTGCTGGCTGCTACCGAAGCCGCTGACATCCTTGGTATGGGTATTCTGGCAACCATGATTGCTAATTTCACCGCCTTCGGCGGTCAGGTCCTACTGGCGGTTATCGTTCTCGGAATCGGCCTCTATCTTGCCAATCTGGCGCGTAACGTGATTGTCTCTGCGGGTGGCGAAAGTTCTGCCTTCACTGCCAACCTGGCACGCATTGCCATTCTGGTATTTGCGGCCGCGCTTGCCTTGCAGCAACTGGGTATCGCCAGTGAAATTGTCAACCTGGCGTTTGGCATTCTGCTGGGTACAATTGGCGTAGCCGCCGCGCTTGCCTTTGGTTTGGGTTCTCGTGAAATTGCTGGAAAACAGACTGAAGAATGGCTGAAAAAGATGAAAGAATAATTCAGCCTCTACAAAAGCACAACCAGCGGGATACAATGCTCCCGCTGGTTTATGTTTAAGGATTAAGCGCGGATCTGATTCTTCAAAAGGCTCAATCCATTACCACTATTTCCTATAAATCAGTTCAACATGTTTCATAACATAGACTTGATAACCATTGATCAATTTCTTTGTCTCAGGACCGGGATGCCTCTCCCCCACCAGCACATTATCTATTTGGACAATCGGCACGATCCCCCGCGAGCTGCTTGTCAGGAACGCTTCGGATAAAACCGATACCTGTTCCCGCTTCAATGAGCGATATTCTATATCCAGACCAATCCCCCTCGCAACACGTAATACGGTCCGTCGTGTGACACCTAACAGAATGTTCTTGCGTGCCGTACCCAACACGCCATTTTTGATATAAAAAAAATTACTGGTCATCCCTTCCAGAATGTATCCGTTCCGCATAAGCAATGCATCAAAGATATTACTGCGCGATATTTCAGTACGTTTGTTGTTACTGGCTGTGATAAATGCTGTTGATTTTAAGCGCGGTTTTTCACGCTGCACTTCTGTAGTGATCACATTCACCCCTTGCGAGTACACTTCAGTTGGAAGTGGCACGAGCGCTTCTATTGCAACATAGACCTGGCCCTCCTGCGTCATAATTACCCGCACTCGCGCCTCACCACTGTATGCATTATTAAGAACATCGCTCAGGTATTTCCGCAGTTCGTCGGCATCTACTGATACCATGATATTCTGCACTGCAGCGGGTTCGTACAAACGTCGTAAATGCGCTTGTAAACCAAGCACACGTTTGCCGCCATCAAAAGTGCGGAATGTGCTGTAATATCCTGTTGGCAATTGTCGTGTGATCGCATCTAAAGTGGACATATCAGGGAGGTCGACTTTCTTTTCCCCAGCGTTTGTGGACAATTCCCATAGTTGAATTGCGTTTTCAGGCATCCTTTCATTATAAGCCTTGACATAATCAACACAAAGAGGGTAAACTCACTAGGCTTTTAAGCAAATTCTAAGGAAAGGAGCGCACTGCATGAACATCGTCTTCATTTTTACGCCAGATGTTCCCGACACATACCCTAGCCGTAGTGCGCCTGCTGACCATTATTAGGTCATCATTCCCCTGTCCGCTTTTCCAAGCCACGGCGCACACGCACCGTGGTTTTTTATTTTGCAAGCACCAGAGTTCAAGAGAGTGAATTATGGCAACGCTAACACAACCGTCCACATATTATGACTTCCGCAAGGCACAGAATGAAAACCGTCTCGCAGGTTTATGGCAAATGATGCAGGATTTTCGTCTGCCATATCTTGCCGCGGTAATCGCGCTGGCAATTTCAGCCGTTGCAAAAACCGTGACGTTCCTGCTTTTACGTTACTTTGTCGATGATGTCATGACTGAAGCGATCTCAACAGGATCGATCTCTGCTGAACTGAACCGCACGCTGATTTATATTGCATTTGGCTTTGTTGGCCTGGCAGCCATCGAGGGGAGCTTTGCATACTTCTCCGGACGGCTGGCTGCCTATACAGCAGAAGGCATCACACGCCGACTGCGGAACTTCTTGTTCGATCACATCCAACGTTTAAGCGTTTCCTATCACAGCACCACTTCGACGGGTGACCTGATCGAGCGCTGTACTTCAGACGTGGATGCTTTGCGGCGTTTCTTCAACGAACAAGCTATCGGCGTTGGAAGAATTATCTTGCTGTTCTTGGTCAACTTCATAGCCTTGCTCCAGTTGAATGCCAAACTGGCATGGATTTCGATCATCGCCATTCCTCCAGTACTGGTGATTTCGGTCTGGTTCTTCAAGCAAGTGACCAAACGGTACGAAGAATACCAGGAACAGGAAGCAGTGCTGTCTACCACATTGCAGGAAAACCTGACTGGCGTTCGTGTGGTCAAAGCGTTCGCTCGGCAAGAGTATGAAAAGGGCAAGTTCGAGAATGATAATTGGGAGAAGTTTCGCCGTGGCCGGCTGTTGTTGATCATGCACTCGCTGTTCTGGCCGCTGTCCGATATTTTGCTGGGTCTCCAGATGCTGGCTGGATTCGTCTTCGCTGCCTTCATGGTCATCAACGGCGAGATCACTATCGGCACGTATCTGGCGTATGCCGGTCTAGTAGTCTGGTTGATTTGGCCCATCCGCAACTTGGGGCGGCTGATCGTGCAGACCTCCACCGGTATGGTTTCGTATGGTCGTCTGATGGAGATCACAAAGCAGATACGTGAGCCACTCACGGTTGGGAAAGTGCAGCCCGATGGTCCGGTACAGGGTGAAATCATCTTCGATGACGTTTCGTTCATGTATTCGGATGGCGAAACGGATGTACTCAAGAATGTTTCCTTCGAGGTCAGACCCGGTCAGGCAATCGCACTGCTAGGCTCGACCGGTTCGGGTAAGACCAGCCTGATCAACCTGCTGCCGCGCTTCCATGAGTACACGGGCGGACACATCCTTCTGGATGGCGTCGAGTTGAAAGATTACTCGCGTGAATACCTGCGGAGTCAGATCGGCATCGTGGAGCAGGAACCATTCCTGTTCAGCCGTTCGATCCGTGAGAACATCACTTACGGCGTAGGACGCGATGTCCCGGAAGATGAGATCTTCCAGGCAGCCGAAGCCGCTGCTATCCACGATGTCATCCTGACGTTCCCGGACGGCTACAAGACTCTGGTCGGCGAAAAAGGCGTGACCCTCTCCGGCGGGCAAAAACAGCGTGTGACGATTGCCCGCACCCTGCTCAAGAACCCGCGCATCCTGATCCTGGATGATTCGACTTCGTCCGTGGATACGGAAACGGAAGCAGAAATTCGGGCCGCATTGAACCGCTTGATGGAGGATCGGACCACATTCATCATCGCCCATCGCATCCAGTCCGTCATGATCGCCGACTTGATCCTTGTCCTGGATAAGGGCCGGGTTGTTCAAAAGGGTACACACAAAGAGTTGGTTAAGCAAAAAGACGGCATTTACCGCCAGATTTACGACATCCAGACTCGCATCGACGAGGAATTGGAAATTGAAATTTCAAAAGCGAACTAAGTTACCCCGTTTCTTCTGAGGGACTCTGGAGTCCCTCAGAAGCCAGGAGTAAAAGAAATGGCTGAAGAACTTATAGAGATCGAAGAGGAAGAATACACAAGTCCACTGACAATGCCAGTCTTCAAACGCATCATGCACTTGTTGAAACCACACTGGCGCTGGGTGGTCGGCTTTGTGCTGTCCATTGCAGTCGTTTCAGCACAAGACGCGGTCTTCACTTACATCAACAAAAATATGATCGACCAGGGCATCCTGCAAAAGAATGTGGATACACTTTGGCGATTGGCTGGGCTGTATGCGGGTGTACAGGTTGTACAAGCGGTCCTGGTTTTTGTTGTCATCTATCTTGCAGGTGTTCTGGGCGAGCGTGTTCAATACGACTTGCGCAAGATGTTGTTCAACCATCTACAGGAACTTTCGCTATCCTATTACTCTCAGAACTCTGTCGGCAGATTGATCGCGCGCGTCACGTCGGACACTGGTCGTGTCGCTGACCTGATGACCTGGGGCATGTTGGATGTCACCTGGGCTTTCATGAACATTGCAACATCGACTGTATTTATGATGATCATCAACTGGAAGCTGGGTTTGATCGTTCTGGCAGCCATTCCGATCTTGGTATTTATTGCAGTACAGTTTCGCAAGAAGATCCTGGTGGAATTTCGGGCTTCACGGCGAGCAAATTCAAAGATCACCGGTGCTTATAATGAAAACATCGCCGGTGTGCGCGTGGTCAAAGCGCTGAGCCGCGAAGATGAAAACCTGGGTGAGTTCCAGGTACTGACATCTGGCATGTATTCCGCATCCTATCGCGCGGCCTGGCTGTCGGCCTTGTTCCTGCCAACCGTGCAAATTGTCGCTGCCATCGCTTTAGGCGCCATCATCTGGATCGGTGGTTTGCAGGCTCAGGTCGGGTTGATGACCATCGGCGGCATTCACGCCTTTGTCTCTTACCTGACCTTCATGCTGTGGCCGGTGCAGGACCTGGCACGTGTTTATGCCGAGATGCAGCATTCCATTGCATCGGCAGAGCGCATCTTCAAGCTGGTGGACACCCCGCCGGAAGTTCATAACAAACCGGACGCTATTCCTGCAGGGACCTTGCTGGGCGAGATCGAGTTTGATCATGTGGATTTCTACTACGAGGAACGCAAACCGGTACTGACCGACTTCAATTTAACGGTAAAACCCGGTGAGATGATCGCGCTAGTCGGACCGACCGGCGGCGGCAAGTCGACTATCGTGAATCTGTTGTGTCGCTTCTACGAGCCGACCAAGGGCATGATCCGCATCAATGGACAGGACTACACCAATTATACGCTCGAATCGATCCACTCTCGGATCGGCATCGTGTTGCAAACACCGCATCTGTTCTCGGGCACTGTCCGCGAAAACATCCGTTATGGACGACTCGACGCCAGTGAAGAAGACATTGTCAAAGCGGCCAAAATCGCCGGCGCGCACGACTTCATCGTCATGCTCGAAAAGAGTTATGACCAGAATGTTGGCGAGGGTGGCAACCTGCTGTCCGTAGGTCAGAAGCAGTTGATCAGTCTGGCGCGAGCCGTGTTAGCTCGACCGGAGTTGTTCATCATGGATGAAGCCACCTCCAGCGTAGACACCCTTACCGAGGCGCTCATCCAGCGCGGCATGGAAGCCCTGATGAAGGGACGTACTTCCTTCGTGATCGCCCACCGTTTGAGCACCATCCGGCGCGCGAATCGTATCCTGGTTATCGAGGATGGCCGCATTAGGGAACAGGGCACACATGACGAGTTGCTTCGTCAACGCGGTCATTACTACCGCCTGTACACACAACAGTTCCGCCACGATCTGGAAGTGCATTACGGTGTGACCGATCTTCTGGATGAAAAGAAATCGGCACCCGAAACTTTGGCAGCGGATTAAAATATAACTTTGCGAAGGTGCTACACCTTCGCAAAGTTTTAAGGGGATTTACATCCCAATAAGGTTAACGAAAGAACTGGGTGTCTTACACAGCCCAGTTCTTTCGTTAACTCTAAGATGCGTTATTTACTATTTAACTTCCAAACATGATACTGTACCGTCGTCGAAAGTATAACCATCATCCTGAGGAATTCGGGTTGTGGTGCAATTATAATTGAATGTTTTTACGATCTCACCAGAAATTGGATCTTTCACAAAGATCGTCGCCGTTTCCCAATAAACAAAATCAATCCGAGCAGTCCAGTTGGGATTAGGACAACCACCTGCATCCCAGGAGATGTATGGATTTAACTCTTCTTCAGGTACGGCCGTTACGGTGAATGGGGATTTCCCCTTCTTTACAAACGGGGAATCGTTTTCTAGAACGCCAGTACCATTGCCGTCAACATGTGGATAACTCTGACCGGGAACATCATTGCTGCCATAATTTGTGCATATCACCGAGGCGTACCCGCTGGCCTCCACCTCAACCAGCCAATCGGTGCCTCCAAGCCCGTAAGCAAGACCATCAACGATGAACGAACCAAGCCGGAAATCGATATTTGAAAATTTGATAGCGCCTGCAAATACGGTGGAAGTGAGTAAGATTGCTGCAAGCAATGCAATGGTAATGGAAATGATTTTTTGCTTCATAAAACATCCTCGCATTTCTTTAGAATTTGAATGAATAATATAGAGAACATATTTTTCCTCAACCTATAATAACCTCCTTAAAAAAGACAAAGTAATCGAAGGCGATGGCGATAAAAAAAACCGCCGGCGACACTTCATTCGGCGGTTTGGCAATCTGCTTGCAGTAACGGGCAGACCCATAACTTTGCGCCCTCACCTCGCAGCGAGTTTGCCTTTTCGTTCTGATCAATTGGGAAGAATTAACTATCAAATTACGATATTTCTTCTCATGTATATCATATTATAATCTGTTTGTTGGGAACTGGAATAGTCCTTTCGTCTCATTGGGAGATGAGAATCACCTAGAGATCATTTATGAGCGAGCTTGAACAACTGGAACAAACAATTACTGCTTTGGAAGCGCAACGTGCCACTTTGGGGGATGACGTTGTAGAAACTGCATTAGGCCCACTGCGCGAGAAGTTGGCAGCTCTGCAGGCCAAGCAAAGCCCGGAGGGGCAACAGCGTAAACTCATCACTGTCTTGTTCGCGGACGTGTCAGGCTTCACTCATATGTCTGAGCAATTGGACCATGAGGAAGTCAGCGAGATCATGAATGCACTTTGGTCTCGCCTGGATAAAACCATCCTTGATCTGGGCGGTTTTATCGACAAGCATATTGGTGATGCAGTGATGGCCTTGTTCGGCGCACCTACGGCTCAGGAAGACGATCCGGAGCGAGCGATTCGTGCAGCGCTGGGAATGCAAGCCGAAATCAAAAGCTGGAAAGCGACCTTCAGCGAAACGAATCCAACGCTACACAGTCTTGTACAAAATATTCAAATGCGGATTGGGATCAACACCGGACCGGTCTTGCTCGGGACAGTTGGAACAACCGGTGAATATACTGCGATCGGTGATGCAGTCAACCTGGCCAGCCGCTTAGAGCATGCCGCGCCTGTTGGCGGTGTGCTGATCTCTCAGGACACCTATCAGCACGTACGCGGTATTTTCGAAGTCACCCCTCTTGATCCGATTCAGGTCAAAGGGAAGAGCGAACCGATCCAGGTTTACGTTGTGAATGCACGCCGTCCACGCTCCTTCAGGATCACCACGCGTGGGGTAGAAGGCATCGAAACGCATATGATCGGTCGCGAAGCTGAACTGGAAAAAATGCAAACCGCTCTCCAGACTGTGATGAATTCAGGCGGAATCCACCTTATAAATATCGTGGCCGAGGCTGGAACGGGAAAGTCGCGCTTGCTGTATGAATTCATCAAATGGCTGGAAGAACAACATTATACGCTCAGCATGTTCAAAGGCAGAGCCACACCCGAGATGATGCATACCCCTTATGCATTGATCCGCAACTTGCTGGCAACCAGTTTCGAGATTCAAGACAGCGATACGGGCAGCGAAGCACGTGAAAAGCTTGAGCGCGGCATTCTCGCCTATGCTGGCAAAGATCAGGATGCCAGCGCAGAAGTGCCTTTTATCGGCCATCTGATCGGTTACGATTATTCCGATGATCCCCGACTGGCAGGTATTCAGGGGGACGCCCGTCAGATTCGCGACCTGGCCTTTCATTACATGACTCAATTCTTCGTCAACTCCACGCGCAATCAGCCGGGGGTTCTCCTCTTGGAGGATATCCATTGGGCTGACAATGGTTCGCTCGATTTGATCGAACATGTGATTAAAGATCAACCTGACATGCCGCTTTTGATTATCGGCCTGACTCGCCCGGTACTGTTCGAGGGGCGACCCGGTTGGGGAGACGGACCATTCGTGCATGTCCGCCTGGATCTGCAACCACTCACCGCACAGGATTCTCGTCAACTGGTTTCTGACATCCTGCGCAGAGTCCCGGAGATTCCCCCTACCCTGGTGGAGCTGATCATCGATCGTGCTGAGGGCAGTCCTTTTTATGTGGAGGAATTGATCAAGGCTTTGATTGATGAAGGGATAATCATACGTGAGGAGCAGCAATGGCAAGTCCAGGTAGATCGATTACCCGATCTGAAGGTTCCCGCGACCCTGACAGGAGTTTTGCAAGCTCGTTTGGATAACCTCCCGGTAACTGACCGTGAAGTGCTCCAACAAGCTTCCGTTGTGGGGCGGGTGTTTTGGAACAAAGTGGTTGAACACATGCACAACCCTGAGTCACACGCGTCTAACGCACCTCTTGGTGTGGCAGAACGCCTGGAAAAATTAGAAAAGAAAGAGTTGATATTCCACCGGGATGCTTCCGCCTTTGCGGAAACCCCCGAGTATATATTCAAGCACGCCATCCTGCACGATGTCACCTATGAAAGTGTATTGTTACGGTTACGCAAGGTTTATCACACCCAGGTGGCGGAAAACCTAATCGAGTTGGGCAGGGAGCGGGTCAATGAGTACGCCGGACGTATTGGCGAACACTTCGAGCTGGCTGAAGAAGGGCCGAAGGCAGCGGAATGGTATACGCATGCCGGGATCCAGGCACAGGAAACCTACGCCCCAGAAGCGGCAACGAGCTACTATCAGAAAGCGCTTGGTTTTCTCAAAAACCAGAATGGCGTGGAACAACTCAAGCGCAAGCTGGAGGTTTGCCGCAGATTGGGCGAAGTGCAGAATTGGCAGGCACTGTATACGGATGCCGCCTCAACATACCAGTTTCTATTAAATATTTCTGAGGAAACAGGGGATCTGGAGTCGCAATCACGGGCGCACTTTGGAATGGCCACCTCTCTGGGATACCAGGGGGACCAACATAGCGCCCTGAAGAGCGCATTGCAAGCCGAAAAAATAGCAAAAGAAGCAGACTCACCCATTGATCTGGTCAAGGCGTTATGGATTCAGGGCACCATCCGCTTCAGGTTGGGCGAGCCACAGACTGTGCTGGAATTAGGCGAGCAGGCACTGAGGATCGCAACCAAACTGGATAACCAGGGCGAAGTCGGACGCTGCCTGAACCTGCTTGGCGCTGCCCACTATGTCAATGGGCGTTACCAACAGGCGGAGGAGTATTTTGAGCGCGCGCTGACTATCTTTCAAGAACGGGGTAACCGCCGTCAAGGAATGGACTTGCTCAGCAATCTGGGCGTTATTGCTGAAGCGAACGGCGACTACGATCTGGCCTTGGAGCGTTATCAAAACGCCCTGGAGATTGCGCGTCAGAGCGGCTACCGTGATGGCGAAATTGTCTTCCTCACCAACCGGGGTGGTCAATACGTAGCTCTGAAAAAGTACAGAGAAGCGGAAAGCGACCTGGGCGAAGCGATCAAGATGGCAGGGACAACGGGCTCGTGGGTGCTGGCGCTAACATATGCCAGCCTGGCTCTGACTTATTTAGGACAAAACCGGATTGGCGAAGCACTTGATGCTGCAACGCAGGCGCTCCTCCTGGGTCAGGCAGACGATTCTCCGGAATATACAGGGATTGCCTGGCGGGCGCTGGGGTCGATCACAGCTCAAACTGGTGAGCCAGTCTCTATAAAGGAAAGTGAGACAAAACAGTCAGAGAGTTATTCCACGGAGACGTGCTTTGAACAAAGCGTAAACGCTTTAACGGAAGCAGGTCTGGACGGGGAGCGAGCGCGGACACTGCGTGAATGGGCAAAATACGAATTACTAAATGGGGACAGCGAAAAAGGGAAAACATTGTGGACAGAAGCGAGCGGCATTTTCGAAAAGCTTGGCGCTCAACTGGAAGTAGATCGGATGGATAATTCAAAATTGTCATGATAAAAACATTAAACAATCGCAATGTTACGTTGACAGCGTATTGTTATTCTGATAATATTGGTCAAGATTAGTGCTCAAAGGAGAATCTTCATGCTTGAACAAATTAGCACAAAAATCAATACGAATACAATCACATTGAGTTCAGCTGCCGCGCAGGCTGTTCAAAATATTATAGATGAAAAGAACCTTGAGGGATTCGCTTTACGCATTTATGTTGCCGGTGGTGGATGTGGCGGCGCCCAGTTTGGGATGGCGCTGGATGACAATATCCGGGAGATTGATACAACTTTTGAATCGGAGGGCGTCAGAGTTGTCGTGGATGAGGTCTCTATCGAATACCTTCTGGGGGCAAGTGTGGACTTTGTCAACGATCCACAGCGTGGTGCTGGATTTGTTGTAGACAGCCCGAATGCCAAATCCCACAGCCATGGTGAGGGTGAATGTGCATGCGGTGGTTCCTGCGCTTGTAATAACTAATCTAATCATGTATTTCACTAAAAAAGACCGGGTGACCGGTCTTTTTTTTATCTACCCCTGAGATATGAAATAAACACACCCAATGCTCCAACAAACCCCAGACTAAAAATCAACAATCCTATTGGGATTCGATTGGACTGATCGCCTTCTTCGTCAGTGAAGGTCGGAATGATAATCTGGGCAGGTGGAGTGAACGTTGGGAGTCGAGTAGGAGTTTCGGGCGCAATAAACGCTGCAGCCAGCGTAGGGTTGATTGTAGGCGTCGAAAATGGGGTCGGTGTGGGCGGCGCTTCGACCGTTTGCAAACGTGCGCCGGGACTGATGCGCACATATGGCGCATACACCCATGCATTTGATCCGGGTACTCCCGGATAGAAGACCTGAATCCAATCCGGATCGCTCCCGCGTCCCAAAGCAGGAGCACTTTGGCCTGCCAACAACACCCCTACTGCGGGATAAAGATATGTGCTTGGCCCGGCATAAACCTCAATTTGTTCCAAATCCGTATAGACAGTTACAACCGGGCCGGAAACTGTTCCTGTAACCGTTGGAACCGAACCGGTGGGCTGCTGTGCGTTTACGATGCTTTTCGAAGGCATCTGCAATGCAAATACAGCCAATGTTGCTAATACCAGTCCCAGAAAGATTAACTTTAACCAACGATACATTTGGCAGCTTATCTTCGACGCAGTAACGAGACCAGGTATCCAAGAAGTCCAAGTACTCCGGCCCCGATCACAAACGCTCCCATAGGCACGCCATCCTTTACCTTTCCGGGGGGCAAGGATGTAAACTCCGGAACTTCTAAAGGTGGTGGCGGTGTAAAGGTAGGCATGCGTGTCACAGTTGGCTCAAAAACATACGCGGCCGCAAGCGTGGGATCAGTCGTAGGCGTTGTCTGTGGGGTCACAGTCGGCGGCGGCTCTATAATCTGTAAATTTCCGGGCGAAATTGAAATAAGAGAAGTGTGTACCCAGGCAACCCCACCTGGGCCAACGGGATAGGCGATTTGCACCCAATCCCGTCCAGGTGAAACACCCAGGGCCGGCGCCGTTTCACCTGGTTGCATATTCCCAATAATATCGTAAAGCACAGTACTGGGGCCGTTGCGAACATTGATTTGCTCAGTATAAGTAACGGTAATAAACACATCGGATGAACCTTGTGTTGCTTCTTGAGCTAGAACATCAGTCAAATCTGTTGTACCAAAAAAGCCAGCCAGGAGCGCTGCCAGTATTACAATCCAATATGCCGCTTTAAACCAAAATCGTTTCATTTTCGTATATTAATTGAGATTATTGTGTCTACTAAATAAATATCCAGGAAACTCCAGTTGAGGAAATCGCGAAGGCGATTATAATCGAAAACATGGAACGACGAATTTTTCACGGCATTCTATCCCCTACCGATATCGCACAGGCTCTTTTGGCTGAATTCAATCGGGGAAACATACGCGCGCAGGTTTTGGGCAAAAGCGACAAGCTGGCTGTTCAAATTGGAACGCGGCCAGGATCCATGTCCGGTGGCCAAACTGCAATCACAGTAACAATTCAAAAAGCCCCAGATGGGATTATGGTCGAGCTTGGACAACAAGCCTGGCTCGGTGTGGCAGCCAGCCTAGGACAAACTGCCTTTTCACTTTTTCGCAACCCTTTCAACCTGATTGGCAGATTAGATGATCTGGCTCAGGACATCGAAAGTTTACAGTTGAGCGAGAGCGTTTGGGAGGTAATTGCGCGCACTGCAGCCAGCGCTGGCGCATCCCATCAACTTACGGACCGTATGAGTCGCCTGACATGTGAATTCTGTGGAACAGCCAATCCGCTCGGGGAGCCAGCATGCATTGCGTGTGGCGCGCCCCTGGGAAACGTGCATCCAATATCCTGTGGTAACTGCGGTTTTGTAATCTTACGGGACGAAAAAAAATGCCCGAATTGTGGGGAAAAGATATAAATTTGGCAAAGACGAATTTAACGTTTTACGTTACTATGGTATGCTTGCCGAGAATTCATCTGGCCTCTATAATAAATTGACTGTCAAACCAATGATGGGCAGTAAAACTTATGAAACTTAAACTTGAACAACTGGAATCGCGGTTACAGGCATTGATTGAAGTGCGGTTGGTAAGTGCACTTCCGGGTTTTCAAATGGAAGACCTGATGGTGCAAAAGCTCGCCAGCGCCATGAAAAGTAACCTGGTTGAAGAAACAGATGGTAACAAGCTGGCACCAAATGTTTATACACTGATTTTAAATCCGCAATCGGCTGAACAATGGCAGCAAGCGAAGCTTTTAGACGCACTCGTCAAATCGCTTAAAATAGTCGGCGAAGAGGCTGGACTGAAGTTCAGCTCCCCACCTACGATTTCTATCGTGCAAAATGCTCAAAAAGGGGAAAATGAAATAGACGTTGTTGCATCCCATCAAATGGAAACTACTGAGGAAACCCGAGGAATGACTCCTGTCGGTGGAATCACAGAGAATACTACCAGTGATTCGATTCCCGATAGCGCATTTTTAATTGTCGATGGCGTAAAAGTATTTCCATTGACCCAATCAGTTGTCAACATTGGGCGTAGGCTCGATAACCAGTTGGTCATAGACGATCCACGTATTTCCCGAAATCATGCCCAACTCAGGGCAATAAAAGGTCGATTTGTGATATTTGACCTTAATTCTACCGGCGGAACTTTTGTCAATGGACAGCGTACCAGTCAATCGGTGATGTATCCCGGCGATGTTATTTCTCTAGCTGGTGTCCCGCTGGTGTTTGGGCAGGATAATCCTCCGCCACGACCGGACCTTGCAGATACGGGACCCCTAGATGGAGCCTCCGGGGAGCGGCCAACCGCCTTTCTCAGTCGTAAAACCGGGGCACCCGCCAACGCAGAAGACAACGATAAAAAATGAGCGCTCCATTTGTTCTGGGATTGCGAATATTACTCGCTCTGTCCTTATATGTATTTCTTGGATGGACCTTATTCACCGTCTGGCGTGAACTTCGAACTCAGGGAACAATTTTAGCCGCCAGAAAAATCCCTGGCATCAACCTGAACGTTCAAATTGGTAATCAGCCTCCTATACAACGATACTTCACCCAATCAGAGATACTGCTCGGACGAGATTCCCACTGTGACCTGCCCCTTCCTGACGATACGGTCTCTACCCGACACGCACGTTTTGCGCACCATCACGGCCAATGGTGGTTGGAAGATCTAGGTTCAACCAACGGAACCAGATTGAACAAAGATAAGGTTTCTATTCCAACTGTTGTTATCAACGGGGACGAGGTTGAATGTGGAAAGGCCTCGATCATGATCAGACTTGGAATCGATTCAACCAACCCACCCACTCAACGTATTTCAGATCCCGGAGAGACAGAATGAGCGAAAAAATTACGATGGCCGTTATCGGCGGTTCCGGATTGTACAACATGCAAGGTTTGCAAAATACTGAAGAGTTGGAGATCGACACCCCGTATGGTACGCCGAGTGCTCCCATCGTTATCGGTGAACTTGAAGGTCGACGGATTGCCTTCCTGGCTCGTCACGGCATTGGTCATCATATTATGCCCACTGAAGTTAATTATCGCGCTAACATTTATGCCTTAAAAGAACTGGGAGCAGAACGCGTGATCAGTATTTCGGCCTGCGGATCACTGCGGGAGGATTACGCGCCCGGGCACATCGTTATCCCGGATCAGATTTTTGACAACACCAAAGGCCGTGAGTGCACTTTCTTCGGTGACGGGATGGTTGTCCATGTCAGCGTAGCCGATCCGTTCTGTTCGGATTTGTCTGCGCAGTTGGAAGCGGCTACACGTGAAACAGGCGCTTCCGTTCATCGAGGAGGCTCATTCATTACCATTGAAGGTCCGCGATTTTCCACCAGAGCAGAGTCAAATACCTTCCGCACTTGGGGAATGTCCTTGATCGGTATGACAGCTTCCCCGGAAGCTTTCTTGGCGCGCGAAGCCGAACTGTGTTATGCAGCTATGGCGCATGTCACTGACTACGATGTCTGGCACGTTAGCGAATCGCCGGTTACAGTTGAAATGGTCATACAAACACTCAACAAAAACACAATGCTTGCACAGGAAGCTGTGCGCAATCTTGCCCGAGATCTTACAGAAAAAAGAGACTGTGAGTGCGATCAAGCATTAGCCAGTGCGCTGATAACCCGCAGAGAGGCGATCCCACAGGCCACGCTTGAAAAAGTGAATCTGTTGGTTAAAAAGTATTATCAATAGACGCAATCCTATTTCTCCGCTTTTTCAGTTTCATTAAATGTTGATCGAGCGCAATCAAAGTTCGCTGCTTAAATTGGCCGGAGTATTCCTGGTACTTTTTGCTGCTATTCTCAGCCTGTCCCCCTCTGTACGCGAGCGCTCCTGGGATGTACAGTATCGCTGGCAGCATTGGATTGGCCTGTTAGCCTGGGCAGCTGCGTTTGCTTTTGCGCACCGGGAAACCAGACGATATTTGCCAGAGCGTGATCCTTATCTTTTACCTGTTGCCGCCTTGCTTACAGGCTGGGGGTTATTAACAATCTGGCGTTTGACCCCTGAATTCGGGCTCCGACAAACTTTGTGGATGAGTCTAGCAGTAGGATTACTTGCCTTCAGCCTGCGCTTCTCCCTTAACCTTGAAATTGTTCGCCGTTATAAATACATTCTCCTAGCAAGTGGTCTGATCCTGACCTTTTTGACTCTCATCTTCGGCACAAATCCGGCTGGCACCGGTCCCCGTTTGTGGTTGGGCTGCTGTGGCGTGTACCTGCAACCTTCTGAACCGCTCAAATTATTGTTAGTCGGCTATTTGGCAGCTTATCTCGCAGACAGGCTGCCAGCTCGAGACCGGCTTATTCCTCTGCTCTTTCCAACCTTACTCGTTACAGGGCTGGCTCTACTTTTGTTACTGGTACAACGCGATTTGGGGACGGCTTCTATATTTATCCTGCTCTATGCGACCATCGTGTATATTGCCATTGGCCGCAAGCGTTTGTTGTTTACCAGCGCAATCATGCTGCTGGTAGCAGGTATGGTCGGGTATTTCCTGATCAGTTTGATCCAACTACGGATAGACGCCTGGATTAATCCCTGGTTAGACCCCAGTGGACGCGCCTTTCAAATTGTGCAATCTCTGCTCGCAATCGCCAATGGCGGGATTGTGGGTCGAGGACCGGGACTCGGAAGTCCAACACTTGTTCCGATATCACATTCCGATTTTATATTTACGGCCATTGCTGAAGAAACTGGATTGGTAGGCGTGATCGGTCTGTTATCGTTGCTTGCCATATTGATCGGGCGCGGATTGCGGGTGGCTTTCATGGCTCCAGACCGCTTCCGGCGCTTGCTGGCGACCGGCATTACAGCGTATTTCAGTATTCAAAGTCTATTGATAATCGGGGGTAATTTACGGATCCTGCCTTTAACCGGCGTCACTTTACCATATGTCTCGTATGGAGGTTCCTCTCTGCTGACATCGTTTGTCGGATTATTGGCTTTGTTGGTCATCAGTAACCAGAGCGAAGAAGAACCCGCTCCCCTGCCAAAGCCAATCCCCTATTTTGTTATCAGCGGCATGATTGGGTTGAGTCTGATCGCTATTTCCCTCGGTACCGGCTGGTGGGTGCTAGTCCGCGGTGCCGACTTGCTAAATCGTACTGATAACGCTCGTCGTGCGATCTCTGATCGGTATGTCCAACGTGGTGCACTACTGGATCGGGAGAATTTTCCGATTAATGAAACTGATGGTGAAGTTGGTAATTTGTTTCGTGCTTATTTGTATCCTGAGCTGGGACCAATTGTTGGTTACACGCATTCTGTGTTTGGGCAGGCTGGTTTGGAAGCAGCTCTTGATGACTATTTACGTGGACTGCAGGGGAATCCTGCCAGTCTGGTATGGTGGGATCGGTTGCTGTACGGAACTCCTCCACCCGGCTTAAATATCCGCTTAAGTCTCGATCTGAGTTTGCAAGCTGAAGCAGATCATCTTCTGGGAAATCATGCCGGGGCTGTTGTGTTAATCAATGCACGGACCGGCGAGATTCTGGCCATGGCATCACATCCCACCTATGACCCCAATCAGCTTGACGAATTGGGCAATACATTGTCAGGCGATTCTGGAGCACCCCTGCTCAATCGAGCCGCACAGGGACAATACCTGCCAGATAACGTATTAAATCCATTTACACAAGCGTTGTTTGGGAGCAGCGCATCAATTGGCAATGAACAACGGAATGAACTTTACAATGCTCTAGGCTTTTATAATGAACCACAACTTCGTATGCAAGTGGCTGAGGCGGGCGATTCTCCAGAAAGCTTACGCGTTAGCCCATTACAAATAGCTTTAGCAACAGCCGCCATGAGCAATAATGGAATTCGACCAGCCCCCCGAGTTGCGCTGGCAGTGAATACGCCACAACAGGGTTGGGTTATTCTTCCCGCGCTCGGAAAGCCTACCGAAGCCATTCCCGCTCCCTTCGCAAGGGAGACTGCTCTGGAATTGGCTGACAATAATCCATATTGGAGTTTCACAAGCGCTTCGAGCAATTCTGCGCTTACATGGTATTTAGCGGGCACACTACCTGACTGGAATGGGACACCTTTGGCGCTGGTTGTGTTGCTGGAAGAAAACAATCGCCCAGAGGCAGTTCAGATTGGGGAAGAATTATTTGAAATCGCATTACAGCAATGATTTGTGACAATGAAAAGAGCTAAACAACTCATCACTGCCACAACCAGAATAAAAGACAAAAAAGCCGACCCAAAGAAAATGGGCCGGCTAATTTAATTCTCTAACAGTAAAGATACGTTCTAAATTCAGCTACCTAAGGACACCGCCAGCACATCATAATATGTCCCGGCACCAAAACCATCAAAAAGGATATGGTCACCAGGTTTGAGGCTGGGAAGCTGGCGAAGAAATGCAATCATATTCGAGGCCGCGCTGACATTCCCAAAGTCGCTCACCAACCATGGCATCGGAAAACTGATACCAAGTTTCGCCAGATGTTTCTCCTTGAGCTTGTTGATCTTGTAATTCGCGTGATGAACAATCGCGACGGCAATCGATTTATCTGGCATCCCCATCTTATCCATCATGCTTTGATATGCCTGGTAAACGTCCGAAACAACCTGAACGCCAGTCCGTACGAAAAGCTTGACCATTCCCATCGGCCCCGCCATTTCGATGGCCTGCCCGTTTGCAGGCTCATGCATCAAGCCGGCCACGCGAATATGCGACTGTCCTGCCTGTGATATTTCGAGCAGAGACTGACGCGAGTGCGGATAATACATATGAACAGCCAGCACACCTTCATCATCGAAAGCTTCATGAGATTTACCCACTAAGAATTTCATCGTTTCCCCGGGAATCACACCAATAACCCCGGCACCATTTCCAAAAAGCTGCAGTGCATTTTTATCATGGGCTTTGCTGATAAAGCGGCTCAGCCCTTCTATACCACCCACCAAAACCTTCTTACCATAAAGTTCTTCTGCAATATTCAACTGACCCGGGCTACCCAGTTCTGGATTTAAAGCCAGATTCAAGCCGCCAACAGAGCCATCGCAGGCTTTGTGAACGCTCACTTTCAAGGCGTTCTCAGGGATACCAGCCATATTGCAAATTTGCTCAACATAATCATCTGCCACCGGGCCGCTCATACCAATCAAAACAGCCTGAACATCTCCCGGCTTCCACCCGTTTGCGAGAGCCGCCTCCCGCAACAACCGAGAACCAACTTCCAACTCCAGAGCTAAATGTTCTGCATCGCTCAAATCCTTGATATGGTGCCGAGACAGAAAGCCTAAATCTGACAAATTCATCTTGTCGTCATCACTCAAGGGATTGCCCATGCGGTAGGCAACCAATTCAGGCAAGGCCTGGTTATCATAACTATCCCCCCAGGTGCCATAGGCACCACCAATACCAATTTCAGCATTGGAAACACGCTCGATGCCAAAGGGGATGCCTACTCCGACTTCGATAAGTTCTTTTTGCACCTGAGGGCGTTTGAAAAAAGACGGGATCGCTCCAGTCAATTGATCTAATATTGCGTTTTTATCCATTTTCTACTCCTTACAAACCAATAGATATGCATGTTATAACCCATTGATAGGGAAATGGCCTCTCACAAAAACGAACCGGGCCTGATTGCCCGGTTATAAGCCTTATGCACCTACTCAAGTATTATACCCTTTTAATGAATTCATTTCCTAAGCCAATTACTTCATCATAGTCATCAGGTGCGGATAGCTCAGCCAGCATGTTCTGTGTCTCCTCTCGCAAAATGCTGCTTGCTTCAGGATGTCCTTCAGCCTGCCAGCGTTCCATCGACCAACGCGGATAAACATCACTAACATAATAGCCGTTCCTGTAATTTTTCAATGTGGTAGGTGAGGAGAGGAAACTTCCTCCTGGTCCAACTTTCACAATCTCGCCTAGTGCTGACTGCGCATCATCCAGTTGGAAACCGTTTGCAAAGCGCAGGGCTTGATCGATAATCTCATGCACATGGACCACCGTGGTTGGAGAAATCGTTTTAGAGCCCAGACTATCCCCAACAAATGGGGCCAATCCACCCTTTGTCAACGCAGTAGTGAGCGTGCTCATCCAATAGGTGTCAGCGGCAATTAGGTCCATCCCCCATCCGGTGCCACTGCCAGAAGTGCCACAATGAGGTAATTTGTAATGTGCCATCATCTCAGCGCAAGCCAGGTTGACCAAGAAGCTTTGCGGATCGTAGAAATTCAACATGGACTTCATGTCAAAATATGCCGGCAGCATCCCCAGCACGATAGGTGCACCCGGCTTCATCACCTGACTGATCGTCAGCCCGGCCAGCAGTTCAGCCAACAATAAAGCCAAAACCCCGGCAGGTGTCAGTGGAGTGGAGGCGCCCACCATGCTGTAATTCGAGAAAATTAACGGCAAACCACGATTTATTGCCGCTTCCATTTTAAGCAGCGTCCCCGCATCCATTACCAACGGCGAAACCGGATTTAGATACGGTAAAACGAATGGTCGTTCTCCTACACCAGCATGCAGATATTCGAACAAATCCAGCACCGGGACAAATTTCTGTTCATCAGAAACCAGGAGAACAAGTGGTTTGGCAGTATTTGCAAAATGCTCCAAGCTTCCATACAGATCACTCAAATGTGCAGGGACATCCCGGACAATGCCGGCTGTAGAAATGACATCATACAATGGCAGTGCACTTCCCAGTCGAGTCATGATGCGCATGTGCTCCCGCGTAAACTCAACTACATTGTCATTGACCGGCTCTTGATAATACAAAGCTGTCACTCCTACCCCAAAGCGCAGGCGATCATTCCCCAGATTGAAAACCGGATTTCCACACCGGTCATATATCTGGACAGTGGATGGCGCAGACTGAATAGCGGATTCGACCAACTCCGAGGAGAGTCTCACGCTTCGCCCCTCGACCACGACCTGCCCGGTCTTCTCAAGCATTTCCACAACGGACGGCGAGTCCACACGCACGCCGGTTTCAGAGAGAATCCGCAGAGCGTATAGATGTATCTGCTGAATTTGTTCTTCATTGAGTAATGTTAGCTGCGGGCGGACATTGTTCATGGCTTCTCCTGGTTCTCGTTCAGCGATTTTTCACTTCACATATGCATCAAAAAATTGTGTTGCACGTTCCATAAACACCCACCACGGGTCGCCGATGAACGAGTGGCCTTCGCCTTCGTAGGCAAAAATCTCAGCCTGCTTTCCGGCTTGGATAAATCCCTCATATGCCTTCTGCGACCATTCGGGCGGTGTACCGCTAAAGATCTCCCCATCCTCGGTGCCGTAATGAATTTGAACGGGAGCAGACTCATCGTCCAGGTAATGAAGCGCTGCGACCTGTTGCAAAAGTTCAGGATCTCGGGTCGTTTCTTTATAAGCCTGGATCAGGCCGGGCGGCAGATCAAGTGGAAGAATATCAGATGAATTACAACCATATAACTTTTCCCCTGCCAGGTAATCGCCAATACAGCCCGGTCCCCAACGATCGATGATGTCGGCATCATCTGCGCTAACCGTTGAGTACAGAACTGCGGCTTTGATGCGTCCCGGGTTTTGGTCAGGATCGATTGTAAGAACCTTCAAGGTCGTCCCTCCGCCCATACTATGACCCCACATACCGATACGTTCAGGATCAGCTTCCGGGATGGACGAAACAGCATTCATCAAATTGATAACATCGATCACCAACCCTGAATAAAAGAGACTGTGACCAACATCAGAGTCACCCCAACTGCGGTAATCGGAGGAAAGTGTCAAGTAACCATGTCGGTTGAGGAATTCTGCGGCGCGGTCGGAGCCGTCACCGGATTTATAGACCGCGCGACTGAAAAAGCCGTGGTTCATGATGATGACCGGGTAAGGCTCACTCCCCACTTTTGGAATCTGCATAATGCCCGTAATAGTCAGGCCGTCGGAAGGATAATCGATGGCATAGCGCGTAAAGTTTTCAGTTTCAGCCAACACATCCCCAACGTTTAACATTCCGCTCTGATAGTCGTGTTCGCGCAAGCCCTCGATTGTGTAAGGGAAGATCCACTCTTCTATCGTGGGAGCAGGCGTGGGACTGGGTGTAACCGTGGGAGGTAGGCTGGTAACAACGGTCACCTGCGGGGACGGTAAAAGCGTCACGGGCACATTGTCTGTTGAAGTCTTGCAAGCAGATAGACTCAGGAAGACAATCAAACATACACCGATTGTCTGGAAGTTAGCAAACCGTTTGGACATCGCCCAATTTTATCGCAGGAACAGAACCTAAAATGCAGCCCCATTGCTATATTCTGGCTTTACCAACGAGATCAATCCACGGAGAGCACTAGGGGAAAAGTGGAAAAAATATCGGCAAAGTGATCATGGTAGCAATGAACAGGAACACTGTCAATAACGCACCCACGCGAGCATAGTCAAAAAATTTATATCCCCCCGGCCCGAATACTAATACGTTAGCTTTATGTCCTACCGGAGTCAAAAAACTGGTTGCGGCGCCTATTACAACTGCCAATGTAAAAGTAAGGTGGTTTGCGCCCAGACTTAGGGCAGTATCCAGGGCAATCGGAACCACTAAAACCATCGCCGCCGCATTCGACATAGGTTGTGTGATTACGGCTGCTAGCAAATACATCCCTGCCAGCGCAGCCATTGGCCCCAGATTTCCGATAGCGCCCAACATCAGGTCCGCTATGTAACGAGCTGTGCCGGTAACTTCCATGGCAGTGCCCAAGGGCAGCATACCAGCCACCAGGAAGACCGTGCGCCAATCGATGCTCTCGTAAGCCTCATCCATATTCAAAGCGCCGCTTAGAACCATCCCAACGGCTCCCACTAACATTGCAATCGCAATATCTAATCCGGCAAAAATCACCAATCCTATTACCAGCAGCATCAGTCCGATCGCGATGGGCATTTTTCGACGGCGGCTTTCCGGAATCTCGAGTGGCTCCAGCACCAGGAAGTCATTGTTCTGCTCCAATTCCGACATGCGACTGCGCGGGCCCTGGAGCAGCAGATCATCCCCAAATTGAAAGCGGATACTGCGCAAGCGCTGGGTAAGTATCTCGCCCTGTCGGCGCACAGCCAGCACGGTAAAACCATAACGCTCCCGGAAATTCAATGAACGTAAATTTCGCTTGACCATTGAAGAGCGCGGCGCCAGCGTCGCTTCCACAATACCGATTTCTTCCTCACTCAATCTGTCCAATTCGGCATGACGTTTACTCTCGTTAGCAGTTGCTAAACCTAGGTCATTCCTGGCACGCAACAAGTTCTCCACCGAACCTTCGATCAAGAGAATATCATCCTGTTCAATGATGGTTTTACGCTCAAGTTCAATGATGGTCTTCTTGCCTCGCACCAGAGCGATAACCGTCAGATCATAATCTGCACCCAGTTTTGACTCCAACAGCGTTTTTCCGGCCAGGTCACTATCCGGGAGCACGCGCACCTCACTGATGTAATTCCGTAACTGTCCCTTAATCCCAGCAGTCCCAGTTCCGGGAGGGCGACGAACAGGTAAGAAATGGCGTCCGACGAAGACCATGTACAAGATACCTGTCGACAGTACAACAATTCCGAGAGGTGTAAAATCAAAAAAACCGAATGTTGGTAAGCCATATTTCTCTACAATACTGGTCGCAAGGATGTTAGCAGGGGTACCGATCAACGTCATTTTTCCACCCAGGAGTGACGAAAACGAGAGTGGGATCAGGAGCTTCGAGACGGGGATTTTGGTTTGCTTGGCCACGCTGACAACGGCCGGCATCAACATGGCTGTCGCCCCGACGTTGTTCATAAAAGCAGACATCAGGCCACAAGTCAGCATGATGACTGCAATCAGCCGCATCTCGCTCGCGCCTGAGAGACGCAGGATGAACTTGCCCAGGATATCAGCCACTCCGGTCTTGAACAATCCTCCAGAGACAATGTAAACTGCCCAGACGGTGATCACTGCCGAATTAGAAAACCCGGCAAAGACTTCTTTGGGGCCAACCAACCCGGTCAGCCCAACCGTAAGCAGCACAAGCAATGCGACTACATCCACACGCAGTTTTTCGGTGGCGAAGATAATTAATGCTCCTACAATGATTGCCAGGGTCAGGGCGATTTGGAACGTCATGACTTTTTCCTTTGGAATCGTTTAATTTATTTTGGTCGAAGCAGAAGATTTTATATGTAGTTATGGAAAGAGCGGGAAAATATAAGGCAGAGTCAACATAGTAACAATAAACAGCACTACAGTCAACAACCCGCCAACACGCGCATAATCGAAAAATTTATACCCGCCGGGACCAAAGACCAACACATTGGCCTTATGTCCAACCGGCGTCAGAAAACTGGTCACCCCACCAATGATCACAGCCAGAGTGAACGTTAAATGATTAGCGCCCAAGCTTGCGGCAGTGTCCAACGCGATCGGAACCACCAACACCATCGCTGCGGCATTGGACATGGGCTGCGTGACCAAAGCCGCCAATAGATATATCCCACCGAGCGCAGCTACAGGTCCCCAACCACCAACCGCGTTCAGCATCAGATCCGCTAAGTAGCGAGCTGTACCTGTTGTATCCATAGCGATGCCGAGCGGCAGCATCCCAGCTACCAGAAAAACGGTGCGCCAGTCAATGCTCTCATAGGCTTCGTCCATGGTTAAACAGCGTGTGACGACCATACCAACCGCACCAGCAACCATTGCAATTGAAATATCCAGCCCGGCAAAAATCACCAATCCGATCACCAACAGCATCAAACCGATCGCGATAGGCATTTTACGGCGGCGCCTTTCCGGAATCTCGAGTGGCTCCAAAACCAAAAAGTCGTTGTTCTGTTCCAATTCCGGCATGCGACTACGCGGTCCCTGAAGCAGCAGATCATCCCCAAATTGAAAGCGAATGCTGCGCAGACGCTTGGTGATAATCTGTCCCTGGCGCCGGACGGCCAGCACTGTAAAGCCATAATGTTCACGAAAATTTAGCGAACGCAAACTACGGTTCACCATTGAAGAGCGCGGCGCCAGTGTAGCCTCGACAATACCGATTTCCTCTTCGCTCAGTTGGTCAAGCCGATCATGGCGTTTGCTCTCGTTGGCAGTCACCAGTCCCAAATCATTCCTGGCACGTAACAGATTTTCCGCCAAACCTTCGATCAGGAGAATATCGTCCTGTTCAATGGTTGTATTTCGCTCAAGGTCGATGATCGTCTGTTTTCCCCGCATAAGAGCGATGACCGTCAAATCGTATTCCGCGCCCAATCTCGATTCGAGCAACGTTTTCCCAGCCAGGTTACCATCCGGGTGCACGCGCACTTCACTGATGTAATTACGTAACTGTCCCCTGATCTCGGGGGTGCCGGTTCCGGGAGGTCGACGAACGGGTAAAAAGTGACGCCCAACCAAGACCATGTACAAAACGCCTGTCCCAAATACGATCAGTCCCATGAGGGTAAAATCAAAGAAACCGAAGGTAGGCAGCCCATTATTTTCCACAATACTGGCAGCCAAAATGTTAGCAGGCGTACCAATCAACGTCAGGCTGCCCCCCATCAGAGAAGAGAACGAAAGCGGTATCAGAAGTTTCGAAGCCGGGATTTTGGTCTGTTTGGCCACACTGATGACAGCCGGCAATAGCATGGCTGTCGCCCCAACATTATTCATGAATGCGGACATCAGGCCACAGGTCAGCATGATTACCAGGGTTAACCGTAACTGGTTATTCCCGGACAGTCGTAAGATGAATTTTCCCAGGATATCTGCAACACCCGTCTTGAACAAGCCTCCCGAAACGATATATACCGCCCAAACAGTGACAACGGCTGAATTGGAAAACCCGGAAAAGACTTCCTTCGGGCCAACCAGACCAGTTAACCCCACCGTCAGCAGCACCAACAAAGCGACTACATCCACACGCAGTTTTTCGGTGCCGAAGATGATCAGTGTGCCGACGATGATAGCCAGAGTCAAAGCGATTTGCGGTGTCATGGATATTCTCTTTTTACACGAAAATTTGATTGATTATAAAGGCCAGAACAAGGGCATAACCAGTAATACGACGATCATAGTTACAATTGTAAGCGGTAATCCAACTTTAATGTAATCCGAAAAGCGATAGCCGCCTGGTCCCATAACCAGCACATTAGCAGCATGCCCAACCGGGCTGAGAAACGCAGCAGAAGCCGAGACCGCCACCGTCATCATCAGCGTGTACGGTGATATGCCCAGGTCGCTGGCTGTGCTTAAAGCAATCGGTGCCAGTAAGACCGCCACCGCTGGGTTGGGCATCACCTGTGAAGCCAACGCGGCCAACAGAAAAAAACCCGCCATGATAGCAATCGGACCCAAGTCACCGATCAGCGCAATCATCCCATTGGCAAGGTATTGCGCAGCACCTGTCTGCTCCATAGCGATGCCCAGGGGCAGCATACCTGCGATTAAGAACACAGCCTTCCACTCAATGTACCGATAGGCTTCGTCCATCGTCAGGCAGCGTGTCAGGATCATCAGCGCAACGCCAATGATGGCAGAAATGGCAATCGGCAGCCAACCAAAGATAGCCGGGATCAAGACCAGCGCCATTACCGACAGGGCTACCGGAATCTTTTCCTGGCGCGCAGGCACCTGCGCTTCTTCCGTCAGCACCAGGAAATCGTGCTCGCTGCCCAACATACGTAATCTGCCTCGCGGACCATACAACAGTAGCGCATCACCAAATTGCAATTTCATGTCGCGCAAATTGGAACGGTAAGCGCGCCCTCCACGCCAGACCGCCAGCACAGTCAAGCCATACTTAAAACGGAAATTCAGTTCGCGCAGCGTTTTGCCGGCCAATGTTGAGTGTGGAGAAAGTACTGCTTCAACCATGCCGATCTCTTCCGACTCTAATGTTTGTAAATCAGGCAAAGGCTTTGTTTCGATCTCCAGACTTTGTAAGCCCTCCACCAGCAGCAAGTCACTTCGTTTTCCCTTGACCAGCAACGTGTCGTTTGCCAACAAGATCTCTTCGGGAGGCGGAATCAGCTTGGTCTCACCTTCGCGCAGAATCCCCATCACGCCTAAACCATATGAATCGCCCAGGTGGCTTTCGACCAGGGATTTTCCAACCAGGGCAGAGTCTGGGGGCACGTGGACGACCATTAAACGTTCTGCAAGCTTGAAGTCCTGAAGAGAAGCGGGAGGCGATAGGGTCAGGTCCGGATCGCTCTCCAGTTCATCTAAATGCTCGCGTCGACCCTGGATCAGCAAGACGTCATCCCCCAGGAGTGGGATATTTTCCAAATTCGTGCGAAACGGCACCCCTTCCCGTAAAATTGCCAGCACAATGATATTGTAGGTATGGCGGAAGCCCACCTGGCGCAAGGTTTGCCCGATCAGGCTGGACCCTGAAGATAGGCGTGCCTCAACCAGTTCCACATCCG
>JASFRG010000030.1:0-33146 GCA_050115035.1 Anaerolineales bacterium | reverse complement strand
TGCTTGCGTATTCCGATCATCTAGATCGCCAATCAATGCTACTTCTTGCACAGGACCGACAGAACAACTGACAGCATATAGTGATTGTGCAAATGCCAGCGGATGGCGAAGTATTATCTAGATGGTCACTACATAGAGCAGAAGCGTTAAAGCGATATATTATTGAAGCATATACGCTGCTAGGTCAGCCACTCGCCGGGAGTATCCCCATTCGTTATCATACCAGGCTAGCACCTTGACGGTATGTTCACCCAGCGTCATTGTGGATTGGGCATCCACTAACGCGGAGTAAGTGCTGTCGACGATATCAGTGGAAACAAGTTCATCATCGGTTATGCCAAGAACGCCCTTCATACCATCTGTTTGTGCAGCTTGGCGGAAAGCCTGGTTGACTTTATCAACCGTCACCGGTTTCTCCGTCTCAGCCACAAAATCGATGATGGATCCATCTACTACCGGAACCCGCATTGCCAAGCCATCCATTTTACCCTCCAACTGAGGCAGGACTTTGGTGGTTGCAATGGCTGCTCCCGTTGTCGTTGGCACAATCGATACGGCTGCTGAACGGCCGCGACGCATCTTCTTGTTAGGCGCATCTACGATGGCTTGTGAACTGGTATAGGCGTGGACAGTGGTCAGGAAGCCGGTTTCGATGCCGAAGTTCTCGTCCAATACCTTAGCAACCGGCGCCAGGCAATTGGTCGTGCAGGAAGCGTTCGAAACGATTTTGTGCTCTTCGGGCTTATAGTCTTTATCGTTCACACCCATACAGACTGTGAAATCTGCTCCTTTAGCGGGAGCAGTGACCAGTACGCGTCCCGCACCGGCTTTGAGATGTTTGGATGCCTCTTCTCGCTTGGTGAACAGTCCACTGGCCTCGATGGCGAGATCCACCTCCATCTCTTCCCAGGGCAGGTTCGCAGGATCGCGTTCACTGAGAAAGCGGACCTCCTGCGATCCCCACTGTAATGTGCCATTCTTCGCCCCTATTTTCTCTTTGGGCTTGGCGTGAACGGAATCAAATCTCAGCAAATATGCCAGGTTATCCAACGGCGCAATATCATTGATAGCGACAATTTCCAGTTCATTTTCACTTTCCATGATATGTCGAAAAACCAACCGGCCGATTCGGCCGAATCCATTGATTGCAACTGTGTGTGTCATTTTATACGTCCTTATCCTTTTGACTTGTTATCAATCTTAATATCGATAATTGCTTTTGGAGTTATCCATTAATATCGTGTGACATCTCCACTGCTATAAGAACGATAACATACATAAGGGTTCAAGGGTATGTATCTGTGCACAAATGAAAGGCACAAATTTAGGTATATCTAGGCTGACCGAACCTCCGAAACTATATGATTATTCCCTCAAATTTAATGGTAGTTTGGTGAAATTTGCAAGATAACTATTAAATCAATCAAGCCTGGATTGCAAGCGCGCTCAACTGTTCATAGTAAGGCTGACATTCTTCCAACAACGGCTTCATAGCCTCCGGGAACGGCTCAGATTTTTGATTGGGTTTTACAAATCCCGTGGTCTGATGCAACGTTCTATACCAGTATTTCGACCATGAGCCGTCTTCAGGACGAGCTCCTGCTTCCCAACTCAACATCTCCTCCTGAAATGGGATGCCAATCCGTTCGCATAATTTGCCCAGCACCTTTTTGGGGTTAAGCAAAACCTGATTTGAGTCCAATACGGGCGGATCTTGCCCCATAGATTTTATTTTATCCAACAGCTCTAAATGAGCTTTATATCCAACGTCCCCTAGGGACAGATTATCTATGCGTTTGGCAAAACTCGTCAGTACCCCAACCGGGTCACGCGTCAGCAAGATGTTAACCGTCCTGGAAAGGAAATCCAGATCTAGGTCGAGTAAATGATGCGTCATCTGCTTGAAAAAAGCGACGGGTTTGGGATGATCCCCAAGGATCAGGGTGTGGACCACTTTTTCGCCGTCGTTTTCCATCGTTGCAATCACTTCCTCAGCGCCAGGGTGATACTCGCGCGCAGGCGTTTTGGAAAGATAATGGGCATACAACGGTTCGTCATAGACCACCGTGTCATCCCGCTGCGCGAATGAATACATCAAAGCGGTGGAAATGTTGCGCGGACCGCTCCACAGACAGATACGGAGGATCTCCTGCGACATGCTCACTCCGCATCCTTTTCAGCCATAACTGCTCGCTGTATCTCAGCCTTGTACAAGTCTGACAGTTTCTCTGTGATCGTCCCGAGCTTGCCATTGCCGATGACACGGCCGTCCACTTTGATCACCGGGGTCAGTCCGCCAAATGTGCCGGTCACAAAGGCCTCGTCCGCGCCGTAAACATCGAACAGGGAAAAATTCTTCTGATAACAGGGGATACCGTTTTCATCCGCAACCTGGATGACCTTTCCGCGCGTAATGCCATTCATGCAGTATTGACCGGTGGAAGTCCAAACTTCGCCATTTTTGACCATGAAAAAATTCGTGGCGTTGCAGGTAGCGACAAACCCGTGAATATCGAGCATCAACGCTTCATCCGCACCGGCCTCGATGGCCTGGACCAATGCCATGACTTCATGCAATTTACTGTGACAATTCAAGCGCGGGTCGAGATAGTCCGGCGAGCCGCGGCGAATGGTGCTGGTGAACAGAGTCACGCCGTGGTTTCGAGAGTCCGGGCTGGCGAGTTTATATTCGGGGATGATGACCAGGTTGGGGTCGGTCGCTGTCAGGCGCGGATCTTGCGAGGGTGTCTTCTTGATTCCCCGCGTAACCATAAACCGGACGTGCACCCCATCATGCATATCGTTGGCTTTGAGCGTGTGCCAGATCTTATCTACCAGTTCCCGGCGAGTCATTTTCAAGTCCATACCGATAGTGGCCGCCCCCTGCCAGAGACGATCCAAATGCTCTTCGAGAAAGACCAACACACCCTCGTGCAGGCGAAGCGCCTCCCAAACTCCATCCCCTACTAAATAACCGCTGTCGAACACAGAAATCTTAGCCTCATCCCGCGGGAAAAGTTCTCCATTGACGTAGATCAAAACCTTTTCGTTGCGGTCATCCTGTACCGCGTTATGCGTGCCATGAACAGCCATGCTTAACTCCTTTATGAATAATTTTTCTAACCGTTGTTTGCGCCAACTTCACTATTCCGGGTTTATTTGTCCGATTTTATAATATCTTTTAACAAGGTTTATCATATACTCAGGAGCGATTGTGGTTCGGAACAGAGAAAATTAATGAAAGAACCCGCCGCGCTCTTGATCTGAAAACACGGGGGTTTTTTTAGTAAGAGTACTCGACGCTTCCCATCACCCTTTGACGAGCATTCTCGATATGTTCCAGCATAGCCTCTTTGGCTTTTGTCGCATCCCGCAGACGAAACAGTTCCAATAACTGATGGTGTTCTTCTAAAGAAGGGCTGGCGTCCCGATCCCGCTTCCAGGTGGCGATATTGAAGCGCGAAGCTACCCGTTGTAAGTGCACCAAATAATCACGCAAATAGCGATTGCCTGTTGCCTCTGCCAACACACGATGAAAGTCGGAATCCAGCTCTGATACCCGAATATGATCCCCATCTGCAGCGGCCGCTTCTCCCTGTACAATCAAGTCATCCAATTGCTCGAACTGCTTATCGTTCAGACGCTTGCAAGCCAGGGCTGCCGCCGTGCCGATGACCATGCTCATAGCGTCCATTACCTCTACAAAATCGAAAACGTTCAAGGGCATAATCACCACGCCCTGTCTGGGAACCATTTGCAACAAGGCTTGTTCTGCTAGGCGCTGGCAGGCTTCGCGCAAAGGTGTACGCCCCCAGTTGTATCGCTTCATCAAAGTAGCTTCGCTGACAGCCAATCCGGGTTCGAGTTCAAGGTTCAGGATTAAGCGGCGTAATTCGGATTCGATGCGGTCGCTTTCACGTGTGGGGGATTGTTTTGTTTTAGCCATACGTTATCCTTAAAATATTCATCAATATACATATTGTATACTATTTGGATATTGACCGCAAGTATTTTAAGTTGTATAGTAGGAATATGGCAAAAACTGGAATCATCTTTGATATCAAGAAATACGCCATCAATGATGGGCCTGGCATCCGCACGACGGTGTTCTTCCAGGGCTGTCCCCTTTCGTGCTGGTGGTGTCATAACCCGGAGAGCCAATCGCGGACTCCAACTCTGATGTATCGCGCTAATCGCTGTGTCTTATGCGGGGAATGTGCGGAGGTTTGCCCTCAAAACGGGATCCAGGTCAATGGCGGTGCACAGACCAACCGCTTAAAATGCGACGTGTGCGGTACCTGCGCAGAAAATTGCTACTATGGCGCGCGAGAAATATCCGGTCGGGAAGTAACCGTGGAAGAGGTGCTGGCGGAAATCGAAAGGGAAATTGTTTTCCATGACCAATCCGGCGGTGGAGTTACCTTTTCGGGCGGTGAGCCGCTCATGCAGCGGAAGTTCTTGCTGGCATTGCTAAGCGCTTGTCGCGAACGTGACATCCACACCGTGGTAGACACGTCCGGCTACACTGCCTGGGAAGCACTGGACAGTATTCGGGGGTTTGTAGATTTATTCTTATATGACCTGAAATTAATGGATGATGAACTTCATACCCAATACACGGGCGTTTCTAACCAACCCATCTTACGAAACTTGAGGTCCCTTTCAGAGCATGGACATTCCGTCTATGTCCGCATCCCGCTCATCCCCGGCGTGAACGATGATGAGAGGAACCTGCGCGAATCCGCTGAATTGCTGGCCTCGCTGCCCAACGTCAGCGGCGTGGAATTGATGGGCTATCACGACATCGCCGCCGCCAAATACGAGGCGCTGGAGATGTCGTATCGATTGAACGGAACCAAACCGCCTACAGCTGAGCATATGGGGGAGGCGGGGAGTATCTTGGAAGAATATGGATTGAAGGTGAAAATTAGTTGACCACAAAGGCACAAGGACACAGAGTCACAAATCATTTTATTTGTGTCTTCGCGTCTTTGTGGGCATCAGGAGAAACCTATGGCTACTACTCTTGCACCAACCATGACCGAGCGCGTGCGCAAGTTGCGCCAGGGATCTCTGGAGACAGTCGAATCGATCTCCATCGAGCGCGCCGAACTGCTGACCGATTTCTACAAGCAGAATCTGGGGCTGATGTCTGTTCCAGTGCAGCGGGCCATGGCATTTTCTTACTTGCTGGAATACAAGCATATTGACATCTACGAAGGCGAACTGATTGTCGGCGAGAAGGGTGACAGGCCGAAGGCCGCGCCAACCTTCCCGGAGTTGTGCTGTCACAGCCTGGAAGATCTAGATATCCTGGATACGCGCCCCTTGACATCCTTCAAGGTGTCCCCTGAAATTCGCAAAACGCAGGAAGATGTGATCATCCCCTTCTGGCAGGGCAAATCCATTGGTGACCTGATTCCTGATGAAATGACCCAGGAATGGAGGGATGCTTTTGAGGCCGGCATCTTCACCGAGTTCATGACCCAGCGCGCCCCCGGTCATACTGTTGCGGATGACAAGATCTATCACAACGGCATGCTAGATTTCCAGGCCCGGATCGACGCCAGCCTGGCGGAACTCGATTACCTGAACGACCCGCAGGCCTACGACAAGCAGGAAGAGTTAAAAGCCATGCGCATCACCGCCGGGGCGCTGATCCGGTTTGGGGAAAGCTACAGCCAGTTGGCGCGAGAGCAGGCCCGGGCTGAGTCCAATGCGGCGCGCCGGGCGGAGTTGGAGAAGATCGCCGAGGTCTGTGCCCACGTCCCGGCGCATGCTCCGCGCGATTTCCATGAAGCCATCCAATACTACTGGTTCGTGCACCTGGGCGTGACCACCGAACTCAACACCTGGGACGCCTACTCTCCCGGCCATCTCGACCAGCACCTGTTCCCCTTCTACGAAAAGGGACTGGCCGATGGCACGCTGACGCGCGATTCCGCCAAAGAGCTTTTGGAGTGTCTGTGGGTCAAGTTCAATAACCAACCCGCGCCACCCAAGGTGGGCGTGACCGCTGCCGAGAGCGGCACCTACACCGACTTTTCGCAGATCAACATTGGCGGCGTGCGTCCGGATGGCTCGGACGGCGTCAATGAGGTTTCCTACCTGCTGCTGGACGTGGTCGAAGAGATGCGTCTGCTGCAACCGTCAGCCTCGATCCAGGTCAGCAAGAAAAGCCCGGATCGGCTCATCAAGCGCGCTGCCAAGATCATCCGGACCGGCTTTGGCCAGCCCTCGATTTTTAACGTCGACGCGATCGTGCAGGAACTGGTGCGCATGGGCAAAGACGTGGTCGATGCGCGCTGTGGCGGCACATCCGGCTGCGTGGAGACGGGCGCTTTCGGCAAGGAAAACTACAACCTGACCGGCTACTTCAACCTGCCCAAGGTGCTCGAGATCACCCTGCACAACGGCCTCGATCCGCGCACTGGCAAACAGCTTGGCCCGCAAACTGGCGATCCGCGCCAGTTCGAGAGCTTTGATGAACTCTTCAGCGCCTTCGAGCAGCAAGTGCTGCATTTCGTCGACATCAAGGTGCGTGGCAACCAGGTGGTCGAGCGCATGTACGCGCGCTTCATGCCGGCGCCCTTCCTGTCGCTATTGACTGACGATTGCATCGCCAACGGCAGGGACTACCACGACGGCGGCGCACGTTACAACACCACCTACATCATGGGCGTTGGAATCGGCAGCATGGCGGACGCGCTCTCTGCCATCAAGTATCATGTTTTCGATGAGAAGTCTTTCGGGATGGATGAACTTTTGACGATGCTTGAGGCCGACTTCAACGGTCACGAACGGACCCGCCAACTGCTTCTGAACCGGACACCAAAATACGGCAACGACGATGATTACGCTGACAACCTAATGGTGCGCGTCTTCGAAGCCTATTACAACGCAGTGGGTGGACGCCGCAGCACGAAAGGCGGCGTGTACCACATCGACATGCTGCCCACCACTTGTCACATCTACTTCGGCTCGGTGACCGGCGCGCTTCCAGACGGACGACTGGCCCGGACTCCGTTATCGGAGGGCGTCTCCCCTGTCCAGGGCGCGGACCGGCACGGACCGACCGCCGCGGCACGCTCGGTTGCCAAAATGGATCACGTCCGCACGGGCGGTACGCTGCTCAATCAGAAATTCACCCCGCAGGTGCTGGAGACCGATGACGGCATGAACGGCCTGGTCCACCTGGTGCGCGGCTATTTCAACTTGGACGGGCATCACATCCAGTTCAATGTGGTAGATGCAGACACATTGCGAGCCGCACAGAAAAATCCCGAGCAATACCGCAGCCTGATCGTGCGCGTGGCCGGTTACAGCGATTACTTCTGCGACCTGAGCAAAGAGTTACAAGATGAGATCATCGCGCGTACGGCACACCAGGCGTTCTAAGAAAACACTTTTTCATTGAAGTAAATTGCTACTCCAGATAGGATGATCAACCCAGCTCCAAGAATTTGAATCAAAATCAGTCTTTCATTAAGGAATGTCAGCGCCAAAATGCTTACGATGACCGGTGTTACCATCGACATGAGAGTCATGTATGAAGCTGACGCAAGGCTTAATGTCCGGAACAGGAAAATCCAGGTCAGGGCTAAACAGATTCCACTTCCTATCGCGTACGGAAAATAGTCTGGAGAGAATGTACAGCATTTTAAAACGGGTTGGAGGTTGCCAAACAACTTGGGGGAAAACTGAGATATCCCGATCAGGACAAAAAATACCGGCAGACTTGCGAGAGGTTTTTGCATGGTAACCACATCTGCATCGACCGCATGCGTTCTCAAGGTTTTGCGGACGAGCACGCTTCCCATGGACCAACAGACACAGGCTCCCAGAATGAAAAGATCGCCTGTTCTGGGTAACAGTGTTTGCCCTTTTGTGGTCAGGAGATAGGCTCCAATGAGCATCAGGAACACGATAGCTATTTTCAGCCCTGAGATGCTCTCTTTGAGAATCAGCCAGGCAAAAAACACGGTGGTTACGGTGGCTATTTTGACCAAGAAACCGGCATTGATGGCGTTGGTCCAAGCAATACCTATGATATTTAGAATGGCACCCAAGCCAGCCTGTATTGCATTAGCCAGAAAGAGTTCCCAGAATAGGATCGGACGCTGCTTGAAAAGCTTCTGCAGCGAGGCCATTGTCTTAGACCAGAGCAAGCTTGCCACAGTTATCGTGGCTACAACGGAAATGACAACTTGAAAGGGGAGCACTTTTGCACCGGTGTTTAAACCCAATTTGGAAATAAATATTTGCAGTGCCCAAAAGGCTGAAAACATCATCACATTGAAAAATGGAGATGTTGAAAGTGTATGTATGGATTTATTCATGAATCAAGGCAAGGTTGATATTGCAGTTGCTTCGAATGCGCTTAGCTCAAATGATCAGCGACCCATCCCAGATCCAACTCCTCGAGCTTGGCGCGCGTTGGGACCCCGGTCTGAACATCCCAACCGCAGATCTCGAAGTATTTATCCAACGCGGTCTCCACTTCGTCACGTTCGAGTTTCCAGCCATCGCTGACTCCGCCCTTGAGCGGTTTGAATAGTTTCTCCGGTATGATATCGTTACTGCGATCTATGCCTTCGCGTGCATTAAAAGCTCTCATCATATTGAGTCGTCGCTCGCCAACTCTTTGCAATTCCTCGTAACTTACATCTCCCCAGCCGGTGACTGTCCGCACAACCTCGACCAATTCCTCTGGACCATACAATTGCCACGCCGGGCCATATACAAACTGGCACAAGTCAAGGCTGTCCAGAGCGCTGTATAAATATTGTGTCTTGGCAGCGAAGCGGATTTTTTCAGCATTGAGAGATCGGGGCGGTTGACTCTCGTTGAACCCTAATACGGCCAAGCGATCTGTATAATATTCAAAATCACCTTCAAGTGCCGGGTCATGTTCGCTGGACTGATGATCCGCGCCAAAAGGGTTTGTAGCGTAGATGACTGCCAGGGAGCGTTTAACGCGTGGCATGTGCGCGGGTGCCTCCTGTCCTTTGAACGTGATCAGGTAAGCACCCGTACCGCGACCGATTTTTTTGGCGGCTCGTTCTGACCCTTCCGCCAGTACATCGCCAAACCCCTCCCTCACCCCAATTTTCTCAACCAGTTTCACCATAGACTCGGCATTTCCCCAGGAAAGATCGAGTCCGTCCGTGTCCTCCAAGGTCAATTTTCCCTCGTTGAAGGCCTCGAATGCCCAAGAGATGGTCGCGCCGCAGGAAATCGAATCCATGCCGTATTTATTACACAATTCATTGGCTTTGCAAATTGCAGCCAAATCATCAACTGCACAATAATTGCCAAATGTAGAGGTAGTTTCGTATTCCGGCCCACCATAGTGCGGATCAACTTTGTTTTTTCCCTCGGTGATTTCTACCACCCGTTTACAGCGTACAGTACAGGCGTAACAGGTATCGCGTCCTTCGCGATCCTGTCTTTCCTCAACTGCGCCTTTCAGAACAGTATCGTACATGGTTGTGCCATCTATAGCTTCCCAGCCATCGAACACTCCGCTGTTGAAGTTAAAAGCAGGCAGCGTACCGGAAGTCTGATTGGCGCCGGTTGTCTCCGCGGTGCCGTACTTTGCCAAGCCAGCAATGCCGGAATCTTCAAGGTTGTCCGCGCCCCACTTGGCAAGTTTGATCAGGGCAGATTTGTCTGCCACGCTGGGACGCTTCTTGCCTCTGACAGCCACGGCCTTCAAGTTTTTGGAGCCCATCACCGCGCCCATGCCCGTGCGCCCGTTTGCGCGATTCGACATGCTGAAGATGCCGGCAAATCGCACCAGTTTCTCACCAGCAGGACCGATTTGAAAAACTTCGATCTTGTCGTCGTCCAGTTCTTTTCTGATGGAAGCCTCGGTTTCTCCCGTGATCTTCCCCCACAGGTGCGCGGCGTCGCGCAGCTCGTACTTGCCCTCATTGATCCACAGGTAAACCGGTCTCTCGGCTTTACCCCTGATCACGATGGCATCGAATCCGGCAAACTTGAGTTCTGCGGGGAAGAAACCACCACCCTGTGAATCGCCGATCGCCCCGGTTAGGGGAGATTTGGCAGCCGCCGTCATACGACTCTGACCGGAGATGGGATTCCCGGTCAGCACACTGAGCGCCAGTACCAACATGTTTTCTGGTCCGAGCGGATCGACGCCGGGCGGCATGTCTTTGAGCAAATAATGCATTGCCAATGCACTGCCGCCCATGTATTTACGGTAAAAAGCCTCACCTGGTTCTTCAACGTCAAATTGACCACTGGTGAGGTTTACGTGCAAAATTTTTCCATTATAGCCGTGGGGCATTGTTTTCTCCTCGTACGAACTACTTCAATTTATCCGCCACTGACGGATGAAAATATTCTGACTTTGTCGCCATCCTGCAACTGGCGTGACATGTCCGATTCGTGTTCGTCATTCACACTGATTACAACTCTACGAGTTATGTCGAGCTTTTCAAGCAAATCGGCAAGGCTGGCACTCTCTTTCATCTGTAGAATGGTTTGCCCGTTGGATTCAGCTGGCAATTTTTCCCGTAGGATTGAATAGAGTTGTAAATGGATTTCCAATTTTTTCCTATAAGCTAGAACTTGCGTGACCACTCTTTCGGCCAGCGCTCAATGACCACTTTCTTCTGCGTGAAGAATTCAACCGCGTCCATGCCCTGGCCGTGCATATCACCAAAGAAGGATTCCTTCCAGCCGCTGAATGGGAAGAAAGCCATCGGCGCAGCCACACCGATGTTGATGCCAACGTTCCCGGCTTGCACTTCATAACGGAACTTGCGCGCAGCCGAACCTGACGAAGTAAACAGGCTGGCCTGATTGCCGTACGCGTGACTGTTTGACAGTCCAATGGCTTCCTCAATCGTGTTGACATGCATCATACTCAACACAGGCCCGAATATCTCTGTTTTCCAGATTTCACTTTCAGGTTGGACATCAGCTAAAACGGTCGGGCGAACGAAATATCCGCCCTCATAACCATTGATGGTTGTCCCACGCCCATCTACTAAAGCAGAAGCCCCTTCTTTAGCGCCTAATCCGATCAACTGCTCAACACGTTCTTTGCTGGCCTGGTTGATGACCGGCCCCATTTGAATGCCTTCATCAAGCCCGTAGCCCACCACACGACTCGAAGCGGCATCGCAGATCAACTCGGTAAATTCGTTGCGTGCCTCAGCTACCGTGATTGTTAGCGAAACCGCCAGACAGCGCTGACCCGCGCAACCGAAAGCAGAATCGGTCACGATCTTGGCAGCCATCTCCATATCTGCATCCGGCAAGATGATAACCGGATTCTTAGCCCCGCCCTGGGCTTGCACCCGTTTTCCATTCTCGGAAGCTCGCCGGTAGATATACTTGGCCACATTGGTGGATCCCACAAATGTGATGGCCCGGATCGCTGGGTGGTCAAGGATACCGTCCACTGCGTCCTTAGCGCCATTGACCATGTTGACCACACCCTTCGGGAAACCGACCTGATCGATTAGCTTGAAGATGAGTTGCATGGTCATGGAGACTTTTTCGGATGGCTTGATCACATATGTGTTTCCACAAGCCAGAGCGTAGGGCAGATACCAAAACGGAATCATGCCCGGGAAATTGAACGGCGCGATGGTGGCGCAAACGCCCACCGGTTGACGAAGCATGATCTCGTCGATACCAGGAGCAATATCTTCAGAGATTTCCCCTTTCATCATCATCGGAATACCGCAGGCCACTTCTACATTTTCGATGGCGCGTACCATTTCAGCTTTGGCCTCTTCGAAGGTCTTGCCACATTCGTTCGTGATCGTACGCCCGATCTCGTCGTGGTTGGCTTTGAGCAGATCCCGCAACTTGAACAGATACTGGATGCGGTCCTGAGCCGGAGTTTGTCTCCATCCAGGAAAAGCATCGGAAGCAGCCTTCGCCGCGGCATTCACCTCTGGCTTACCACATAAGGGTGTTTTCGCGATTATTGCTCCTGTTGCCGGGTTGATGACATCCGCATATATACTGACATCCGGTTCGACCCACTCGTTGTTGATATAGTTCAAAATTTTTATCATACTACGTCACCTTGGAACACTTATTTTTTAACTGCCTTGACCGAATCATTAAATATATTAAGGGTTTCGTTTACATCTGCCTCACTCAAAGAATAACACAGGAACCAGGGTTCTCGTGCGTCACTATCTGGCTGCACACCTCTTTGGATCAACTCCATAGCCAGGCTTTCGTATAGTTCACCATCTCCCTTGAAATAATCCCTGAAATCATGAGGCTCTTGATCTACACCCATCACGATGCCAAACATAGACGGAACGCCGGTCACGGAATGGGGCAGGCCTGCTTCAGTCAATATTTCATCGATTCCTGTCATCAAAGTCTTACCTTGCTTGTGGATGGTCTCTATGATGGGTTCAGTTTCCAGGATTTCAAGAGTGGCAATTGCCGCCGCGGTTCCCGTCACGTTGCCGGAATAGGTTCCACCATGCGCCATTGCGCCAGGTTGAACTGTCATCATGACATCTTCTTTTCCGGCAATGGCTGCAATCGGGAATCCATTCCCCAGAGATTTTGCATAAGTTACCAGATCGGCTTGTATATTGAAATACTCCTGGGCGCCGCCATTCGCCAACCTGAAACCGGTTTTAACTTCGTCAAAGACCATCACGATTCCGTACTTGTCACATAATTCCCGAATTTTTTCAAGGAATCCCGGTTGTGGCATTATGCCAGCTGCGTTCCCCAGTATCGGTTCGATGAATACGGCGGCAATATCTCCCCATTTTGCTTCGATGGTCGCTTCTAATCTCTCAAAATCATTAAAGGGTAAATTGATGATGTATTGAACAATATCTTTTGGAATACCGGATGTCACCGGTGCGTTTACCGGGCTGCGCCTGGAGCCCAGAGATTTGGGATTTGAGGAAGCCGTACTGAACATGAAATAATCAGTCATCCCGTGGTATTGCCCCTCGAACTTAATGAACTTTTCCCGCCCTGTGTATGCGCGGGCAATGCGCAAGGCGTGCATTGTGGCTTCGGTGCCGGTGTTGGTTAAACGTACTTTATCCACATTACACATCCGCGTAATGCGTTCACATAGCTCGATTTCGTTGGGTGTCGTCCAGGCAAAGACGGTGCCATTTTGAATGGCGTCCTGAACGCGTTTCACAACAGCCGGGAAAGCGTGTCCCAAAATAATTGGACCGAAACCCAATCGATAGTCAATATAGCGTTTTCCATCTGCATCCCAGATATATGTGCCCTCTCCGCGCGTAACCACCAGTGTATCTTCGTCCCCCCAATATCGGAAGTTCGAATTCACTCCGTAGGGAATAACTGCTTTGGCCCTTACAAACAGCGCCTTGGTTTCTTTGCCTTGCATACTCATATGAATCTCCTTGGAAATTGATGATTTAAAGAAGTTGGTGTTCCAGACAAGAAAAATTAACTTTAGTCCTTTCTTGGTATTATATCCGATTTTATTGGGTTTAGAGTAATATTGCCTTGATTTATTACGGATAATGCATTAAAATAAACTTGTTATTACGAAATTCGAAATAGACTATGGATAAAATCGATCTTGAACTTATAGCCATCTTGCAAAAAGACGGCCGTACTCCTTTTACGGAGATTGCCAAGCAGTTGAACATCTCCGAAGGGACTGTGCGCAATCGCTTGTCGCGTTTGCAGGAACAGGAAGTCATTCAAATTATAGGAATGGTTGATCCCTATAATTTGGGATTTGATGCGCCAGCAATGATTGGCATTTCGGTTGAGCCGCCAAAACTGGAAAGCGCTGCGGAGATAATCGCTACATTCGAAGAAGTCAGTTATTTGATTATGGTTTCGGGTGAGTTTGATTTGCTTGTTGAGGTAATGTGTCAGAATCGTGAAGCACTGGCAGAATTCCTAAATCAGAAACTGCGTCAGGTGCCGGGTGTTACGCGCACGCAGACATATCTGATCTTGCGAACGTTCAAGATGGCTTACGGTGCCAGCCCAAACACTTCTACTTCCTCTGGAGGTGTCGATGGATGATAGTTTTGCGGTTGAGTTGGTAGACGTTGTAAAGCGTTTCCCAACGCCGGAAGGGGGAGTGGTATCTGCTGTTGACCACGTATCAGTGCAGATAAAAGATGGTGAATTCTTTTCGCTTTTGGGTCCTTCAGGCTGCGGTAAGACAACTTCCTTGCGAATGATTGCAGGCTTTGAAATGCCAACAGAAGGAAATATCTTGATCCATGGGAAAGAGATGGGGTATGTGCCTCCCTTCAAACGTCCGGTGAATACAGTGTTTCAACAGTATGCACTCTTCCCGCATATGACCATCGAAGAAAACGTTGGTTTTGGTCTGGAGATGAAAGGCGTGCCCCGCGCGGAACGACAGAAAAGAGTCGAGGAAACCCTCAATTTGGTCAGGTTACTCGGCACAGAAAGGCGCAAGCCAAACCAGTTGTCAGGAGGACAGCAGCAACGCATCGCGCTTGCCCGCGCACTGATCAACCAACCCGAAGTATTGTTGTTGGACGAACCGTTGGGCGCTCTTGACCTGAAACTACGGAAAGAAATGCAACTCGAGCTAAAAACGATTCAGCGGGAAGTCGGTATCACTTTTATTTATGTGACTCACGATCAGGAAGAAGCGCTGACGATGTCGGACCGTATCGCAGTTATGAGCCAGGGCAAATTGCTCCAAATTGGAACTGCCCAGGCGATTTACGAACGCCCACAAAGTCGCTTTGTAGCAGATTTTATTGGCGAGACCAACTATCTGGAAGGTAAAGTCCTGCGCGAGGATGAGCCGTTCGTGGAGGTCGTGCTGGATGCTGGGGGACAGGTGTGGGTAACTTCCGGGGAGCAGGTTCGAGCGGGGAATCGAGCGACCGTTTCTGTGCGTCCGGAGAAAATTGTGTTCCAACCTGAAGATGAACAAGAATTTGAGAATTTCCCTGTCGGTATTATTGTCGATCACATTTACATCGGATCCGATACCATCTATGTTGTTAAATTTCCGGATGGTTCCGTTTTAAGAGCACGCAATCAGAATCTGAACACGTTCGAAAGTTCACATCTGGATTCGGGATTGAAAGTCCGTCTTGTCTGGCCGAAAGAATCTTCAAGCGCTTTCATCGCTCAACCCAAACCGGAGTTGAAAGCGTAATGAAACCAAAGAAAAAACGCCGCAATTGGATGCTGTTTGGATTGATCTTCCCCAGCTTATTTTGGTTGGTGGTCTTTTTTGCCATTCCACTCCTGATCGTACTGGCAATGAGTTTTGGCCAGCGTGGGACATATGGCGGCGTAGAGTGGAATCTGAACCTGGAGAACTTTGCCCGTTTCCTGAATCCAGAGGACCCACTGTACCTGCGCATCTTTGGCCGGACGATTTATATTGCTACAGTTACGACGATCATTTCTTTACTGATAGGTTACCCGCTCGCCTTTTGGATTGCTTCCCAGTCTGAGCGCAGGCGCAATGTGCTCATCTTGCTGTTGATGGTGCCGTTCTGGACCAATTTCCTGGTGCGTACCTACGCCTGGATCTTGATCTTGCGTGACCAGGGATTGATCAATACCATCTGGACAGGTACGCTGAACGGCTGGTTTGTTGGTCTTGAAGCGGCGCTCCCCTGGCTGCCGATGGAAGGCCTGATCCACATGACGGCCAATCCGCTCCCGCTATTTGGGACGGATTTTGCCATCATCATTGGTCTGGTTTATGGTTGGTTGCCGGATATGGTGTTGCCCTGTTATGCGGCTGTCGAACGTTTGGATAACTCGCTGGTCGAAGCGGCCTACGATTTATACGCCAACCGGACGAAAGCCTTTCTGCGCGTGATCTTCCCTTTGACTCTCCCCGGCGTAGTTGCAGGTTCGATCCTGGTCTTCATCCCTTCCCTGGGCGCATACGTCACCCCCGACCTGCTGGGTGGCGCGAAGACCATCATGATCGGCAACGTGATCTATTCCCAGTTCATGTCGGCCCGCGATTATCCCTTCGGCGCGGCAATTTCCATCATTTTGATGGCGTTGATGCTGGCGGCTACATTGATCTACTTCCGCTCGACTGCTGCTTCAGAGCAGCAGGGGGAAGCGCATGAATAGTGAAATGAAGATCGAGAAGAAACGCCAGCTCCGCACGCTTCGTATTGGTCGTCGCGTGATGACCTTGCACGGACTAATAAGTTATTTCTTCCTGTATGCGCCCATCCTGATCCTGGTCGTCTTCTCTTTCAATGCTTCCAGATTTGCTTCCGCCGCCTGGAGAGGCTTTACCCTTGATTGGTACGTGCAGTTGTTTCATAATGAAGCTATTGGGTCGGCGTTGAGAAACAGTTTATATATCAGCCTGACATCGACCATTGTTTCTACGATTTTTGGAACTATGGTTGCCTTGGCGATGGAGCGCTACACATTCCGAGGCAAATTGGCATTTGATGCACTGCTATACCTGCCAATTATTATCCCGGATATTGCCATGGCTGTTATGCTGTTGCTTTTCTTTGTGCTTTCGAAGATTCCTCTAGGTAAGACAACCATCATCATCTCACATATTGCCTTCAATATTTCATTTGTCGCCATCGTGGTTAGAGCGCGTTTGGCACAGTTTGACAGAACATTGGAAGAGGCAGCCCAGGATCTTTACGCTAACAATTGGCACACATTTCGAAGAGTTACCCTGCCTTTGTTGATGCCGGGTATCTTAGGCGGCGCGTTGTTGGCCTTCACATTATCGCTGGATGACTTTGTCATCACCTTTTTTACGGCCGGGCCGGGCGCCACCACACTCCCGTTACGTATTTACTCGATGGTCAAGTTGGGAGTCACGCCTGAAATCAATGCTCTTTCGGCTATTATGATTCTCGTTTCGATTATGCTCGTATTCCTGTCTCTTTTCTTGCAGAGAGGAGGTGACGGAAAGATCGATATCGTGTGATTTATTTGCATACTACAGAATAATAAGAAACCCGAGGAGGAAGAAATGAAAAGAAATCTCATCATTCTGACAGTTCTCAGCCTGCTGATCGTGACAATCGCCGCGTGCGCCCCGTCGGGCGGCGAAGGAGAATTAGCTGAGGAGCTTCACCTGTACAACTGGTCAGAATATATTGATCCCGAAGTCTTCACAGCCTTTGAAGAAGAGTTTGGCGTCAAGGTTATCGAAGACACATTTTCGAGCAATGAAGAATTACTTGCAAAACTCCAGGCCGGCGCTGCCGGTTACGATTTGATCGTTCCCTCAGACTACATGGTCGAGATCATGATCGAAGAAGATCTGCTGGTCGAGATCAATCATGACAATATCTCCAATATTGCCAATCTGTCCGATCTGTTCGCAGATCCCCCGTACGATCCTGGTTTAGTGCATTGTATACCTTACCAGTGGGGTACGACAGGAATTGGCTATAACAGCGATATCGTTGAACCAGATAGTTGGGCTTACATTTTTGATCCCGCGATTGCATCCGAGTATTCGGGCCAGATCACAATGCTGAATGATAGCCGCGAAGCCATTGGTGCCGCTTTAAAATATCTCGGTTACTCATTGAATTCAACGGACGAAGCTCAGCTTGAAGAAGCCAAGCAATTGCTCATCGACGCCAAACCTTATCTGTTTTCTTATGACAGCGATCAGTACGAAGATTTGATTGCCAGCGATGAAACAGTCTACGCACATGGATGGAGCGGTGACTTCTTCGCTGCCGCTGTAGAAGATGAGCGTATCTGGTACAGCATCCCGGCAGAGGGCGGCGTTGTCTGGGCTGATAACATGTGCATCCCGGCCACGTCCAATAACGCATACACGGCTGAAACCTTTATCAACTTCATTCTGCGACCCGAAGTGGCTGCCCAGATCACCAACTTTACCTGGTATGGCAGCCCGGTTGAAGCGGCCAATGAGTTCATCGATCCAGAAATCCTTGAGGAACCCGCCATTTACCCGCCTCCCGAAGTCATGGCCAAGCTGGAATGGTTAAGGGATGTAGGGGACGCGACCCCGGTTTACGAACGCATCTGGACCGAAGTCAAAGCTGCTGAATAAGAAATTTAAACTGTAACTGTTGGGTCGGGATTTCCCGGCTCAACAGTTTTTTCGATGGATGGTACCTATGTACATTAATGGCAAGAAAACCAGTGGGTCAGCCAAAGACACAATCAAAGTCATCAACCCGGCAACGGAGGAGATTCTGGAGGAAGTGCCCAGCGGAACTCCCGCAGATTCTCTCGCTGCAGTAGAAGCCTCCTCCGCCTCCTTCCCGGACTGGAAGCGTGCTCCTGCTAACGAACGCGCTGCCGCCCTGCATCAGATCGCCGCTAAAATCCGCGACCATCACGATGAACTGGTCGAATTGTTGACCAAAGAAGAAGGCAAACCCATCCCCGAAAACGACGAAGAACTCTGGTGGGTGGAAGAGACTTTCGACTACTACGCTGAACTTGCCCGCCATGAACGCGGACGGGTCATCCCGCCTGGCGAACCGGGACAGTTCAACTTTGTGCTCAAAGAGCCCTATGGTGTGGTCGCTTGCATCGTCCCCTGGAATTATCCGTTGTTGTTGCTTTCCTGGAAAATGGCGCCTGCTCTGGCAGCGGGTAACACCGTGGTTATCAAACCGTCCGAGTTGACACCGCTTTCCACATTGAAACTGGTAGAGGAAGCCTGTGACCATCTGCCTCCCGGCGTGGTCAACGTAGTGACCGGATACGGACCTGAAACCGGTGAGCCGCTGGTGAAACATCCCGATGTGCCAGTGATTGCTTTCACCGGGTCACTGGCGGTTGGGCAGCGCATCGCCTCGCTGGCTGGCCCGATGATGAAGAAATTGCATCTCGAATTGGGCGGCAAAGACCCGATGGTCATCGCCCCCGATGCGGAAATGGACATGGCCGTCAGCGGGTTGGCTTATGGGGCATTGATCAATGCCGGGCAGGTTTGCACCAGCACCGAACGTGTCTACGTGCACGAGAGCATGATGGGGCAATTCGGTGAAGAGTTGGCAGATTTCGTCAGCAAGCTACGTCTGGGCAACGGGTTGGATGAGGGTACCGATATTGGGCCTATGATCCGGAACAAATTTCGCGAGAAGGTTGAGGGGCAGATGGCAGAAGCCGTCAGCGTGGGAGCAAAAACGTTGACTGGTGGCAAGCGTCCAGCCAGTTTGACGCGCGGCTTCTTCCTCGAACCGGCTGTCATTACCGACGTGGACCATTCGATGCGCCTGATGAAAGAGGAGACCTTCGGTCCGGTCATCCCCTTGATGGCTTACAAAGATTTTGATGAGGCCATCGCGCTGGCCAATGATTGTCAGTATGGCCTGGGCGCCAGCCTGATAAGCCACGATGCCAAATTGGTCAAGCGCTTTTTTGAGGAAGTCAAAGGCGGCACCATCTGGATCAACGACCCATTGACCGACAACTTTGCCGGGCCCTTTGGCGGCATGAAGATGTCCGGTTTGGGGCGTGAGTTGGGACAGGAGGGCCTGGATGAATATTACGATGTCAAGCACGTACATTGGGATATCGAAGGCGGTGTGAAAGAGTACTGGTATCCATATTAATAAAATGTAGTAACGGCTTTAGCCGTGATCTTAGATAGCAGCGACTGAAGTCGCTACTACACTGAACTACACAAAACAACATATGAAAACTACTCCCTTTTGGCAAGAAGATTACCCCCGGCCGGAAAACCTGCCCGTTGCTGATGAGTTTCCCGAAAGTGCAGATGTTGTAGTTATCGGTGGGGGATACACCGGCCTGAGCGCGGCGCGCACGCTGGCAAAAAGCGGCGCTTCCGTGGTTGTGCTGGAGCGCGAAACTATCGGTTGGGGGGCCTCGTCCCGCAATGGCGGCATCACCGGCTGCGGATTGAAAGCAGGCTCCCAAAGGATATTCAAACGCTACGGCGAAAAATACTGTCATGTATTTTGGCAGGCTTCGCTTGACGCCGTCGATTTGATCAAGGAACTGGTGAACGAAGAGGGGATCGACTGTGACTTTCACCAGGATGGTGACCTGTGTGTGGCTTTTAAACCCTCCCACTTTGAAGCCTTCAAAGAGGAAATCGAGTGGAACAAGCTCGTGCTGGATCATGAACTACATCTGATTCCGCCTTCAGAACTCAAAAATGAAATTGGCAGCCCGGCCTACTACGGCGGGTTGGTTGATGATCATGGCGCGGGCCTCCATCCGGCTAAGCTGGTTTATGGGTTGGCGGAGGTGGCTGCCCGATATGGCGCGCAGTTGTGCGAGCACGCCTCGGTGACCAGACTGGAAAAAGCCGGGGATGAGTTTATCCTCCATACCCCGCGTGGCAGGCTCAAGGCGCGGGAAGTGATCGCGGCGACCAATGGCTACACCGAGAACTTCGTCTCAGGGTTGAAATCCAAGGTCATCCCGGTCGGCAGTTACAGCGTCGTCACCGAGCCGTTGAGTCCGGAATTGCAAAAGGGGATCAGCCCGAGAAGGCGCATGTTCTGGGACTCAAAATGGTTCCTGAACTATTTTCGTCTCACACCAGGTGGCCGTCTGCTTTGGGGTGGACGCAACAACCTGAGTACCACGCTTGACCTGGAAGAAAGCGCTCGCATCTTGCGGAGTCAAATGGTGCGTGCCTTTCCTCAACTCGAGAATGTGCCCGTCACCAATACCTGGACCGGCCAGCTTGGTCTCACCTTCGACCTGATGCCGCACATCGGACGTGTGAAGGGCGTGCATTACGTCTTTGGATTTGGCGGACACGGGCTGCATACTGCTCTGTATCTGGGTCGTGAGATTGCGCAAGTATTGACGGGCGAAAAGAGCAATAGCCCGTTTGCAGACATTCCCCATCAAACTTATTTCTTTTATCGCAACGAACCCTGGTTCATGCCTTTAGCCGTTCAGTATTATCGGTTGAGAGATTGGATGACTTAATAGACTTGTTGCAAAAGTCAAATTAAATCATCTCCGCGAATTCACGCTAATAAATAAAAATTCGTGGAAATTAGCGAAGATTAGCGGATGATAAACATAATTAGTAGGTCAATCACTTTTCAAGGAGAATAATCGATGAAAATCACAGTTCTTGGTGGCGCTGGGAAGATGGGCTGCATCTCAGTGCAAGACCTGGCAAACGACGAGCGGGTGGAGGAGGTCGTGATTGCCGATCTTGATCTCGAGCAGGCCCAGGTAGTGGCTGACTATCTGGACAGCCCGAAAGTCAAAGTCCTGAAAGTGAACATCAACGACGAGGATAATTTCGTCAAAGCTTTGGAGGGCAGCGCGGTCTGCTTGAACGCCACCGTCTATTACACCAATCTGAAAGTGATGGAAGCTTGTCTCAAGGCGGGGGCGCACTACACCGATATGGGGGGGCTGTTCCATACCACCTGGAAGCAACTAAAGTTAGATGATCGTTTTAAAGAGGCGGGCATCAGCGCCGTACTGGGGATGGGATCTGCTCCGGGCATACCCAACATTCAGTCCCGTTATGCCGCTGACCGGCTGGACACCATAGAGAGCGTCAAAATATATGATGGTATCAAACCGCCCCCGCCAGATGATGTGCGCTTCACTTATGCAGTTCCCACAATTGTGGATGAATTAACCGTGGAACCGATGGTCTTTGAAAACGGCGAATTTGTTGCCAAGGAGCCTTTAACCGGTTTTGAGGATTACTGGTTCGAAGCGCCCCTGGGCCTGCTTCCGATGCACCTGTCATTACACTCGGAAGTAGCCACCATCCCGCTAACCTTCAAAGATAAAGGTATACAGGAATGCTTCTTCAAGATCAATTACTGGGGCATGGCCAAAAATACGGTTGAGAAGGTGCGTGTGCTGGCAGAATTTGGCTTTGCGGGCAAAGATCCTGTTGACGTAAATGGGGGTTCGGTTGTGCCGCGTGACCTGATGGTTTCAATGTTATCCGGTTATGTACCGCCCATCACCGACTTCCTGGCCCCAGCCAAAACCCAACCGCCAAACTGGGTCAAAGAAATTGTTACCGCAATTAAAGGCACGAAGGATGGAAAAGACGTAACCTACCGTCTCGGTACGCTGACTTGTAAGGGCGCTTTGCCGACCGGTGTTGCGCCAGCCATCGCAGCGATCTGGCTGGGGGAAGGGCGTGTTGAACCAGGCGTTCATGCGCCTGAAGCCGTGCTGGACCCTGAACCTTTTTTCAAAGAACTGGAGGGACGTGAGATATTCACAAAAGTAACTGTTTCTCATATGGTATAAAACGCTTTAGAAGACATAGAACTGAATGTTTTTATGAAACGTAACAGAGTGATACTGTTTCTTGCGGTCCTTGTAATTGCCTCACTTGCCTGCGGATTCTTCGGTGGTGGTGATGGAACTGGTGTCAATGCGCCAGGAACAGTGTCTCCCTCTACCGGATCGGAGGAAGAAGCAGAATCTTACGATTTCCCAACTCCACCTGATACCCAAAATCTTACGGAGATGGGTACGGGAGGCATTAATTTCCAGACAAGCATGTCTCTGGATGAAGTTGTGACATTCTATCGTAATGCCTTTGAAAGCTCTGGTTACAATGAACGTGACATCCTCACAGTGATCAATGACACAACCTTCAGTATCGTCTGGGACGGGCATCCGAGCGGTCAGGCTATTGTAGTGCAAGGCGTTGACCTGGGAGACGGAACAGTCAATGTCAATGTGCATTTTGAAGATACCTAGAGTAAAGTTGTCGTCATGAAAAAAGCGCTGTCGTCTTTGACAGCGCTTTTTGGTTACCTGTAAGGTACTAATTCAGGCAAGTCTCCTCGTGGATACCAGTCAATGTATTCCACAGGGCTTCTGCCATTTTTTCGCAGGCTTGCTCAGCTTGAACCTGCTCTTCGGGAGAGAGTTTCTCAAAAGAAGCCAGAATTTTCTCCGATTCATGCCAGTTTGCAGAGTGAACCTCGAAATACGGTTCGACCTCCGTTGGCAGGGAGTAATGTTCTTTTAGGCCGTCCAGCTTGGATTTAGCGGTAGCGGGCTGTTGAGCTTCGAAAGCATACATCGCTCCCAGGGTAGAAGCCGGGGAGGCAAACAGATTTTTGGAAACTGTTACAAGGTTCTTCGTCTGTGCAATTTCAGGCTTGCTGATCTTTGTCTCAAGCGCGTTTGCAAATTGTTCCCATAGTTCGGCGTGCTCTTCCTCCTCATGGGCGGTTTCTGCATCCTCAAGTGTTGTCCAACCATCTGCCAGTGTGTTGATGAACGCGCCGTACTCTGATGCATAAACTTTGAGCGCATCTACCGGAAGGGTGCCAGCGCTCCAAGCCTGATAGAAGGGGTGTTTAAGTAAGTCCCATTTTTCGAGAATTGCATCAAGACGTTGTTTGGTAGTCATGGGTTTATCTCCTCTTGTTAAATGGACAATATTTGTCCGATTTTATCATATGAATCATTGTTCTCATAAAATTGGGTGGTTTGGCAGTAAAATCCTTGTATGTCTAAAGCTTCTTCTTTTATATGGCAATGGGGACCGGCCATCTTGATGATGGTGATCATATTCGTTTTTTCGTCCATTCCATCTAGCGAGATGCCCAATTTTGACGCATTTGATTACATTGTTAAGAAAGGGGGACATGCATTCGGATACGGATTGTTGGGGCTGTCCTATTTGCGCGGGTTGAAGGGCAAAAGTGAAGATGTGTCGAAACGCTGGTTCTTTATAACCTGGACAATGGCTGTTCTCTTTTCAACGACAGATGAATTTCACCAGTCCTTTGTCCCCGGGCGACACCCTGCATTGACTGATGTTATGATTGACGCTTTCGGAGCTGCCTTGGCGCTGTTTATCGCAAACAGCTATTACAAACAAAAATGACCAGCCTCCTCGACTGGTCACTGATTACTGAATACTATTGTTACTCGAACTCGATCTCGATCTCCTCATCCGGATTCCAATCCGCCATACGTTCGATCTCAATATCTGTGAATAGCCCCACTTGCCTGGCAGCCACCCTGTAGCGCTTGACCAGTTCCAACAAGGCTAGAAACGTCACCACAACTTCGATGCGGGTTGGATTTTCTCCCAATAGCTCGCGAAAGTGGGCGTGTTCAGCCGCTCCCATTTTTTTGGAAATCAGTTCGATTTTTTCACGAATAGTTACCTTAGGTGCAGAAATGACGGTACCCAGCGCCTGCTTTTCAACTTCTAGAGCATACACTTCCTGTGCGGCCTCAAGTAAATCCGCAATTGTGATATTCGAAAGATCGAGTTTACTCTCGATTTTTGGTGGAGGAGCCAGGCGCAGGTACGAACGCAGGTTCTGCACTTCTCGCTCATGTAACAAGGCTCCGATTTCTTTGAAGCGTTTGTAAAGTTTTAATTGCTCGACCAACGCCGCACCGACATCTTCTTCCCCAGGTTCATGGGTAGGCTGGCGTGGAAGCAGGGCTTCGGATTTGATCTGTACCAGTTTGGCAGCGATCACCAGAAAGGCAGAAATTTCGTCCGCGTGCGTTTCTTCCAGGTGGTGCAGATACTCCAGGTATTGCTCTGTGACGACAGCCAATGAAAGAGTGGTGATGTCCAGTTCGGCGTGTTCGATCAGGTCGAGTAAAAGGTCGAGCGGCCCTTCGTAAACGGCTGTCTGCACGGTATATCCATTGGTCTGGTGGCCGAGAATACTTGTCATAACGCGCCGATTATACACTGAGACTTGACAGGATTCAAAATCCTGTCAAGTCTATACTATAATTTGAACATGTCTGACCAAAAATTAACTCACCTCGACGAATATGGCCGCGCCCGTATGGTGGACGTGGGCGCCAAGCCGGATACCGAGCGGATTGCTATCGCAAAGGGTGAAGTCCATATGATGGAGACTACCCTGGAATTGATCCGTGCCGGACAGATTAAAAAAGGGGACGTGTTGACCATCGCCCAGATTGCTGGCATCAGCGCCTCGAAACGGACCTCCGACCTGATCCCGTTATGTCATCCTTTGCCGCTCACCAAAGTGGACGTCGACCTGGCTCTGGACGATTCACTTCCCGGTGTGACCATCACTGCGACCGCCAAAACCATCGGCAAAACAGGCGTTGAAATGGAAGCCTTGACAGCTGTTTCTGTTGCTGCATTAACAGTTTACGATATGGCCAAAGCCGCCGAGAAAACCATGCGTATCCAGAATATACGACTGGTGGAAAAGCATGGTGGACGTTCGGGTGATGTAATAAATGAATAGGAAAACATCGTCAGTATTGTATCCACAACGTAACAAGGAATGGAATGAATCGCATTAAAGTTTTATTTTTTGCCACTCTGCGTGATCGCGCCGGTACAAAATCTTTCGAGTTGGATGTCCCTGCTGAGACCACTGTGAGGGCGTTAAAAGGTATTGTGGTCGATAGTTATCCTGACTTAAGAGAGACTATGGATACGGTTGTGATTTCTATCAATCGTGAATTTGCATTTGATGAAAGTCTTGTTCCTGAGAGTGCTGAAGTGGCCATGTTCCCTCCGGTGAGTGGAGGCTAATGGACTTCCCAACCATCTACTCCGTCACCGAATCTGAAATCGACCTAGATAACTTGCTGGAAAAAATTACACTTACCAGCACGGGTGCTGCTGCCATTTTCACCGGTATGGTGCGCGGTGAAACCAACCGTGGCGAACATCATAAAACAGCTTATCTTGAATATGAAGCTTATGTTCCAATGGCAGAGTCCAAGATGAAGCAGGTTGCCGAGGAAATCCGTCAGAAATGGCCGACCGTGGAAGGAATTGCCATTGTCCAGCGGATTGGAAAGTTGTACCCAAAAACTCCGACTGTTCTCATTGCCTGCACCGCTGCTCACCGCGATACGGGCGTGTTCGAAGCGGCTCGCTATGGGATCGATCGTCTGAAAGAGATTGTCCCGGTTTGGAAGAAGGAAGTTGGGCCGGATGGAGAAGAATGGGTGGAGGGCGCTTACCGGCCAAAAGCTGGGGAGTAGAGTAAACACATCTTATGGAAGCCGGTAGGGGCGATGTGTGCTTCGCTTCCTCGATTATCCGTGACGAGTTGGCTCTTATGGGGTTTTCAATAAAGCCAGCATCTGCATTTGTCTGGCGATAGTTACACAATGTGAATTTACAAGGAGGCATAATGCAGGAACGGGTTGTCATCACCGGGATGGGAACCGTCAATCCATTGGGTTTGAATGTTTCCGAAACCTGGGAAAACGTAACAAATGGTGTCTCGGGCGTTGGTCCGATTACGTTGTTTGATGCAAGTGATTTACAGGTACAGATTGCCTGTGAATTGAAGGATTTTGAGCCGGGGCAGTACATGGAAGCCAGGGAGGCTCGTCGTAGGGATCGCTTCGAGCAGATGTCAACAGCGGCTGTGAAGGAGGCGCTTGAAGATTCTGGGCTGGAGATCACGGAAGAGAATGCGACGCGGACCGGGGTGATCATTTCTTCGGCCATCGGCGGGCTTAAATCTTTGCAAGATGCAATCATTACAAATTATACGGAAGGTCCACGGCGCGTCAGCCCTTTTTTGATCCCGATGTTGATGGCGAATGGCGCTGCGGGATTGGCGGCTATCGATCATGGTATCAAGGGGCCGTGTTTTTCAGTGGCGTCTGCCTGTGCTTCCGGCGCGGATGGCATTGGTATGGCCTGGATGATGCTTCGAGCCGGTATGCTGGATGCCTGCCTGGCGGGTGCGTCCGAGTCGACTGTCACATCATTAGGTGTGGCTGCTTTTGATCGCGTGGGTGCCACCTCGCGCCGAAATGATGATTACTCGATGACGCCGCAGCCTTTCGACAAAAATCGGGACGGTTTGGTAATGGGCGAGGGCGCGGCGGTCTTGGTGCTTGAGACCGAGTCGCATGCGAAGGCACGCGGAGCGAACATCCTGGCAGAACTCGCGGGCTATGGCTCGACCGCAGACGCTTTCCATGTGACTGCGCCTCACGAGGACGGCGCTGGCGGAGCAGCCGCTATCCGGCAAGCGCTGGATACTGCAGGAGCCAACCCGGGAGATGTCGGTTATATCTCCGCGCATGGGACGGCTACCGAATTGAATGATTTATCTGAAACGAAAGCCATCAAAGCTGTGTTCGGTGATCTGGCTTACGAGATTCCAGTTTCGTCAACCAAATCCATGACCGGACACATGATGGGCGCTACCGGTGCGCTGGAGGCTATCTTCTGTGTGAAGATCGTGCGAGGAGGAATTCTCCCCCCGACAATCCACTACGAAACGCCCGACCCGAAATGTGATCTGGATTATGTTCCCAACAAAGCGCGTGAGCAAAAAGTCGATCTCACGATCAGCAATGCTTTTGGTTTTGGTGGTCATAATGCAGTGTTGGCAATACGGCGCTATACTTAATTTCGCGTCCAAAAAACTTGTACAATGTGAAAATGCGTGCTATAATCCGCCCTCGCGTTACGAATAAATCAATTCCAAGTGAGTAAGGAAGAACGAAATGTCAGACCAGATTCTACGGGCAGTTGAAGCCCCAGTTAATGAGAATATTCCCCAGCTACGTTCAGGCGATATTGTCAGTGTGCATGTAAAAATTACAGAAGGGGATCGCGAACGTATTCAGGAATTTAAGGGAACCATCATTCGCCTGCGCAAGAGCGGTAACAACGCAAATTTTACCGTTCGCCGCATTGCCAGTAACGGCATCGGTGTTGAGCGTACTTTCTTGATGCGTTCGCCCCGTATTGACAAAGTTGTTGTTGAACGACGTTCTAAAGTCCGCCGCGCACAGTTGTACTTTATGCGTGAGCGCACCGGTAAGTCAGCTCGCCTCAAGCAAAAATTCGACTAAATTTATCGAACTCCGAATTAAACCCTAAAGGTTTCTTGCCTTTAGGGTTTCTTGTTTCAAGGGATCGTTCTTATGCAACCTGTAATTGGGATTACAACGTTTGAAGGAAAGAATCCGGATGGCCTGCCGACTATCACGCTCCTACACGCTTACGTGTACGCTATCTTAGAGGCGGGTGGTGTACCTGTTTTGATTCCGTCAATGTTGGCTAAGGGTGGATGGAATGTATTGTATGAACGATTGGATGGTGTAGTATTTTCCGGTGGAGGCGATATTGCTCCAGAATACTTTAATGGCGAAGAAAACCCGCGTATCGATGGCGTTGACCCTTTACGTGATACCGTTGAGTTGAGTCTGCTCCGTGCCGTGGTGGATGATGGCAAACCCTTCTTGGGAATTTGTCGTGGCATTCAGACTGTCAATGTCGGCCTGGGTGGAACCCTGTATGAGCACCTCGGTGAGCAATTTCAGAGAGGTATTGATCATACCTATCCGTCTACTATGCGTACACATTTAGTGCATGAGGTCAAGATAGAAGAAGGTACACGGATTGCGGATGTGGTTGGCGAACCCGTTCTGAGAGTCAATAGCTTGCATCATCAGGGATTGAGAGAGATTGCTCCCGGGTTGGATGTGTCCGGTTATGCACCTGATGGCCTGGTCGAAGCCGTAGAGTTGCCCGATCATCCCTTCGGTCTGGCAGTGCAATGGCATCCCGAGTGGCTGACCGATCAGCAATCAACCAGGAATCTATTCAAAGCATTTGTAGATGCGGCCAGAAAATAATATTCGGTTGTTAATTTGACATTTTGAATCGTTGAAGTGGGGGCAAAGAGGTTTCAACGTATGATCTCAATTTAAAAAAGAATTTGGTTGAAAGCATTCCAAGATAGATAAATCATCATTGAGTCTCTCTCGAGTTCAAAGAGTTGTTTAGGGATTATGAAAGTGTAATACTAGCTGTAAAGATATAGTTTTATAACTACGATATATATTTGGCAACAATTGGTTTGGCAGACTTTGTCTTCCCCAATAAATGAGATTGAATTGGAGAGACACCATGAGAGATCAGAATAAAACCAAAACACAACTCATCGCAGAATTAGAAATATTACGTCAGCGTGTTTCCGAGCTGGAAAATAGCCAGGCAGTGAATAAGCAGGCGGAGGCAGCTTTACGTGAGAGCGAACGGCGTTATCGATTGTTAGCCGAAAATGTGACCGATGTTATCTGGACTATGGATTTGAATCTACATTCTACTTATACCAGTCCATCGGTCAGACGCTTGCGTGGTTTCGATGCCGAAGATGCCATGTCACAATCTCTTGAAGAGGCCATGACCCCTGAATCGCTCGAGATCGCTTTCAAAGCTCTTGAGGAAGAACTGGTCAAAGAGAAGTTACCCGACAAAGACCTCTCCAGGTCACGAACTCTGGAGTTTGAGATACTGCGAAAAAACGGTTCCACCATTTGGGTAGAGACTACAATGACTTTTTTACGTGATGCCTGTGGTCAACCTACCGAAATTTTAGGGGTAACACGCGATATCACCGACCGCAAACGGGCAGAACAAGCCAGGTACGAGAGTGAGCAACGCTTTTCAATATTATCTGCCGCGGCTTTCGAAGGAATTGTTATTAGTGATAGAGGAAGAGTTATTGATGTCAACAAGCAATTAGCTGCAATGCTTGGGTATGAACCATCGGAAGTAGTGGGAATTGAAATAGAAAAATTTGTAGCGCCCGAATCATTAGAACTCGTTATGCAACATATCAAGTCTAAGAGCGAAGAACCATACGAGCATCTTGCCTTGAGAAAAGACAGATCGACATTTCCCGTTGAGATTCGAGCGAAGTCTCTTCCTTATAACGGTCATGTCCTCAGGGTAACGGCAATCCGAGATATTACCGAGCGCAAGCGTGTTGAAGGAATATTACGTTTGCAAAGTACTGCTCTCGAAGCGGCTGCCAACAGCATCGTTATCACTGATTTAGATGGGTCAATCCAATGGGCTAATCCGGCGTTTACAAAACTGACCGGGTATAGTCTGGATGAAGCGCTTGGTAAGAACCCGCGTGATCTTATCCGGTCAGGGGTACAGGACAAGGCATTTTACAAGGATATGTGGGATACGATCCTTTCTGGACAGGTTTGGCGCGGTGAGTTGGTCAACCGTCGTAAGGACGGCGCACTCTATAATGAAGAAATGACCCTTACTTCACTGAGGGATGAGAATGGTGAAGTCACTCATTTTATTGCCATCAAACAAGATATTAATGATCGAATTCAAGCAGATCAGGCCATTCGCGAGAGTGAAGCGCGTTATCGCCATACGCTGGATTTGATGATGGAGGGGTGTCAGATCATTGGATTTAATTGGCGTTATCTATATCTCAATGATGTTGCCGATGAACACAATCGCCGGCCCAAAGAAGAATTGTTGGGTAAAAAATATACAGATATATGGCCTGGCATTGAATCCACCCGACTCTTTTCTGTTCTTCGGCGCTGCATGGAAGAACGTGTATCGCAATCCCTGGAAAATGAGTTTACATTTTTGGATGGTAGCACTGGATGGTTTGAATTGAGAATCTATCCCGTGCCAGAGGGGGTTGTGATCCTTTCAATAGATATTACTGATCGTAAGCAGACTGAACAGGCCCTACATGATAACCAAAAGCGGCTGGCTGGCATTATTGATTCCGCTATGGATGCCATTATTACTCTGGATGCTGAACAACGCATCACCCTCTTTAATTTGGCAGCCGAAAAACTGTTCGGTTGTCCGGCTGAAGCGGTTGTTGGGCAAACACTCGATCATTTCATTCCAAAACAATATCGTAATGCACATCGAGAACATATACGTATTTTCGGAGAAACTGGTCTTACCAGCCGCTCAATGGGAAGAGGAGACCCAATCACTTGTCTGCGCGCGGATGGTGATGAATTTTTTGCTGAGATCACCATCTCTCAGGTGGAATTGGCTGGACAAAAAATTTACACTGCTATCCTGCGCGATATCACCAGGAGGATACAGGCGGAGCAGGCACTGAAAGAGAGCGAAGAACATTTCCGAACGTTGTTCGAGCATCTTCCAATTCCGGCTTTTACAAAGAATCGTGATGGACAATATACCAGTTCTAATGCTGAAAACCAGAGATACTGGAATGTCAATCCTATTGGCAAAAGCGACCTGGAATTGCTGCCCCCTAAGGTAGCTGACGCGTTGCGAGCGGTTGATCTCAGTGTGTTGGAAACAGGTGAGGCATTAACGGAAGAAAGGCTTTTTGAGAATACCTCACTGGGAAAGCGACAATTTATTTCACGAAAGGTACCATTGCGAGATGGCAGCAATAATATTGTTGGAATTCTGGGCGCGAATGTTGATATTACGGAACGTAAGCAGGCGGAGCAAGCCTTAAGTCGACGGATAGATGAGCTAGGCGCCCTTTATAAAACCACACTCGAGATTATCAGCGTTCACGATCTGAGTAGTCTCCTGAACTCTATTGTGAAGCGTGCTGTTGCCTTGCTTGGAGGTACTGGTGGCGGTCTGTATTTGTGCGATTTAGAAATGGAACAGGCGCGATGCGTTGTCAGTTATCAAACTCAGGATGATTACACCGGCACTGTTCTCAGATTTGGGGAAGGTGCGGCAGGAAAGGTTGCTGCGACAGGTGAACCCCTGATTATTGACGATTACCGCACTTGGGATGGCCGGGCTAAAGTGTTTGAAGAGAAGCAACCTTTTAATGCCATGGTAAGCGCTCCCATGCTCTGGAAAGGTCGAGTAACCGGTGTTGTTCACGTGCTGCACGATTCGGAGAAACGTAAATTTACACAGGAAGATCTAAAATTGTTGATTTCCTTCGCCAATCAGGCTGCCATTGCTGTAGAAAATACTCGCCTGCTTGACGAAACGCAACGTCGCTTGGAGCAGTTATCCACATTAAGACACATTGATCAGGCTATCAGTAGTAGCCTGGACTTGCGCATCATTTTAAATATTCTACTCGGCCATATATTGCAGCTTCTCGAGGTTGATGCAGCTGCGGTGTTGCTATATCGGCCTGAATTACAGATGCTGGAGTTTGTTGCGGGTGAGGGGTTTCACACCCAGGCGCTTCAGTTTACCAATTTGCGATTGGGGGAAGGTTTTGCTGGGCAAGCCGTGTTGGAACAACGAACCGTGCATGTCTCTGATTTGGGATTGTTAGAAACCGGATTTCTAAGATCCCCCAAGTTTCACAATGAAAATTTCGTCGCTTATATTGGTGTTCCTTTGATTGCTAAAGGAAATGTTGTGGGGGTTTTGGAAATTTACCACCGCCAAATCTTTAATCCTGACCTAGAATGGATGACTTTTCTCGAAACCCTGGCAGGGCAGGCTGCTATTGCCATCGATAACGTGCGTCTGTTCGAGGACCTGCAAGCTTCGAATATGCAGTTACGTCAAGCCTACGATTCCACTATCGAAGGATGGGCTCAGATCCTCGAAATGCGCCATATGGAAACTGAAGGACATAGTCATCGAACGGTCAATCTAACTATCGAGTTGGCACGTAAAATGGGTATTGAAGAAAAGGAATTGGAACATATTCGTTGGGGGACATTATTGCATGATATAGGCAAGATGGGGATTCCGGATGCAATTTTGCAGAAACCTGATCAGCTAACCGAGAGTGAATGGGAGATCGTACGACAGCATCCAGGGTTTGCAAAAAAATGGCTTTCACCGATTGTATATTTGAAAGAAGCCCTGGATATTCCTTACTGTCATCATGAAAAGTGGGATGGCACTGGATACCCCCGTGGTCTGAAGGGTCAGCAAATCCCATTGGCGGCGCGAGTCTTTGCAGTTGTCGATGTATGGGATACTTTGCAATCGGATCGCCCTTATAGAAACGCTTGGCCGCAAGAAAAAGTGATGGTTTATGTTCAAGAACAATCTGGAAAGCATTTTGACCCAGAGATTGTAGAAGCCTTTATTTCTTTATTGCTTGAAAAAAATATTGTTGAAAGAACGTATCTATTCAGGCATAACAAAGTTCAGATAAACGGTTATTGCAAATCATACAAACACCAGTGATAATTTGAGCCATGAGCCAAATAATGCAACCCAGTCGAGAAGAAATGCGAGCGGTCTATGCTCAGGGAGAAGATGCGGTCTATGATTTTGTGGTCGGCATCATTCAGAAGCTTGAGGCACGCATACGGGCATTGGAGGACCGGCTGGATAAAGACAGTCACAACAGCAGCAAACTGCCCTCCAGTGATGGGTTGAAAAAGCCGGTCAAGAGTCGTAAGCGACATTCGAGCTGCAAAAAAGCAGGTGGCCAGGCAGGACACGTTGGGGCGCGCCTGGAACC
>JASFRG010000029.1:0-33568 GCA_050115035.1 Anaerolineales bacterium | reverse complement strand
GAAAGAGGGATTGGTTGGGGCTGTGCGCTCATATGCTTAATTGTAACATCAGGAAAGATAAATATCCCTTATCCAAAAAGACGCCTCACACTGCCAGCGTCTTTTGAGCAGAACTGCAAAATCAGAATTCTGCCATACAACGAAAAAGCCCCCTGGCTAGGGATTTACGTTTTTTCTCATCAAAGTGCGAATTTCTTTTAATTCTCAATGAAACTGTAAGCGCTCGAAAGGTGTCGCGCCCGTCATGTGATTTACAATCCAAAGACTCGGCTTTGGCAACCTGGAATTACCGGCACCGGCTACCCATAAAACCGGGCAGAAATGCAAAAAAAATTGCCGGCAATTTCAGAAGGATTTTCGGAATGAAAGTTTAGAATGGTCACTTAATCAAGTCAAGCAATCCCTTGCCAATGGGTGTCAAGCGGATATGTATCAGCTTTTTTAGCTCATAACTTTTGCCCTTGTCCGTTCCGTACTCACTTTCCAGGACACCGAACTTCTCCATAATATCAACGACCGTGCGTTCGACAACAGCCTGCATGATGAAATGGGCATTTGTCTGGTCTATGCTGGGCCAGGTGAGGCCGCTTTGCTCGATCACGCGGTCAGCGAAAGGTTCAAAAGGGGCATCTTCTTCAACAGGTAATTCTTGCAGAGAGGTAAACACCACTGGCAGGAAATTTTCCGGAAGGCCGTCAGCCAGCCCGGAAACGGGAAATGCGATTGTCCAATCCATCGCCCACCAAACTACAAACATTAAAAAGACTTGCACAGGAGCGGGAAGCTGTGTGAAATGCTGCCCTTCGTCCATCACTTTCCAAACCCTGGCCTGGCCGCCCGTTACCATACCTGAATGGAACGCCAGTTGATGTACAAACATCAGCGGCCAGACATCGTCCTCGCTGCGTACTTTGTAATCATGGCCACCGACAGTTTCCTCCAAAGCTGGAGGCTTGATGAATCCCGCGCAAATTTCATGCACAGCCTTGAGCGGCAGGTTGCCGGTGGATTGGGTGCCTACCACGCGGTTTTTGGATAGATACTCCAGGAAAGTCAACATGTCCCGACGCAGGGGGAGCGACACAAAAACCTGGTTTTGTTCAGGGGTCAGGTTTTGCACCCAGGCAAGCAGGGCTTCCTCTGCAATCTGCTGTTCTTCAGCGGAGGGCATAAAAAATTCATCCTCGAAATCATCTTCCAGCTCTGGTTCCGGTTCGGATTTCCGGCGTCCGCATGCAGGTTTGAAATTCTGCAATGATTGGTTCACTTCGTCCAGGTCAAACTCTTCGGGGTCGAAGTCGCTGCCTATCCATTCCAGCAATTCTTTTCGTTCTGGATGGTCGGGGTTGGCAATCGCTTCCAGAAAATCATCGTAGCCCCACACGCCGCCCACGTCTTCGGGCGGACAGGCACGCTTGCCTTTGATACAAACCGGATAATGGACACCTTTTTCAGCAGGCAGGATTTTTTCAAGTAGGATGGTATGTTCCCAACTGTCGCCGAAGTCGTATTCGTAGGAGAATCTGGCTTTTTCGCGCAATCCCAACTGATTAAGGCGATAGCGTTTCTCATTCACGGTGCCGATCTCGCCCGTTTCATCGTCCTCCGGGTCGCCGAAGACTTGCCCGAAAATATTGAACATGTGAAGGTGATAATTTCCCCAACCCATCGCCCTTTGAATGATTTCGTGCAGGTCGGCCAGGGTAATATCATCCGGTGCCAAAATCCTGCGCCAAATAGGCGGTTTGGAATCATCCAGGGTCACTTTGAGTTGGTAGACTGTTTTTGGAGTTGACATGAACTGCATCCTTACAAATCGAAGATTGAAAGATTATTCTTTACGTTCAGGAAGACCAACCGCATCTTTATCCGGACCCCAAGCCTGCTGGCTGCGGCCTTGGCGTAGCGAGCCACCTGACGGTCATACCCCTGGCGCCGGATAACAATCCGCGCTTCATCATCGGAGCGGAGTTCGTCGGTTTTGAAATCCACCAGGAACCAGCCTGCTTCGGTGTGATAAAGCAGGTCGATGATACCAGTGTCGCCGGGCAAGTAGTATGGGACTTCATGGTGACGTTCAGCAGCATCGATCTCAGCATAAAGCGGGTGGACGCGCAGGCGTTCCAACAGGCGGTGGACTTCGCCGAGGGTGGCATGGATTTCGGCGGGGTCGGTCAGACCGGTTTCAAGCGCCAGCGGACGCAGGAAAGCTTCGAATTTTTCATCGGGAAAGTACCATCGCCGCAGGGACTCGTGGACGAGGCGTCCCACCACCCAGGCAGGACCGCGCGGTCGTTTGGCCCTGGAGACCACCCGCCATACGCGCTGCGGTGGGTCGGCGTAGCGCAGGCGTGATTTCTCGTCATCAACAGGGACGGGTAAAGCAAGCGGTTCTAGCAGGTCAGATTTTTGAGGAGATTCGGCTTGGGGTACGGAAGCCTCTTGCAGGGATGTTACAGGCTGATGAGAGTCGGATGCGTCAACGGGCGAAACGGGATAGAGAACGGCGGATAGGCCATCTTGATTTAACGGAAAAGCATCCGGCTCAGACATCTCTAAAAATGGAAATTTGCCCAACCAGCCTGCCAAAGTAAGACTGCCATCTTTCTTGCGCTTCACATGGCCGCTGATGAGCAGCTTCTCTTTTGCGCGCGAAGCAGCGACGTAAAGCAGGCGAGCATCTTCGGCCTCTTCATGATCATCCTCAAGACGGGATGTTAGCTGCCATGCGGTGGGGTGAAAATCGGCCTCTTTCAGATCGAACAACGGACCGCCGGGAGTAAGCAGAACCTGGCCTCCCGCACCGCGATGTTCGTAGGCGGCGTCGGCAATAACGGTGAGCGGAAATTCGAGACCCTTGGCCTTGTGGACGGTCATCAATTGGACAGCGCCGCTTACGGAGGCATCGACGGGGGCCTCGCCTTCGCGCAAGCCTACATCACGCATTGTCTGGATGTAGGCGAGGAAATCTGACAGGTTTACAAGACGAGAACGGTGGGCATCTGCGAGCAATTTTTCAACGTTTCGCAACATCCGGCTGCCGTTTGGCACGCTGGATAGGATTGCACGATAGCCGGTCAGGTCGAGCAGACGTTTGAGGATGGCCGCCACAGGTGCGCGTCCGGCCAGAGTGCGGAGTTCGTCGAGAACCCAAACTGCGCGCTGGTAGTGGGGAGCAGGCGACTCTCTTAGGTTTATCCACAGGTTATCTTTTATTTTTTCTGCGTAATCAGTGAAATCCGCGGATGATTCCGAAAATTTTAATTGGTAGATTTCGGCATCGGTGAGAGCGAAGGCGGGCGAGCGCAACAGACCGACTAGTGCCAGGTCATCGGCAGGATCGGCGACTGCAACCAGGATGTTGAGCAGGTCACGGATTTCAGGGCGGTCGTAGAAACCGCGCCCGGCAATGGTGACGAAAGGAATTCCTGCTTGCTCGAAGGCATTTTCGTAAACAGCAAAGGCAGTCGAAGATCGAAAGAGCAAAGCCACCTCGCCCCAGCCAAAATCTTCATCGGTGTGGAGTTGATGCAGTCGATGGGCGAGGACTTGGGCAGCAGCTGTGCGGCCTTCCTCGGCATTCTCTCCCAACCCGAGATGGAATTCGATAAACGGCGGCTGGATCTCTTCTCGAGCGGATGACTGGCGGTAGGCTCGCAATGGGGAGAAAGGTACGGCGTAGGGTCGAGCAGGATCGTCAATTTCGCCCAGGATGGGAGCCAGCAAAGGATTCAAGCTGTCAAGCAATCCCTTGTGGGCGCGGAAGGTCAGATCGAGGTCGATCAGCGCCCCACCCGATGCCTGGACATCGGCTTGCACCTTGCGAAAAACGGTCACATCGGCGTTGCGGAAACGGTAAATGGATTGTTTGCTGTCACCAACGATAAAGAGGTCAACCTGCATTTCCGGACCATCAGTCACGCCAAGTTCGCTTAGATATGTTTGATTTTTCTTCGCGTCCTTTGCGTTCTTAGCAGTAATAGTTTCGGGGTTGAAGCCGGTCAGGGCATACACGATTTGACGCTGGCGGTCGTTCGTATCCTGGAATTCATCCACCAACACAGCGCGCAGGCCGGATCGGAGCCGGGCGCACACAGCAGGATTCTTGGTCAACAAACGAGCAGTGAGGCCTTCGAGATCGTCGAAGTCCAGTGCCTGACGCTCATCCCTGCGACGTTGGTATTCACGCAATGCCCGGGTGAACAGGTGTTGGATGGCCGGGAAATGTGCAGCGACTTTTTCGTCCAGGCTGAAACGGGATTTCTCTGCCAGGAATTTGATGTTTTCATCATAAATCTGGCGCAACTCGGACATGGCGGCGCGTGGTATTTCGATATCAGCCCAGTTGCCCTTCCTGCCCTGCGTGGAGATGGCCTTGCGCAAAGCGGTCAGGCCGGAAAGAACCACATCCCAAATCCCATCTACGCGGGCGGCCTGGATTTCGTCCCAATGGGCGAGAACGGATTGGCGGGCAAGCTCGAGTTTGTCATCGAGGACGGCGGCCTGGCAGTCGGCGAGGTCGGATAAGGCTTCGATCCAGGCAGAAGAGTCGAGTTGGGCATCAAGGTAGGTTGAAAGAGTCGACTCAAACTTTGCGCACAGAGTTTTTCGAATTTCTTCTTTGCTTTCTTCTCCATCAAAATCTGCATATAAGAAATTCACATCCAAACGGCGATCTAACAGGGCATTGAGAATCTTGCGCAGGCTGCCCTCCTTGAAATCCCCAAAAAACCTCGCAACTTCAGTGTCGCTGACCGACCAGGTCAGAGCCGCGTCGATGGCTTCGGCTTGTAAGGCTGCAGCCAGGCCCTCTTCTAGCACGCCAAAGGCCGGATCCAGGCCCGCCTCGGCGGAGTGGGCGCGCAAAATCTCAGCGCACAGACTGTGGATAGTGCCGATGCGTGCGGAATCAATGTTGAAATCGCCATACCCATTCTGGGCACCTAGCACGTCAAGATTTGCCTTCGCGTTCTCCGCGGGCTTTACGGTTAATTCTTCATCTGGTGATGTATGCGTCAAAGCCTTTCGGATGCGCCCTCGCATCTCCCGCGCCGCCTTCTCGGTGAACGTAATCGCCAGGATCGAGCGCAGCGGATAGCCCCGCTCCAGCAGGTGCAGGTAACGCCCGACGAGAGCAAGCGTTTTCCCCGACCCCGCCCCGGCCGTGACGGCAATAGCAGGATTTGGATCGGTGACGGCCTGTTCCTGGCGGCCTTTGAAGTGGTATTGGGAGAGGAGTGACAAGAGCAGTATCCAGTGATCAGTTATCAGAGGAGCGAGGGCGGTGACGTTTTCTGGATTTCGATGCCTTAGCAGTCGTCTTTCCAGGTGATGAAGATTTTCGAAAATGTTTAGGATCCACCACTTCTTTGAAGATCTGATAATGACGTTTGAGTCGATCGACATAGTCAGAATCGGTCAAAATCCAACGTACCATCTCCAAAATGGCAGGCGCCAATTCGGATTGTTGACTGGCTGAGTTTAGATTAAGACCGGTCATTTCATTGATAGCCATGTGAGCAGCCGCACTGTTCGCCCGACCATACCATTTCTGATAATAAGATGCACTTTCCCAACCATAAGCGATTACAGCAACGCTTTGACCGCGTTTTCTGGAAAGCACGTCGAGCATCACGCGCCCGCAATCACAATTCTCATCATTGCAATACAGTTCCATCAAACCATAATCATCTGCTGGTAAGCCAAATTGGTTACCAGTGCCCAACGTCACACTGCGCGTTTCTTTCCAGGCTAATTCTCTAAAACGTTCAACAAATGGCTCGTAGGGCATTTCAAAATCCTTTCTTATATCTCCAGCAAAAACCCACTGCCGGGCAATAGGATGGGCAACCTTCGGCGGGCGGCTTCGGCTCAAAGTGACCGGCACGGATGTTCTTCACATGTTCCCCTATATGCGATACTGCCATCGCGAACGCTGCATTCACCCCGCCCTCGAATTTTTCCAATTTTAGACTGCTAGCTTTGGCGCTCTGGATGTGCCAGTAAAATCCGCTTGAAACTTTTCCCAGCCCCAGCGCTTCCTGCGCCGCCAGCGCGTAGATTGGCAATTGCAGGCGGCGTCCCTCTTTCAAGTGCGCCCCCGAAATCGTCGTCCCGCCTGATTTGTAGTCGATCACACGCAGCGAACCATCCGGCGCGGCGTCCAGGCGGTCGATATACCCATGCAGGCGCACCTCGCCTGCCTCCGTTTGCAACACCAGCGAAGGCTGGCCCATCCCGAAGCGCGCTTCCATGTGCAACGGCGTAAATTCACGCGAAACCTCGTCTAACGCGATGATCATCTCACGCAACCGTCGTTCCAGTTCTTGTTGTTGCAGCGTCCACAATGCTGTCGGGCGGAAACCGTATTCCTGCGGGGCGCGCTCGAACACCGCCAGCGCCTTCTCCGGCAGCAGCGCCAGACAGGTCTCCAGATCGCTTGCCGAGCTGTACACATCTTCCAGAATCTTGTGCAGCATCGAACCGAGCATGCGCACGTCGAACCCTTCCTCCGGCGGGGTGCGCGGTTCCAGTTTCAACGCATACGCTACAAAAAACTCGTACGGGCACGTTCCGTAACTCTCCAACCGGCTGGCGCTCCAACCATGCCCGGGGCCAAAGCGCTCATTCAGGTTAAGGACTAGTACTGAGTCAATAGAGGTATCGCCCTCGTATGCCCCTTCCGCCGTCGGAGCAAGCCGCGCCATCAGCGTCTGCATGCCTCTTTCCATGTGGATGTCGAACTCCCGGGCGGTCTCCCGCCACTCGATTGAAGAGGCCGCCTCAGCTAGTTCTGTCAAACTGTCTTCCGGTCGCACGCGGACCACCGGCCTGCTTCCGTTTAGACGGTACATCTCATCCCAAAACGGCGAAGGCTCCCAGGGCTGGCCGTCGTCCGCCAGGTAGGGGCGGGTCAGCAGTAATTTCTGGCGAGCGCGGGTCGCCGCCTGGTAGAACAACGAACCTTCGTCCCCATGCAGGCGGGTTTCCAGCGACAGGCCGCGAGTGCGCAGCGTTTCTCTGTCACTCTCACTGAAAAGGACATCTTCCCGTTCGAGACGCGGGAACTCGCCTTGCGAGAGTCCCATAAGCGCCACCGCCTGGAAAGCCAGCCCGCGCCCGTCCATCACAGATGCCGCCAGCATACCGCTCTGCCCCGGCACGCTATACGTAGCGGATTCCACCGCAACGCGCAGGTCGGCGTAGAATTCGGCATAATCCAACGAGGCCGACTGGAGGGTGGCTTCAGCCAGCGCCAGCCCGCGCAACACATCCTTGAAAGCACGCAGGGCAGCCACATCACGCTCCTCGGTTAGCCGAGAGGCGCGAGCACAAGCGACAACATGGATGCCCCCATCTTCAGGCTGCGCGCTTGTCAAGGCCGGATCATCCCCCATCAAGTTCTCAACAAAGGCTATGAATTGCTTGACCGTGGCATGGACAGGAATTGTAAGTAAATCCACAAACCGTTGGAATCTGGATTCCATGGACTCCAACCTCTGAATATTCACAAGTTTAGAGTCCTTCGCGTCCGCGCTGCCCAAATCATCTTCGAACTCCGTAATTTTCCGGTTTTTCCAGATTTCGAACGCCTCGTACCATTGTTCCAGACCGCTGATCACATGTCCTTGGCGTGAGATTTCATCTAATTCGGTCACGTCTTCGGGAGTGATACCAGGCTCCGACCAGTCGAAATAGGGGTTGCGCCAGGCATCCAATACGAGACGGCGCGGCCATTCCTCGTTGGGAATAGATAACAGCGAGAGCAGCGCCGCCACAGCAGCATTCTCGATCAACGGCCACCCACCCAGGATGCGCAGAGGGATACCAAATTCATCAGCGGTCTCTTCGAGGAAAGGACGATACGGTTTGATGTCGCGCGCCAGCACAGCCACATCAGCCAGGGCCATGCCATCGCGGACAACGCGCGCTTTTAACCAGCGCAATGCGGCACGAACTTCCGTCGTCCGTGTTTGGGATTCGATAAATTCGACTTGTTCTATGTCATTGCGAGGGTGGTGTTCTTCCAACCGAGGCAATCCCCGATTATGCGTTTGATGCTTATCAGTAGATCTTTCCAGTTTAATGGAAGATTGCTTCTCTTCGTTCGCAAACCCGCCAAAATGTAGCGGGGCAATGACATTCTCGAATAAAGATGCTTCGATTCTGGCAATGGCCGGCATAAGCATAGTCGTCGAATCCATCATCTCCGGCTCAATCCCCAGGCTGGAAACAATCGCTTTCTGGGCGCGTTGGAAGCGACGCTGGGCAGGGCGTCGCGGGCGTTCGAGGTCGCCGGTCAGTGTGATGATGGTCTCCGTAGCACGCTTTGCCAACAGTGAAAGTACAGCCAGTTGGGTCGGGTTGAATTCGTCAAAGCCGGAGACGGCCAGGAAACGGGCCTCGGACAGAAGCTCTGGAGATGATTCGAGTGCGATCGCTGACAACCAACCGCGGCCATCATTGTCCGCCCAATTATTCCGTTGCAGCCACTCCTGGTATTCATTATAAACCAGAGCCACTTCACTCAGGCGCGGCAAAAGGTTACGGGAAGCGGCAATGAAATCTTCAGGGAAGATGCGGGCGCGTTTGAGTTCCTCGATGCCGTTGCGAAGTAATGCAATGAAGCCGGGGCGATCACGCAAAGCGGCATAATGTTGGATGTTCCCTCTTTCGCACAGGTCATTCACAATGGCGCGAAGGAGGCGGATGCGCACGGGGTCGGTCAACAGGGGCATAGGTTGCCCGGACCGGGCCAACAGTTCGGCATAAAGTGTGTAGAAGGTGTGGACTTCAACGCCCAGCGCTCCCCCGGCGGCAACCAATCGCTGCCGGAACCCGGCGGCCTGGATGGCATTAGGAACAATGACAAGCACAGGCGCAAGCGGTTCATCGCTCAGGATTCGCCGGATGCGCTGTATAAGGTATTCTGTTTTGCCATGCCCGGCAGGGGCCAGGAGGAGACGAGGGGGCATCAGATTCTAGCTTTAATAATTTGTTCCTGAACAAGCGTGACCAATTCGCGCACAGAGTCGAGCAGGGTCTGCCCTGTCTGCTGGGAGAGCGGGGGCGCTTCCTCTTCGAGATCGGGTGTTTCGGTCAAGTCCCGAACTTGCGCCAGTCTTAGAGATAACTCTGCTGGCAGATGGCCAACCTCGACGAGTTCAGCCTGGACGAGTCGTGGGGAGGGCAGGTCGGCGGCAGGGTCACGGTCAGTGTGGAGGGTCAACAGGGAGGTAAGCGCCCAGCCGAGCGATTCGCGCAAGGGGCGGGACATTTCTTCGGGGAAATTGCCTTTGAGTAGCAACTCGGCCAGGGTAAGACGTTTTTCGGCAAAGGACAGTCCCCCGCTCGCGCGCTTGCGGCGGGCTTCGAGTTCATCGGCGGCGGAGGCGGGGGGCAAGTTGACAGCATGATAAGCAACTTCCTCCGGGGCAGGCGCTTTAGCCAAATCGGGGATGAAGGCCATGAGAGCGCGATAGCCTTCCGAATCCATCAAGTGCAGTTGTGGCGCAGCCTCAACATAATGCTCGCTCATGACGTTTTCCACCTGCGCTCGCAGCTCGGCAGGCGCGCCACTGATTACGACCAGGATGCCGTCGCCGTCCGCTCCGGGCATGGCCGGGGCCTTGCGAACAAGTTGGATTTTGCCTGGCAGGCGATTCACCAGCAGGGCGGCGAGTCCGCTCAGGGTGGGTATGGGGAGGCGTTCGGGTGACGGGGCCTCCTCGGTAACGGTAGCAGGAGCAAGTTGCAGTTCGACTTCGGCGGGGGTCTTGAGCAGGTCACCTAGTTTTTGCAGCAGGCTCTGTCCCGTATCCTCGAAACGTATCGCGGTCGGGGATTCGTCCGTCCCGAAAACGGTTGCAAATACATTTTTCTTAGCGGCCAAGGTGTCCAACATGCGCTCTTCGATTGTGTCTTTGGCAACCAGGTTGACAACCTGTACGGACGAAGGCTGGCCATGACGATGAGCGCGTGCAATGCGCTGCTCGAGCACAGCCGGGTTCCAGGGCAAATCGAGGTTGATGACCAATGAAGCGGCTTGCAGGTTCAGTCCAACGCCGCCTGCATCGGTGGAGAGGAAGACACGGCAGTCTGGATCATCGAAAAATTGCTGGATGAGCGCGCCACGCTTGCTGGAGGGCACATCGCCGGTCAGTTTAACGTAGCCAAGGCCAACGCGCTTGATGATCGGCTCGGTGAGCGCCAGCATATTGGACCACTGGCTGAAAATGACGGCTTTATGACCGTTGGAAGCGATATCTTCGGTCAGGATCTCCCCCAGTTCGCCAAGTTTAGGGCCGGTGCGTTCCTGCTCTTTAGGAGGAATTTCCTTGTCGTGCAAGGCTAAGGCATTGCAGATGAGGCGCATTTTGACGAGGCACATCAACAGGATCTCGCGCTCTTTAGGCGTTAGTGGTTTGCGTTGAGCTTTAGCAATCAGCCTGGCGAGGCTTTCCTTGAACTCATTGTAAGCCTTCCACTGTGGATCACTCATTTCGACAAAGTAATTGTTGTCGGTGCGCGGCGGCAGGTCTTTGAGCACTTCATCGCGAGTGCGCCGCAGAATATAAGGGGCAATGATGGCGCGCAGTTGATCCAGGTTTTTGTAACCGAGCACTTTGTAGGTGCCGTTGGGGCGTTTTTCTAGTTCGTAGAAGCGGTCGTTGAAGTGCCAGAGCGGGCCAAGGATGCGCGGGTCGAGAAATTGGAAGATGCTGTAGAGTTCGTCGATGCGGTTTTCGAGCGGCGTGCCGGTCAGAACAAAAGCATAGCGGCTGGGCAGGGCTTTGACCATCTGGGCGGTTTTAGTGCGCCAGTTTTTGATGCGCTGGGCCTCGTCCAGGATGATCAGGTCGGGATGCAACTTGACCAGTTCATCCTGATCGAATCGGACGAGTTCATAGTTGATGATCTTGAAGAATGAGGAATCACGGTACAGATCACGGCGGTCATTTGGCTTGCCTTCCACGACGGTGACGGACAGGGATGTGAAGCGGCGGATTTCGCGCGCCCACTGGTGTTTGAGCGAGGCCGGACAGATGACCAGCACCCCTTGGATATCCCGCATCTCCTTCAACAATGCAGTTGCTGCAATGGCCTGGACGGTTTTTCCCAACCCCATGTCATCGGCGAGTAAGGCACGGCGGCCAAAAGCCAGGTGCATGGCTCCCTGCTCCTGGTAAGGATAAAGTTTGGTGGAGAGTATATCAAAGGTGCGACGGCCACGTTTCACCTGATCAAGGAACCATTCTTTTTGCTGGCGGATTTCGTCACGGTCTTGCAGCAAGGCCAGGTGTTCGCGGACAGCTTCTGTCACGTGGATTAATTGACGGTCGCGTGACGGCAGGTTCTCGATAGCAGTCATCAACGCCGGTAATGTCTGAAGCGGGGAGCCTACTAAAAGCCCCGCAGGATCGAAGTAGCGGTCAAGCAGGTCGTGGACAGGGGCACGGGTTGGCAGGGGCAGGGTGACACGCACGGTCACTTCCATTTCATAATGCAGGTAGATTTGCGAGCCACGCGGACGCTGTTCGGCCAGTTCCTTAAGTTTCTCACCGTATTCTTCTTCCAGATGGATCAGCACGGCTTCGATATGTTTGCATGTGCCGATCAGGTTGGATTTGTAGTCGGGGCAGGTACAGGAATTATGCATCTCATCCAGCGAGCGGATTTCGATGCGGTAGTTGCTTCCAGATACAGATTTCACCTCGAACTGGCTGAAGACGGGATGCCCCCCTTTGTTGGAGATTTTTAAGATTTCGGTGCGGGCGCGTTCACGCCGGCGCTCGATTTGTTCCTGGATATCGGTGGGCATAGAAGACCTCCGTCGTTGATGTTGAACGATCTTTTCAGATTATACTTGGTCTAAATAAAGTAAAGAACCAAGTATGCCTCAATCCACCGTCGAATTTCTTCTACGTCTTCGCAAATTTGTCCAGGATGAAGCTGAGACCCAGTTTCAAGCTCTAACCCGCCAGTGGTCACATCCATTGCAAGAACGGGTGGCCAGAGGATGGGCTATCGAAGGGTTGCATGTAACTCATTTCCAAAATGGCATTGCCCGCTTGACTTGCGTAACCAACGATTCTCGTTTCCACGAGGGGGACCTGGTTGTCTTGCATCGCGGGAATCCTCAAGAGGAGAATGTTCAACATTGCGAACTCCAGTACGATGGCGAGACCGAACTGGAAGTGAGTTTGATCCGGGGCAACGAATACTTTTTCTCCCAACAAACAGACGGCTGGATCATGGACCCGGATTGGTTTGACTCCAGCCCGTTCTACCTGAGCGCCCTGGATACAGTCGCCGACTCCCAGCTTGGTCGCTTGGTCATCCTTCCCCTGATCCAAGGTTCCCTGACGCCCAAGATCGATTATGCACGCTACGAACGCGCCAGGGAAATGTTAAGAGGCAGCAGCCTGAACGAAAGCCAGGTTGAAGCAGTAGCCATGTCTTATGCTACTGATCTGTTGCACCTGATCCAGGGACCACCAGGCACTGGCAAGACGCTCATGCTGGCACATCTGGCTCGCTTGTTGATAGGGGATGGCCGCCGGGTGTTTGTCACCGCCCTTACACATCGCGCTATCCACAATGCTTTGAATAAATTTCCACAGGTGGATGAGGATATCCCAGTCTGTAAGATTGGCGAGGACCGGTTGACGGGTGACTTGCAATTGCCCAATTTCAATAATTTTGCAGCATCGCGCTTTGGGGAGATTAACGGTGGCTACGTGATCGGCGCTACTCCGTTTGCGCTACAGACCAGTCGCCTGGCAAACGTTGAGTTCGATGTAGTACTTTTCGATGAAGCTTCCCAGATCACGCTGCCTCTGGCTATTATGGGCATGCTGGCTGGCAGCAAATACATTTTCATTGGAGATGAGAACCAACTTCCACCAGTTGTTGCTTTCTCAGCTGAAGAAGCAGCGCAAACATCCATCTTTGCCTACCTGGCTGGCCGCGGCAACGAGACCATGCTCAACATTACCTACCGTCTCAACGATATGCTGACCGACTGGCCCAACCGGACTTTCTATCGCAACGAACTACATTCAAGCGAAGAAGCTGCCGCTCGGCGTTTGAATCTATCCCCGGAAGCCACACCCTGGGACTTCGTGTTGGCTCCCGAATCCCCAGCCGTTTTCCTCGACCTGTGTCACCAAAACACCACTGTCCGCAGCCGCATCGAAGCTGAAGTAGTAGTGGAGTTGATCCTGTCACTCCTGATGCGAGAAGTCCTGCCGGAGGAGATCGGTGTGGTGGTTCCTTATCGCGCACAAAGCCGCCTGATCCGCTCCCTGCTGCGTCGTAACCTGATGGATGACGAAATTATCCAGAAGCTGGTCGTGGATACCGTCGAGCGTATGCAAGGACAGGAACGGGATGTGGTGTTGGTTTCGTTTGCCACCGCCAGTCCCAAATTTGCTGCCCAAGTAGCCGATTTCCTGTTCCAGCCTCAACGATTAAATGTGGCGGTTACCCGCCCGCGTACCAAGTTGATTCTGGTCGGCAGTCATCACATGCTGGATGCAGACCAATATGACCCGAATCAAACCGAGACGCTGGACCTACTGCGTGACCTGATTGGCAGTTGTCTACACCTGACCGTTCCTAACGGCGATCTGTCTGGCTAATTTGATGGCTCATATCCAGCCCGATACTCCGCCCCAGAGTTTTCCCAGAGAAGTCCTGCGCGTCTTCCACATGCTCAAGGCTCTACCAGACACGTTCTACATCTGGCATCATCTGGCTCCCTGGCTGCCTGAAGCTCCTGATTTTCTGATTCTGCACGAAGATTGTCGCGTGCTGCTAGTCAAAGTCAGTTCAGCCGCAGCCAGTCAGGCCAGTACCGCAGCCCAGATGCTGTTGCTTGATGACAACCGCACGCCCCTGGGGCAGGCCGAAGCCCGGGTATTGAAGGCTTTTCTGGATTCGTTGTCACTTCCAAAAGAACTCCTGATTGAGACCCTGGTGGTTTTCCCCAACATCCCTGACAAACAGGTACAGGCCAGCCGCCTGGAACGAGGCGAATGTGATCCGGCGTGGGTAGGAAAGGAGTTTTTACAACGAGAAGCAGGCTCGGAGGAGTGGGAAGCGTTCCTTCCATCAACTCCAATGAATCCTATCTGGTTGGAAAAACTCCGCCAGCGCTTCACCCCGGAAGTGGTCGTCACATCTAACATGACTGTGCGCATGCCGGTCCAGCGCCGCCTCGAAGCGGGTCTGACCGATTATCTATTGGATTACGATCAGGAGGCGGCGGTCAAAGCGGACCTGGACCTGCCCGATGAGAGTCAGTCCCTGACCGGCGATTTCAAGCTCAACATCATCAACGGCGTGGCCGGCAGCGGCAAGACGCTTATCCTGCTCTATCGCCTGCGCCTGCTCTACCATCTCTATCCCCACAAACGCTTCCTGGTGCTGACCCACAACCGCCCGCTCAGCCGGGATATGGAAGGGCGTTTTGCGCGTCTGAACGGGGGGCTGCCCGAGAACGTTGAATGGCGGACGTTCAACGCCTGGTGCTACCATCACTGGATGTCAGACCCGAAGTGGATCGATCCACTTTCGATGAGCCGGCGCAAGAAAATAGTGAACGAGACCTGGCGGGCGCACCTGCAGGATTCCAAGATCTCGTCCCAGATGTTCATGAGCGAGATCGACTGGTTTAAGGACCAGATCCCGATGAATCGCGACGGTTATCTGAACGCCGTCCGGCGCGGGCGCGGCTTTGGCCTGACCGTAGATCAGCGCCAGCGCATGTATGACGCCATGCTGGCTTACCAGAAAATGCTCGAAGCGCGTGGTGCGCTCGATTGGGGCGATGTGCCACGCCGTTTGTGGCATTATGCCGAAAATGGACAGGCGAAGCTGCCTGAATATGACGTCATCCTGGTGGACGAGGCCCAGTTCTTTGCGCCGCTATGGATCCAGCTGATCCAGAAGGTGCTCGACCATCGGACCGGGCATTTATTCATTGTGGCGGACCCCACCCAGGGATTTCTCGGCCGTGGGACTTCCTGGAAATCGCTGGGATTGGACGCTCGAGGCCGCACCCATCACTTGAACCGCAGCTACCGCACCACGCGCGAGATCATGCAGTTCGCCACCCTGCTGTATCGGTTACGCCTGGAAAATGAGAAAGATGACGACATCCTCGCGCCCGACCTGCTGACCATGCCTAATGGCTCCTTCCCACAGATCATCCCGCTGACCAGCCCGCAGGATGAGATTGAGCGGGTGGCTAACGAAGTCGTGGAATTCGTCCAAAAGGGATTCCCGCGCAAGCACTTGCTGGTCCTGCACACCAATGGAGAAGGTGTCAAGGCGCTGGTGCAGTCGATCGACGATAAACTCGGAAAGAGTGCTGCATTGGACGCAAAAGATACATACCCGGGCGACTATGTGCGCGTTACCACGCTCAACGCAGGCGCCGGGTTGGAAAGCCCAATTGTATTCCTGGTCGGGCTGCGAGATCTTTTCGAAGAAAAACAGTCCCTGCGGCTATCGGATGAGGAGCGCGAGACCTTGATCCGAGACAATACGCGAAAACTCTATATGGCTGCCACAAGAGCCGGGCAGAGATTAGTTTTGACGTATGCGGGAGAACTGCCAACAGTGCTGAAGGCAGCACTGAAAAAATAAATCAATACTGACAAAGAGATATTCACCTGACAAGGGATTGATGGAATATCAAAGAAAATAACATCAACAGGTCCTTAAGAACATCCAATTTTTCATTGCAATAATTTGCCATATATGGCATAATATTGCAATGAAATTCGAGAGTTTGTTGTCGCTAGTGGGAGTTCAACCACTTTTTGAAACAGGTCTGCTCCTTGCCGGGGATGTAGATCCCGACGATGTCCGCAGGCAACTTTCCCGTTGGGTAAATGCGGGTAAAATCCGCCAACTGCGGCGTGGTCTCTACATGTTGGAGCCGCCTTATCAAAGTGTGACACCTCACCCATTCCTGATTGCCAACGCTCTGGTTCCCGGCTCGTATGTCAGCGAGCAATCGGCATTGGCGTATTATGGATTGATTCCGGAATATGCACCGCGTACAGTAAGTGTAACCACCTTACGTCCTTCTCAGTGGGATGAGAGTTTTTACTTCCAGCATATCGCTCCCCATTTTTATTTTGGCTATCAATCAGTAACACTGTCACCACAACAACGTGCTTTCATAGCAAAACCGGAGAAGGCCTTGCTTGATCTTATTCATCTCACACCTCATTCAGATTCTCCTGAATACCTTTCCCAGTTACGGTTGCAAAACTTGGAAAAACTGGATTTAGGCCAGCTCCATGAATTTGCAAAGCGAGCAAGAAGGCCAAAATGGGAACGAGTTGCTCGCTATGTTACAGAACTGGCAAAGCAGGAAGAAAGCGAATATGATGAACTGACATGAAAGAATACCTGGCAAACTTGCTTCAACCTGATACATCCCCTCTGGAAAGGCGCAATCTGACACGAGAATATTTGCAGGCGTTGATTTTACAAAGCTTACAAAGATCAGGAGCCATGACTTCACTAGCCTTCCACGGTGGAACAGCTTTGCGCTTTTTATATTCCCTGCCACGTTACTCTGAAGACCTGGATTTCGCTCTTGAAATCAACAAGGACAGATATGATTTCAGGGCATATTTGAACGCCATACAGAAAGATTTGGAAGCGCAAGGTTACGGCATTGTCATGAAAGTTAGTGACCACAAAACGGTCCATAGCGCGTACATCCGACTTCCGGGGCTACTATATGAGTTGAACCTTTCCCCACATCACGATGAAATCCTGGCAGTTAAAATCGAGGTGGATACCGAACCACCCAGGGAAGCTGGGTTAGAGACAAGCCTTATTCGGCGTCACGTTTTACTAAATTTACAGCACCATGATAAAGCATCTTTACTCGCCGGCAAACTTCATGCAATCCTGCAGCGTCCCTACCCAAAAGGACGCGACATGTATGATCTCATTTGGTATTTGGGAGACAGGAATTGGCCCAATCCAAATATGAAGATGCTCAATAACGCTCTTTCACAAACAGACTGGACGGGGCCAACACTTACAGTCGTGAACTGGCGGAACATTACGCTTTCTCGAATCGAATCCTTTTCTTGGGATCAGCTTATCAGCGATGTGCAACCTTTCCTGCAAGATCAACAGGAAATTGAACTGCTCACGATGGATAATCTGATAAAGTTGCTCAACAGCGATTAAGAAAGACATTGTCTTTATAAGTGTCGATCTAACAAGTCATTGACTTGTTTTCAAATTACAACCTTCTGAAAGCAAATCTTTCTTACCATCAGATAACAAAAACTCCTGCGAAACAGGAGTTTTTGTTAGAAATATTAATTAGACAATTTAGACAAAATTAATTAGAAAAGCCCCTTGGCAATGACTTGACCGAATATCCCAGGTGAGGAGTTTCAGTATCAATGCGTTATTTTTATGCAAATATGCATTTCAATTGCACATTTTCATAAATCGTGCTATCATAATCTTGTTTCATTCCGTAGTCAAAAATGGAGCATAGTTATGATTAAAAGAACACTGACAGAAAAAATGATTGAACTGGCACAAAAGTTCCAAGTTATTACTATAACTGGTCCTCGCCAATCTGGCAAAACTACCCTGGTCAAAGCAGCCTTTTCGAAGCTACCTTACGTTTCTTTAGAAGAACCAGATATTCGACAAATTGCACTCACCGACCCTCGCGGCTTTCTTTCCAATTATCCTGAAGGTGCGATTCTGGATGAAGTCCAAAATACCCCTGACTTATTTTCTTACATTCAGAGCCTTGTAGACGGAGATCGCCAAATTCAGTTCATTTTGACTGGTTTATCTAATTTTCTCTTATTGGAAAAAATCAGCCAGACATTAGCAGGGCGCACTGCGGTCTTGCATCTGCTCCCGTTTTCCTACTCTGAACTAGAACCCAATGTGCCACCATTTGAGAAATATGAGAGCCTGATTTTCAAAGGTCAGTACCCTCGCATTTATGACCGTGACATTCCTCCCAGCGATTTTTATCCCAGCTACATCCAGACTTACGTTGAAAGGGATGTACGCATGATGAAAAATATCGGGGATATCAACGCCTTTATACAATTTATCCAACTATGCGCTGGGCGTACCGGTCAATTGCTCAACTACACCAGTCTGGCCAATGATGCAGGCATCAGTCCCAACACAGCCAAAGCCTGGCTCTCTATTCTGGAAAGTTCATACATCCTTTATCGTTTACAACCTTTCCACAAGAATTTCAACAAGCGACTGGTTAAATCACCAAAACTCTATTTTTATGATACCGGCGTGGCTTGCTCACTGCTTGGCATTCGTGATGAAAACCAAGTCAATTTGCATTACATGAAAGGTGCCCTTTTCGAAAACCTGATCATTAATGAATTTATCAAACGGAAATTCAATCGGGGTGAGCGTCACATGCCATATTTTTGGCAGGATAGTAATGGTAAGGAGATTGATTGTCTGTTAGTTGAAGGGGAAAGTATTGTGCCAGTCGAAATTAAATCCGGTAAAACAATTACCAATAGCTATTTTAATAACCTGAAATTCTGGTATCAACTTGTTAGCAAAAACAAACAGCGGGGTTATGTTGTCTTTGGGGGGGACCAGTCCATGCAAACTAGCACAGGCTCGTTTATTAGTTGGCGACGCCTAGAACAAATCCCAGGATTCTGATTTACAAATAGCAATTTGTTCCTAATAGATTTCAAAACTTAGTCAAAAAGACGCTCGCAAAAATGGGCGTTTCTTTGTCAGAAATTCAAATTAGACAATTCGGAGATTATTTAATAAGAAAAGCCCCTTGGCGAGGGTTAGACTGAATATCCCACTATCAATATCCGACAACGCCTTGTTCCAAGTATCTAAAGCTTGACGTGTGCAAGTGAGCTTATCCTGCTAGAGATTCACGATCCACCAAGCGGTCATCAACGTATTTATGCAAGACGCTGGCGACCAGGGTTTGATAAGGAATACCCTCGGCCAAGGCGCGTTTCTTGAGCGCCTGAAGGTCACGGCTTGAAATACGAATATTGATGCGCTGATCCTTTTTAAAGGTTGCTTCAGCGTATTTTTGGTGTTTCTTTAATTCGGCATCTTTGTCTTCAATAGGTTTGAGTTGGTCTGCTTCGAAAGCCTCTAAAATTTCGCGTTCTTCTGCATCTAGCTTTGCCATTTGTTCACTCTCCAAGATACTTTTTGGTTGCCTTCCGGCTGGGAATAATCATCTTCAAAAAAATTTCCATTTCGGTCTCAACATAGGGAACCAGATATGCATACCCGTCGATAATAACCACAGAAATCTTTTGGCCAGGGTAACGTTCTTGATTAGGGTGATCGAAAATGTCGACTTCGTCTCCATTCTGGATATGAAAGATTACTTCTTCAAAGGAAATCTGCCGCTCGCGTTTGAGTTTGTCATTTTTGGCAGGATCCCAATTGTAAAACTTCATATCCACATGATACCATGATGTGTGCCTAATGTCATTATTTTTTCGAAACCTTCTATTTTTATCATAGTCCCTGGATTTCCCTCTGCAATGCCGGACGCCGCGCGTAGGTCGTGCGTAAATTATCGATATAAGCCTGCCACTCCGCCTCCTGACCTTTTTGGTGGTAAGCTTTTTTAGCGCGTTCCAACCAGCGAGCAGCGATGGGATAGAGTTTGCTCTGCGTCTTTTCGATCAGGTCATCCGACTGTTTGAGCGAAACGCGAATCACCCAATCGGGGCGGTAGAGGATAACCGCATCGGCTACTTTTTCAATCAAGTTGAAAGAGAAGGCGTACTGTTCAGCAACTTTGATTGCGGCATCCCAATCTCCTTCTTCCAGATGAATATCCACCAAAACATCCTTTGAATACCCTCCATCCGCTTTCCGGACGAGAGCGGGTTGAAGGTTTTGCCAATTAGTCCCAGCAAGTTGTTTAATGTGACGGTATATCTCAATGCTCGGAGATTCATTGTAAGCCGTGCGGTAAGCCTTCAATGCCATCTCCGTTCGTCCCTGGGATTCTTCCAACGGCGCCAGCCAGAGCGCCAATTGGTTGAGATAGTAACCGCCCATCTCAAGCCCCTTTTCAGCAAGCGCAATCACATCCTTTAAGCGTCCAACCTCACGCAATTTCTGTGCCACGGCAAACGCATCACTTGTGTTTTCGAGTTTTTCGCCGGCCTCAACCGCTTCATCCAAGCGGCCAAGCTCGATCAGTTTGAGCGTATAACGCTTCGCATCCGACTTTTCAGCGAGGCGTAAAAATGCTTCATCATCTCCCTGCCGGGCCAGCACATTGAGACGGGCCTGCTTTAGCTCGTCGAGAACCATCCAGTATTCTTCATCGTACTTTTCCCACTCCGTCTTTTCATCAGGAAGTTCATCCCAACCATATTCCAGGGCAGCCAGGATAAGTTCAAGACCATCTCCAGCCTCGATCATTTCATCCAGTTCATCGAGGATATCCTGCATCGAACTTTGAAGTTCTTGGCGCGCGCCGGGTTCCAATTCAACGCTGAGAATAGCCTCGGTCAGCGGCATGCAAATATCCTGGATGACACTAGCCAGGTCACCGTCGTAATCCATATCGCTGTTGTAGTCTTCGGTCAATTCTTCCAGCAGCACACCCAGGATGATCAGCGCACCTTCCGCGTCTCCAGCATCCAAAAACTTCATCCCCGTCCCGAGAATATCTCCCAAATCTTCGACATATCCAGGCGTACTACCCCATTCATCATAATAGTCGCCCCTATAGGCTTGTTTCAAAATCCGGTTAATTTGTTTGCGATAGGTCTCTTCCGAAACCTGGGTTTGGCGTTTTCTTGCTACTCCCAAAGAAGTGGGCTGTGCAGCAATTTTCGCCGCCGGGATTGCCAGTTCCAGCACATCATACAAGTCGGGATCACGTTCTATCAGGCGCAGGATCAGCGCCACCAAAGCATCCTTTTCCAGCCCGGCAAGCATTTCATTCACGCTTTTTTGCTCGGAAAAACCATCCGGTTCATGGATATACATGAGCAGCAACGCTACGATGTGTTTACAATCCCCTCCCCAATCATAGGGACAGCTAGATGAAGCCGACCGTACTCCGCCTTCATCCAGCTCAACTTGCAGGCGGTAGGATGGGGCGCTGCTGCCCTCGCATTGTCCCGTCAACGTGACCCCGCCAGATGTAGACTGCCTCACAGGATTGTAAATTGCGCCAGTTTCATAGTAATCCCGCCCCTTCCTGAAGCTCTGGTCACTGGCCCGCTCACGGATTTGTGTTTCGGTCAATTGTACGTACATAGGGGACACTTCTCCGAAATAAATCGCCAATTGTCTTAAATTTTCGCCAAAAGTCTTGACAAAAAGACTGTTCGACTATATTATTAGAACATGTGTTCTAATATCTCAACATCCGGCCGTATCAGTATTTTACTCGGAAAGCAGCAAGCCGAAACCGGTGAGCGCATATCCCCGCGCAAATTGGCCGAGATAGCCGGGGTACCCAAAGATTTTGTCTACCGTTTGGATGCAGGGACAGCCCGTCATGTGGATTTGAAGGCACTCGCCCGCCTGTGCGATGCCCTTAGTTGTGAATTACAGGATATTCTGGTCTGGGAGGACGGGCATGACGAATCCCTTTGATGTCCTGCCGCTCAACCTGTTCAACCTGTTCAGCACCCAGGGCGCTATCAGCCTCCAGCGGCACTACATGGCTATCCTGCTGAGTATTTACGGACTGGCCGAATTCAACCGCTTTGGGCTGGCCCGGGAAGTAGTAGTAGCAGAAATTGTGGATTATTTGAGAAGCGCGGACGCCGAGGGCGAGATCGCTGCTGACATGGCGAATCAGACTACAGCCGAGCCTGATCCCGTCTCGATCACAGGCCAAAAATCTGAAGGGGACTACGCTTCCTATCTCATCCGTCGCCTGGAAGAATCCGGCTGGATCGAACGCGAACAACACGCCGATTACAGCGAGACCATCTCCCTGCCCGACTACACCTTTACTCTGCTCGAAGCCTTCCGCAAAATCGAAGAGCAAAAGCCACACGAATTTACGGGTCAGATTTACACGGCGCATCAACTCATCACCGCAGCTGAAACCAACAAAGATTTTTCCCCGGCCCTAGCCGTGACCCAGGCCTACGAAAACGTGCGCCAGATGGTGCGCGGCCTGAGCGAACTCAACCAGAACATCCGCCGCTATGTGGAACGCGCCACCCGTGAAAAGGAGATTGCCGATCTGCTGCGCCTGCAATTCGATGATTACTCCCAGACGCTCGGCGCTTCATACCATGCCTTGAAAACATCCGATCACGTTTCCCGCTACCGGCGCGACATCATCAACCAGTTGCAGATCTGGCAACTCGATCCTGATTGGCTGACCCAAACCACAGACGAGATGGCCCTGCAGAGCCGCCTGAACCCGGCCCAGGCCGAGCAGACTCTGTCCGGTTACCTGCAATTCGTCATCTACCAACTCGAAGGGCTTGACCCGCTGCTTGAAGATATTGACCAGCGCCACGCGCAATACCTGCGCACTTCCCTGCGCCAGATCCGCTATCAGTTGGGCAATGCCGATGGTAGTTTCAAAGACCGGCTGGTTTCTCTCGCCCGCCAACTCTCGGCGCTAGGTGATGATGGTGAAGACTATCTTCCTGAAGACGCCCCCACCCCGCGCCAGAATCCCGTAGACTTGCCTGACCTTCATAGTTATTACACCCCGCCCCAACGCCGTGCCCCATTCGAACCCGATACTGTCGTTCTGCCGACCCTGAATCCTGCCGACCTGGCATCCCTGCGGGACCTGACGATGAAAGACGTGACCCAGGCCTTCTCGCCCGAAAAAGTCAATCGCAAAGTTCTAGGCTTCTTCAACGGACACAAAAAACTGCACATCACCGAAATCCCCAGCGACGTGTCTGGCGATTTACACTGGCTAACTACTATCCTAGCATACGCCCATCACCCTGAAGTCGCCTATGGCCTTGAAGTCACAGATGGCGAACCAGTGGACATGGGCACGTACCGGATTGTGCCGTTTGACCTATACAAATTGTGAAAATTATGGAACTCACCTCTATCTCCACTCTCCCCGAAAAATCCCAACGCGACCTGCCGCGTGTGGTAAATCGCATTCTCGGTCAGGTTTTTCTCTACCAGGACAAAGACGATGATAAGGATGACTACTATTTCATCCACCGTCACCGCGAAGCCTGCGAGACAGCGCTTGAACTGGTCGGCTATAACCTGCTCCATGACGATTACCATCGTATCTTCCAAGCTATTTCCGATTACAGCTATTGCCGCGCCCGCTACAAACTGGACGAAACCCTGATGATTACCGTTCTGCGGAAACTGTATGAAGAGCGACTCGAACGGCTCAGCCTGGCGCAAGACCCGGTGGTGACCATCGGCGAAGTCCGCGAAGAATACCGCACTATCACCGGCAAAGAACGCGACCTGGGCATTACCCAGTATGAAACCCTGCTGCGCCGCCTGCGCACAATGGGACTGATCGGCACCCTCGATGGCCGCACTATCGATGTACGCGATGCCGAGGCCCGCCTGCGCTTACGCGGCTCCGTCCGGCTGATCCTGCCCGTGCAAACCGTCGATGAGCTGGACGCCTGGATCCGCAAATATCGTTCATCCGATGAAGAAGAAACTGACGAGAGTGAGTAAGGATTTCCCATGAAAAACCTCACCAAAATCCGCCTGATCAACTGGCACCTGTTCGAAAACACCACCATCAACTGCGAAGGCAGCACCTACTTCATCGGCATCAACGGCGCGGGCAAATCCACCGTTCTCGATGCCGTCCAGTTTGCCCTGGTCGGCGGTCAGCGAGATGTGCGCTTCAACCAGGCTGCGCTGGCGGGTGGCAAGCGTACCCTCGCCAGCTACGTGCGCGGCGAGCTTGGTACTGAGGGTCAGCGCTTCCTGCGCGGCGACGCTACCGGCGTGATCGCCCTCGAATTCCGCAACCCCGACGGCAGCTACTTCTCACACGGCGCGGTCATCGACGCTTTCGAAGATGGCCGTAGCCCCGACATAGCCTACTTCATTGTTCACAATGCAGGATTGGATGACCGTTGGTTCTTCCAAGCGGACGCTGCTCCCGGGCGTTTATTCGACACCCGTGCCTTCAAGCGTCACCTCGATCATTTCGCCCTTCCGCCTGCCTCCCGCGCACAGGTCTTTACCCGGCTGGTAGATTACCGCGTCCACCTGCTCAACCGGCTCGGACAGCTCAAAGATTCCTTCCCAGCTAAAATCGTCAAAGGACTGGCCTTTAGCCCGCTGACCGACATCCGCTCCTTTGTCCACAACTACCTGCTCGACGAAAACCTGCTGGATGTCAAAACCCTGCAAGCCCAGCTCGACACCTTGCGCCATTTCGAGAGCCTGGCCGCCGATGTGCGCGAGCGCATCGGCGCCCTTGAAAAGATCGAAGAACTTGACAAGGAACGTGCTGCCAACCGACGCCGCAGAATCACCAATGGCTTTATTGCCCGCCGTTCACGCGGAGAGATACACACCACAGAATTGAAAAATGCCCGCCTGAAACTGGACGAAATCCGCCTCGAACTCAACCGTGCCGAGATCCAGCATGAACAACTCGCCAGTCATCTGAAACACGCCGAAACCGCCCTGCTGGATGCCAAGGTCGCCCTACAAACCGACCAGAGTGCCATCAAACAGCACGACCTGACCGAAAAAATCACCGTTTTGGATGCTGAACTGGCACTCCTCCGCCAGCGCCAGGCTGATACCGATGTAATCATTACTCAAGAACAAGCCGATGCAAAAAAGCTGCAAAAGCTACTGAGGGCAGACAATCAGGAAATTTCGCCCGCCATTGAATCCTTCAAAACAGAAGATGCAACGAAATCCGCTCTCAAAGAATATCAATCTGTCATTGAAACTATTTCCCAAGGCTACTCTCGCGAAAAAATCATCCTGACAGAAAAAGCGACAGCTTTGCATGAAGAAGCCTCCCGCCTGGAAGACGAAATCCGCAAACTGCGCACCGGCGACCGCGATATCAGTTATGAAAGCGAAGCCCCGCAGGCCAGTCTCCTGCGCCGCCTGCTGCGCGCCGAACTTGGTCTCTCCAGCGAAGAAGTCGTCTTACTGTGTACCGTGCTCAACATCCCGGACAAAGAGTGGCAAAATGCGGTCGAAGGCATCCTGGGACGCAACCGTTTCGCCATCCTCGTCCCGCCTGCTCACTACGATGCAGCCATGAAACTCTACCGAGAGCGTCGCCACAAAGATAGCTTACATGGCGTCGCCCTGCTCGACACCGAACGCATCACGCAACACTCATCACGCAACACTAAGAAAGGCTCTCTAGCAACAGAAGTCATCGCAGAAAATCCTGCTGCCCGGGCCTTCATCGACCTTCTTCTCGGGCACTACATTAAATGTGATGCTCTCGAAGACCTCCGTAACCATCGCACTTCCGTCACCCAAGAATGTTTCGTACGACGCAACTATACGGATAGCCACCTCAACCCGCATGTCTACAGGCGTTGGTTCATCGGCGAACGCGCCACTACAAGCCAGGTGGAAAGCCGTCAGCAGCGACTGGATGAAATTGCAAAGGAAATGATCTCGCTCAACGAAAGCGATTCCGCCCTGCAAGAACGACTGGCACTCACCCGCGACAAAACCCGCCCACTCATCGATCTGGAACACGCCCTCGAAGACCTCGCCATCTTGCCCGAACGCATCACACAGCACGAAACATTCAAGCACGAACTCGACTCTCTCGACCTGCGGACCGCCGAAACCCTTCAAGCTGCCGTGGACCAGCATCAGGCCGAGTACAACCGTCTGCAAACGGAAGCAGGCTCACTCCAGCACCGCATCGGTGGAATGGAAGCCAAAGCTCAGACCCTGGCCGAGGGTGAAATCCCACGCCTAGAGCGTGAGATCAATCAATCCATCCAAAATGCAGAAGATTTTCTTATCAGCGAAGATTCTGATGAAGATACGCGCGCCGAAATCGCAAAAGAATACACCCGCCGCCTGGAACGCCAGCCAGTGGATGTCATCCAACAAAACGCTGAACGCTACGAGAACGACTATCAGACCGCCGAAACTCGCAACCGGGATCGCCTGCGCGAAGCCAAGCAGGCCTATTCGATGCGTTATGATTTCGGCTACGATGATATGGACGACGCAACACGCTACACGACTGAGCGTGAAAAGCTTGTCAATTCCGAACTCCCTCAATTCGAAACCCAAATCGCTCACCAGCGCGGCCTGGCCGAACAGGAATTGGTCGAAAACTTCATCCACCGCCTGCGCGAGCAAATCGAGGAGGCCCGCCAACAACTGGCCTACCTGAATACCACTCTCTCGCAACTGCGTTTTGGCGGCGAGCGTTACGAATTCATCACCCAGCCGGCCACCAACCTGCGCGGCATGTATGACATGGTTATGGACAGCCAGAGCGTGCTCGGCGCATCGTTATTCGACTCGGATTTCCGTCAGAAACACCAGCAAGCCTGGGACCTGCTGCTCGAACGCCTGACCCTGAACAACCAGACAGGGGAAAGCCTGTCCACGGAATTGCGCGAGTTACAAGATTACCGCTCCTACCTGCAATACGACATCCGCATCCACTATCCTAACGGCGATCGCGCCCTGCTGAGCCAGATCAACGCCAAGAAATCGGGCGGCGAAACCACCACGCCTTTCTATGTGGCAATGGCTGCCTCCTTCGCTCAAGCATACCGCCTCAACCAGCCGCGCCCATCCGACACCATTCGCCTGGCGCTCTTCGACGAAGCCTTCGGCAAAATGGACACTGCCCGCACGGCCAGCGCCCTGCAATTCATGTGCGACGCCGGCTTGCAAGTGCTCCTCGCAACCCCGCCCGACAAATCAGGCTCGCTCCTGCCTTACGTCGACACTGTTTGTACTGTGGTTCGCAAGAATAGTCACGCTTTCATCATCGAAATCGACAAAAATGAGATGATCGCTGAGTTGGAAAAAGAATAACGGAACGCGCTTCATGGAAATCTCCTTTATCCCTTCCCCCGATGTTGCTGTCGTGCTCAACACATTGCTCGACATCTTCGAACGCCGCATGCAACACATAACACGTAAGAACAACCACGGAACACGATCCATCAAAATCACCCTCGAAGAATCAGAACTACCTGATTACTTCTCTCAAATTGATCCACAACCACGCCTCATCGCTAATGAGCAGTTCAACCAACTCGAACAGGCTGGCCTGCTAGCTCTCACCTGGCTCCCTGGCGAAAAAGGAAACTTGCTCCAATCTATTACCTTAATAACGGAAGACGCAACATATCATCCTGAAGGGAAGCGGACACCGTCCCGAAACGCAGCGGAGTGGAGTGGAAGCAACACTCCTTATGCATCACTCTACGCTCTTATAGACCGCGAACCTGCTTCCGCCGTCCGCTCTCGTCTTGAGACTCTACTTCTCGCAGATCAGTTCCGCTTTCCAAAAGACGACTGGCGGAGCCGCGCCATCCACCGCATCCTGAAACAGATCCGCACTGGGAAATCTCCCACGCCTTTCAGCCTGACCGATTCATCCTGGAACCTCGACCTGCTGACCATTATATTGGCCCTATCCACGCTCGAAACAGAAACACCTTATCGTGTCTTCAGCGTGCGCAGCTTCAATGACAGCAAACGCTTTGACGAACTAAAACCCGCCATCGTCCGATTAGCCCGCTACGCCAATCGTGAATGGAAAGCCCTATCCAGTGAGGATATCCTGCGAGAACTCAATCTTGTTGCCAATCCCACCTATATTCATCTGGCAGGCAACTGGCAACTCACAACCCAAAGTGGAGAAATCCTTACCTTGGGTGGATTCAACCCTTCAGTTGGATTTCCCGCTGCGCAAATCGACACCATACAATCCGTCACCATTCATGCCGACCCCGTTCTCTGCATCGAAAATTTGACATCCTTCCATGAATTCATTCGCACCAGAAGCACAGACAATAGTCAATACGCCATCATCTGCCTGATGGGCAACCCATCTCCGCCCATTCGCCGCCTACTCAAGCTCATCCCTGAAAAAACTCCCATTCATCTCTGGTCTGATATAGATTATGGTGGCTTCAACATCCTCTCACAACTGCGGCATCATGTCAGGCGTCAAATCCATCCATACCTGATGGAAATTTCCACCTTCGAAAAATATGCTCATCTCTCCCGTCCACTGACACAGACAGACATTCGCAATCTCAAACAATTATGCACCAAGTCGGAACTTTTCGATGTGAAGCCAATAATGGAATATGTCATCTATCGCAGCTTGAAACTGGAGCAAGAAGCGATCCAGATTTGATGAAACTGAATTGGGTGATGTGCTACAAAACAAAAAGACGCCCACACATTGCAAGCGTCTCTTTGTCAGAATCTCAAACCCGACAATTTGGATAATAATTAAATAGAAAAGACCCTTGGCAAGGACTTGACTGAAACTCCCACTCTCTTTACAAGCACAACTCTATCAACAACAAACGCTTTCCGGCGGGATGTTTTTGCGATAAGATACAAGCATAATTATTCAATAAGGTTTGCCCATGTCAAAAAAAACGCCTCGACTTGGAAATTTACCTCCGCTCTACAACTTCTTCCTGAATCCCTTTTCGGATGCCCGCTTTACCCGTTGCCCACAATGTGAAGGTAAGACCGGGCAAAAGAAAGTTCCCCTCGCTATTCATGTTGACCCGCATTATCCGATCATCCTCAATTACACCTGTCGCTACTGTGCCAACTGTGATCTGTTGATTGCCCACCAAGACGAGATCGAAAATTATCTGTACCAGATGTTTAGCAAACGGGCACCAGAAGCTATAGGGCATGATTATTTGGTTATGGGCACCACCGAGCGAGCTTATTGGAAAGAAGGTGTGAAGTATCCGCATGATCCCACCGATCTACTTGATAACTTGCATGGCTTCAAGCAATATCTCAACTTCGAAATGGTGGGTGGATGGCTACCAGATGAAACTACACCCAAGCCGCCACCAACACTGGACCTTTCCATCCAAATAGACAACGTGAAAGATGCAAAAGAACTGGTTGTCAAGATGGAAGCGAACCTGCCTATATCCGTTCGGGCAGGTAAAGGCCTACTCAAAATGTTGCGCAAGCAAGGTTTTCCCATCAGCGATCGCCAGAATTTCTCCATCAAGAACGTTTTTTATGGCGGCGATGAAATGGGGATAGCCTGTGATGTCACACCGCCTGGAAAACACAAAAAAGCCATAGTCTGCTCTTTGACCCATCTTGAAATCGTCGGTGCCACACCATTGGCAGAAGAAATGCGCCGTTATCAAGAGATGCGCAAGAGAAAACTGGCGCAACAAGACGGGTTTGACTTGCGAGATTTCATGTTTAAACGATGATGCAATTCAGCAGCCAGACACCAGGCTGGTATCCTCCGTTGGAAATGCATCCTTTTCCAGTGGGTTTTTCTTATGAGTGAATATCAATATCATGAATGGCAAACTCTTGAACGCCCGCTGACCGCTGCTGAGCACAAAGCGGTGAACGAGCTCTCTAGCCATATTGACGTCACAGCTACCCGGGCGAGTGTCACATACAACTGGAGTAGTTTCAGACACGATCCCATCAACGTGCTGGCAAAATATTTCGATGCCTACCTGTACTTCGCTAACTGGGGGACGCGTTGTTTGGCATTTCGTTTTCCCAACGAATTAGTAGACGTGGTTGCCATCGAAGCTTACTGCGACGAATATCACACAAATATCAAAACCTTTGGTGATGCACAGATTTTGGAATTCAACATGGGCGAGGAAGAAGGCTTCGACGAGTGGATTGACGAACGCAGGCTACTATCCATATTGGCACGTTTACGGGACGATATTCTCCAGAGAGATTATCGTACCTTGTACTTTGCCTGGCTGAAGGCTATGACCTTGGAAACGGGCGGTTATGATGAAGATGAAGATGACCCTGATAATTTTTTCAACAACCCCGAACCAACTTTGCCAGCCGGATTGAAGCAGCTGACTCCCTCGCTTAATGCTTTTATAGAGTTCTTTGAGATTGACCCATTTCTAGTGGCTGCCGCTGCGGAACTAAGCCCCAGTCTGCCTTCCACACAACAGAAGGATTTCGCTCCCCTAATTTCTCGCCTTACCCGCCAGGAATGTGACGAATTCCTGCTCAAAATCATCAATACCGAGCCGGGTGCAGTAGCCGAGTTACGCAATAAGTTGTCATCGTTTGAGAAACCAAAGCCCAACATACAGAGCAATTCACGTACCTTTGGCGACTTGCTCAGAACTGCTGAAAAACTTCGACAGGATGAATTCAATCGTCAGGCGGAAGAAAGACGCAAAAAACACGTCGCTGAAATGCAGGAACTGGCAAAGCATGAAGCAAAGAGCTGGCAGGATGTGGAAAATCTCATCCAAAGCGGATACGCTGCTAGTAACTACGATGAGGCAACAGCCCTACTGGTCAAACTCCAACAGCTGGCAGAATTCCAAGGTACACAGAGCAATTTCGAAGTCCGGCTACGAGCGTTGGTGGAGGATTATAAGGGACGCAGCGCACTCATTGGTCGCTGGAAAAAGAAGGGCTGGGTATAATCGCATCATGCGAGGTGGTTTTGACAGAATTGCACGAAATTGATCGACTTCTGGCGGAAGCAGAACAAGATCTGGCAAATTTGGATGTCCACAGGGCAGAATTGCTCTTGCGCATTAAAGAGTTAAAGCAAGCACGAAATTCGATGTCGGTGTCCTTGAAATATCTTGGCGCACCTGTTTTAGAAACAACCATCACCAATCAATCATCCGAAGAAGCCAAAATCAATCTTTTTCGCAGCTTGTTTCGTGGGCGTGAAGATGTCTATCCAAAAAGATTTGAGAGTTTGAAAACAGGCAAAACAGGATACCAGCCTGTTTGTCGTAACGAATGGGTCAGTGGAATATGCGAAAAACCTAGAATTCGCTGTGAAGACTGTATTCATCGTCAATTTTTACCGGTAACAGACGATGTCATTCGTAATCACTTGTTGGGTATGGACCCGCAAGATCGATCAGGCCGGGATTTTACAATCGGCGTTTACCCCATGTTACTTGATGAAACCTGCTGGTTTTTAGCAGCAGATTTTGACAAGGCTTCTTGGAAGGATGATGTGCAAGCATTCTGCAATACGTGCAAAGAATTTGGAGTGCCCGCAGCTCTGGAGCGTTCGCGCTCAAGTAATGGCGGACATATTTGGATATTCTTTTCTGAAACAATTGCTGCAGTCCTGGCTCGAAAATTGGGAACTTTTCTCTTGACCAAAACAATGCAAAACCGTCCAGAAATTGGTCTCGATTCCTACGACCGTTTTTTTCCCAGCCAAGACACTTTACCAAAGGGAGGCTTTGGCAATTTGATTGCCTTGCCGCTGCAAAAAAAACCACGTGAAAACGGAAATAGCCTGTTTGTGGATGAAAGTTTTACACCATATCAAGATCAATGGGCTTTTCTTTCGTCAGTTCAAAAAATGACACGCTCTGAAGTTGAAACACTTGTCGCTACAGTCGAAAGCGAGGGAGAATTGACGGGAGTTCGCATACCTGTCATTGATGAAAATGAAGATCGCCCTTGGGAAGCCCCGCCATCAAAAAAACTAAAAGATCTGCCGATTCTTGGCCCGCTTCCAACGTCTATTGATATTGTCCTGGGCAACCAAATCTATCTACCACTTGCTGATCTCACACCACAACTGCGAAATAGTCTGATTCGTTTGGCTGCTTTTCAAAACCCAGAATTTTATCAAGCGCAGAGAATGCGTTTTTCAACATTTGGCAAGCCACGAATTATCAGCTGCAGCGAATATTTCCCAAAACATCTGGCATTGCCCAGGGGTTGCCTCGATGAACTACTTGAGCTATTTACATCCCTAAATATCGAGACAAATTTGACAGACAAACGTTTTCAGGGAATATCGCTTGAATTTCAATTTCAAGGTGTATTACGCCCTGAACAACAAAAAGCAGCTGAAACATTGTTAGCACACGAGACAGGTGTCCTATCTGCTTCGACTGCTTTTGGCAAGACCGTCTTGGCAGCTTACCTGATAGTCCAACGCAATGTCAATACACTGATTGTTGTCCACCGCCGACAGTTACTTGATCAATGGGTGAACATATTGAGTCAATTCTTGGGGGTCGAACCAAAACAGATCGGTCAAATTGGCAGTGGCAAACGCAAGCCCACCGGAAATGTTGATGTTGCGATGATACAAAGCCTCAATCGAAAAAGCGTTGTGGATGATATGGTTGGAAAATATGGACACTTAATCGTTGATGAATGCCACCATATTTCTGCAGTAAGCTTTGAGCAGGTGGCCAGGCAAAGTAAAGCCAGATACGTCACCGGTTTATCTGCTACTGTAGTGCGAAAAGATGGACATCACCCCATTATTTTTATGCAATGTGGCCCTGTTCGATACAAGGTAGATGCCCGCAAACAAGCTGAACGCAGGCCTTTCGATCATCATGTTGTCGTACGTCCGACAAAGTTCCGACTACCTACTTACATTCATGATACTTCCACACTACCCATTCAAGAGTTATATACTTTGCTGTCCAAGGATGACGAACGCAATCGTATGATTGTTGATGATGTTGTAATAGCAGTATCACAACATCGAAATCCGGTTGTATTGACTGAACGTCGTGAGCATGTAGATGTTTTGGCTCATCTACTTGCCGAACGTATCCAAAACGTATTTACGATGGTCGGTGGAATGGGTAAAAAGCAACGCAGGCAGCTTATGGAACACATCACTGCTGTACCTGCTGATGAACCGCGCGTGATTGTTGCTACAGGCCGCTATTTAGGTGAAGGCTTTGACGATGCTCGTCTTGACACTTTGTTTCTAACGCTGCCAATTGCCTGGCGAGGAACACTTATCCAATATGCAGGCCGCTTACATCGGCTCAACGAAGAAAAGAAGAGGGTTATTATCTACGATTATCTGGATTTTGAAGTGCCTGTTGTTGCAAGGATGTATGCAAAGCGGCGAGGTGGATACAAGTCTATTGGTTACGAAGTTATCCTACCTCAATCTCAAGACGGAGCAACACAACTTACCCTAGATGATTTTTGAAAGTGATTGCGCAAATTATGTTACATGTGTATAATATGTCTTTGAAAGAAACTATTTGCACACAAAACATAATTTATGTATCCAAAGAACCTCGGTGCTGAGAGCGCACTCCTGATCACAACCCTGGCCAGCCAAGGACAAAGTGTCTTTTCAATCGCAGACGCCCAAAAGGCGAGCGGTAAAGACTATACGGTTGTCGTGCAGGAATTACGCCGCTTGGTTAAGTCTGGATGGGTGGTTAAACTGAGTCCAGGCATGTATGCCTTGGTCCCACTTTCGGCAGGGGCCGAAGCCATCCCCGAAGCAAATCGATTTGTGATCGCCCGCGCACTTATGGAGAATGCGCCTTATTACCTTTCCCATGACAGCGCATTTGAAATTCATAATATGTTAACGCGTCCAGTC
>JASFRG010000028.1:0-35422 GCA_050115035.1 Anaerolineales bacterium | reverse complement strand
CTTCCGGAATACCTTTTAATGCGGCTGAAAATAAAACCATGGAGTAACCAGCCTGAAGCCACACAACAATTACGATCAGAAACAAGTTGTTCCAGGGCGCAATATCCACCCACTGTGGCCAGGCTTGCGGTGTACCTCCCAATCCTGTCACAATGGCGTTTAACAAGCCTACTTGAGGTTGTCCGGCCGGTCTGTATTCATAAATGAAGTTCCAGATGATGCTGGCGCCAACAAAGGAGATCGCCATCGGTAAGAAGATAAACGATTTAGCCACTTTTTCAAAACGGCTGCGATCTGCCAGTACTGCAATGACCAGACCAAAAGCAACCGAGAAGGTACTGCCGAAGGCGATCCACATCAGGTTATTGCGAAAGGCTTCAAACATCAACCCCTTTGGATCGAAGACCGCCACATAGTTACCTAAACCGACAAAGGCATCACTGGATATGAGTTGAAAGAAGTTAAGCCCATCAGGCGGACCATCCCGATTGAACAGGCTGATCCAGAATGTACGCAATGTTGGAATCGTCAGATACCAGGAAAGAATCGCTATGGCCGGCCCCACAAAGACAAAGGGCAGGAGTCGGGTCCTCCAGGCATCGGGGAGTCTCTCCACCAGATTGTTGAAAATCCAATATAAGATGGCAACGCCTCCAACCCCCCAAACAATAGCAACCAGGGTAATGACAATTTGAGGTGCGTTGCTATCTCGCAGAAACAGGAATCCCAGGTAGAGTACGTAGAAGGCAATTAACGGGATAGCTAATGCCAACAGTACACGACCAATGAGGGAAACAATCCTTACCGCAAGCGATTGGTTCTGTCCATTTGTGCCATTTAGGAAATCCATAGGCCCACTCCTTGCATAGGAATTTGAGGAATAAAAGTAAAGCAGTTTGGTAACAAAATTCTACTCTCGGAGGCAGATATCCATAGAGTAAGGTGGATGGCCGTACGGCCATCCACCTTAGAGCTTTGTTTAGCCCTATTCAGAAGGCCAAGAAGCGTCAATTGCCTGCATCGCCGTATCCAGATCTTCGGACCCGGCAACATAGCTGGTGATATGCTCCCAGAAGGAACCCGCACCAACTTCGCCCGGCATCAAATCAGAGCCGTCGAAGCGGAAGCTGGTGGCCTCTGCCACAAGCTGGGAAACGCCCCAGTCCAGGTCCGAACCGTACATGTCTCGGGTAGCAGTCTGCTGAGCAGCGATAGCACCGCCGCCTTCCAACCAACCGCTTGCTGAATTCGGGGTCGTGAAGTATTGCATCAACGCACGCACTTCGGGTCGGTCGTTGAACATCGCGATCAGGTCACCTGCAACCAGGAAGGGTTTACCATATTGTTCATCAACTGGCGGCAGATAAAAGAAATCGTAATCTGTCCCATACACTGCCCCTTCGGGGAAGAAGCTAGTGATGAAGTTCGCCTGACGGTGCAGCCAGCATTGTGGCGGATTTTCGAACATAGGCGCAGGTGCATCACCAAAAGCAGTAGACACAATAGAGGAGCGTCCTCCATAAACGTAAGCATCATTGAACCAGATTTCGCTCCAGGTTTCGATAGCGTTCTTCACTTCGGGGGAATCGAAGGGCAGATCACCAGCAACCCAGGCGTCGTAATTATCCAGGGAAGTGGTGCGCAGCATCAGGTCTTCGGTCCAGTCAGTGGCTACCCAACCAGTGGCTGCGCCAGATTCAATGCCGATGCACCAGGCGGTGTCGCCATCGTCAGCGATCTGCTGGGTCAGAGCAAGCAAATCATCCCAGGTTTCAGGAATAGTGTAACCAGCGGCATCAAACTCTTCTTTCGGATACCAGACAAGGCTCTTGCCAGAGTAGCGGTGCATGACACCGTATTCGGTACCATCAACGGTATTGAATTCACGCCAACCGGAGTTGTACTGCTGTGACAACCACTCATCTGTGATGAAATCGGTGACAGGTACGATATCGCCGTTGCGAGCAAAGATGGCGAACAGACCGGGTTGGGGGAAGTCTACAACATCAGGCGCATCGCCAGCATCCACACGAATCGCGATGGAGCTTTCAAAGTTCTTGTTGCCGATGTAGTTAACGGTGATGCCAGTAGCATCTTCAAAAGCCTTCATCGATTCGGAAAACTTGACACCATCCGCATCGTTGCCTTCGAATGCGCCGTCTACCGTAACGGTTGTCCCAGTGTACTCACCAGCGATAGCCATTTCTAATTCGCTGCCGGGCATCACATCAAAGCTGACTTCCGGCATTGGTGCTTCAGTTGGAGCAGCAGCAGGCGCTTCAGTTGCCGCACCACCACAAGCTGCAAGCAGCATAGATGCGACCATTACTATGGTCAGGATCGACCAGAACTTTCGATTTGTTTTCATGTTTCTCCTCTCATTTCAAATTGGTAACAGACAAAAGTAGATATTTTCTATTTGGAATTATAGATGTCCGCAAATCACCTCCTTTTAATTAATAAAACTCACATTTTTCGACAGGATTTTCGCACAATGAGTTCTGTATCCAGAATCAAATGTTGTACTTCCGGTTCTGATTCCTTCATTAAATCCAATAATAACATACACGCCTCGGAGGCCATCTTTTGCGCCGGCAACCGAATAGTCGTCAGAGGTGGATCGGAATATTTGGCCCAGGGAATGTCGTCAAATCCGACAATTGATATGTCCTCAGGGATACTCAACCCGGCTTCACGAAGAGCCGACTTTGCCCCTATGGCAACATTATCACTGGCGACAAAGACGGCGGTAAACTCCTTTCTAGAATTTAGAAGGTTTTGCATGCAAACAAAACCACTTTGGGGATCAAAGTCTGCATGTTGTATCAAATCATCATCGGGGGTGATCCCGGCAGCCATGAGGGCATCTCTATATCCTTGAACACGGTCTGTAGCCGCTTTATATGAAGGGGGAGCATTTGAGATACAGGCAATATTCTTATGTCCCAGGCCAATTAAAAACTGAACTGCTTGTTTTCCGGCAAGATAGTTGTTAACTTCAACAGAACACAGATCGGAATCTGCCAAATTCCCCATCAATACAACAGGGGTATCAACGTTTTCAAGTTTTTTCAAACCAATGTCATCAATACGGGGGGTTAACAAAATCATACCGTCAATGTGTTTCGCGCGTGCAAGTTCAAGATAAACACGAGCTTGATGCTCCGCATCGACTGCTTCAATTAAGAGACGCAACTTTTGCTGTTTAACAACATCCAGAAGTCCCACAAGGATTTGGGGTAAAAAAGTATCTGAAGCAATATGGTGCGGACTGCGAGTCATGACCAGACCAATTGCGCGTGCGCGCTTCGTTGCCAAAGCCTGGGCGGTTGCATTGGGAATATAACCGAGTTGTTCAGCAGCATTACGAACCTTTTGACGAGTTTCGGGAGAGATGTGGATCCCTTCTACGTCATTCAAAACCAGCGAAACTGTGGTACGCGATACACCGGCTAAATCTGCCACGTCTTGACTGGTTACGCGCTTGTTTTTCACAAATTTCCTTATACTTCTCCACTTTGCTACTAACGCGCTTTAGTAACGCGCGTTAATAGTGTAGCAAAAATGGGGGTTGATGTCAACATTTTTTGCATATGAGTTTTAAAAATGCCCCGAATTACACCAAATGACACATTTTCAACACGAGGAGAACACTAAAAAAGGCAAGTTCTTAGTTTGTATCAGGCAGTACAACTTCAGTAACTTCCTCACGAAAGATGCTGTTCCCGATCCCCGGCCAAATACGCAATACGCCAAACAATGCCCGCATGGTGATCCAGACGCCGACCACGATCCATACCCAGTAGAGTTCCCGGACTCCCGACAGGTTCAGGAGCCAGATGCCGCCAAAGCCGACCAATGCAGCGACGACCATCGCATTCCGCAAGTAACGGTAGTCACCTGTCCCCCAGTGCACGCCATCCGTGAGAAAGGCCAGGGAACTGATCGGCTGACTGATTGCGGAAACAGCCCAGGCCGGGAGGAAGACGCGTACTGCCGTTGCCGGAACCAAAAAATCAGCCACGATCCCCCTCCCCACCCACATCAGTACCCCCAGTGCGGCTCCGGTCCACAGGCTCCAGCCTGCGCCCACGCGCACAACCCGCTTGATCCAATCTATGGCGTCCCTTCCCACGAAATAACCGACCAAGGATTGGACTGTGGCCGCATAAGCATCCAGCGCCAGAGATGTGAAACTGTATACCTGGCGAATGACCTGATGCGCCGCGCCTGAATCTGCGCCGAGACGGGTGGCCGCGCGGGTAGTATAAGCCAGGAAAAAGAGCAGCAGACCCGTGCGCACGAACAAATCGCCGCCAACTTTCAGCAAACGGGTCACATCGTGAAACGAGAATGAAGCCGATAAACCCAGGCGAAGCGCTACAATCGCCACCCCCGTCAAAGCACCCAACCACTGACTGATCGTGCTGGCCAGCGCCGAGCCAGCCACACCCATAGCCGGGAAGGGACCATTGCCAAAGATGAGCAGCCAATCCAGCAGCACGTTGAGCGCGTTCAAGCCCATCGCAATCCAAAGCGGCGTACGCATATCTTGCAAACCACGCAGAAGTCCAAAGGTGACCATCATCAAAAGAACCGCCGGTGCGCCATACAGCCGGATGTGCATATAACTGACAGCTTCTGTCTGAATGGCACCCGAAGCGCCCAACAACCTTGCCAGCCAATCTAAGATTGGAAAAAGGATCAGGATTAATGCAAGGCCGAACCCCGTAGCCAGCGTCAACGCCAGGCTGGCAATGCTCCCCGCCCTATCAAGATTCCCTTTACCGTCGGCTTGCGCGACTTCCGTTTGCGCGCCTATCCCTAAAAAGTTGAACACCCAGAATAAACTGGTTAGGGCAGTAGTACCCACGCCCAGGGCCGCAAGGGGAACCGACCCAAGCGAGGCAACAAAAGCCGTATCCACCAGTGCGGTGATGGGCTCGGCGGTCATGGACAACAATACAGGAAACGATAACGCCACCAAGGTACGATGCGGGCGCTGCATGAAAGGGTGGGATTGGCTATTCATGCCAACATTGTAAATGGATTCCAGCGATTGAAAAGGTTATACTTGACCCTAGAAAAATCTGATAAAGTCCACCATGGAGGAATTCGCCATGTCATTCGCCAACCGTACACAACACCTCAAGCCCGAAGGCGCTTATGAAGTGCTGGCACGCGCCAACCAACTGGAAGCCGCCGGAAAAGAGATCATCCATCTCGAGATCGGCCAGCCAGACTATGCCACTTTCGAGAACGTCAGTCAGGCAGGCATAAAAGCCATTCAGGAGGGGAAGACCCGTTACACACCGCCCTCCGGCATGCCCTCGTTAAGAGAAGCCATCGCAGCCCAGGCCGGCCGCCAGCGCGGGATCGAGGTGCATCCCGACGAGGTGGTCGTCAGCCCGGGCGGCAAGCCAAACCTGTTCTTCCCGGCGCTGGCGCTGATCGAACCGGGGGACGAAGTGATCTACCCGAACCCCGGCTTCCCGACGTACGAAGCCATGATCCGGGTAGCAGGCGGCGTCCCGGTGGCGGTTCCGTTGTTGGAGGGTAACCAGTTTTCGTTTGATCTGGACGCCTTCGATGAGTTGATCAACGAGAAGACCAGACTCATCATCCTGAACTCGCCATCCAACCCGACCGGCGGCGTCATCCCGCCCGCAGACCTGGAGCACATCGCCTCCCAGGCTGAACAATTTGAATGCTGGATCATGTCGGATGAGATCTACGCACGCATCGTCTATGATAGCTTGGAGGCGCCCTCGATTGCAACGCTTCCAGGAATGCGAGAGCGTACCATCATTGTGGATGGCTTCTCGAAGACCTATTCGATGACCGGTTGGCGGCTGGGATTTGGCATCATGCCTAAGGAGCTAGCCAAACGCATCGATCTGCTTTTGACTCACTCGGTCGGCTCCACAGCCCACTTCACACAGTTTGCAGGCTTGGAAGCGATCACCGGTCCGCAAGATATGGTGGAAGTGATGGTAAGCGAATACCAGCGTCGCCGCAATGCGGTCGTTGATGGACTAAATGCCCTGCCCGGTTTCAACTGTCAGAAACCGCAGGGCGCATTCTACGTTTTTCCCAACATCAGCGAAACCGGCATGGGCTCTACTGAACTCGCCAACCTGATCCTGGAAAAGGCGGGGGTAGCGCTGCTGCCTGGCAATTCCTTTGGGGAATACGGCGAAGGTTATTTGAGAATTTCATACGCCAACTCGCTTGAGAATATCCAAACGGGATTGGAACGAATAAAAGCAATATTATAAATCTGGTTTTGTTCGGGTGCAGTTAAACTGCACCCGAACAAAACGAATAATTGGAGGGCTTATGTCAAAATATGTCGCAGCCATCGACCAGGGCACCACCAGCACGCGCTGCATCCTGTTCAATCATGGCGGGAATATCATCGCAGTTGACCAGAAGGAGCACCAGCAAATCTATCCCAAACCCGGTTGGGTGGAGCATGACGCGTTGGAAATCTGGGAGAAAACGCAGGAGGTGATGCGTGGCGCGCTCAAGAATGCGAACGTTACTTCTACGGAGATTGCCGCCATCGGCATCACCAACCAGCGCGAGACCGCCCTGGTCTGGGAAAAGGATACTGGGCGACCAGTCTATAACGCCATCGTCTGGCAGGATACGCGCACGGACATTATCTGTAACGAGCTGGCCAAAGAGGGAGGCCAGGACCGTTTCAGACCCACGACCGGTCTGCCCCTGGCCACCTACTTCTCCGGTCCCAAGATCAAATGGATTCTGGACAACATCCCAGGTACATGCGAACGCGCTGAAAATGGGGAACTGCTCTTTGGCAATATGGACACCTGGCTGATCTGGAACCTGACCGGCCAGCACTACACGGACGTGACCAACGCTTCCCGCACGTTGCTGATGGATTTGAAAACCCTGGATTGGGATGAAGACATCCTGAATATCCTCGGTATCCCGCGGATCATGCTGCCTGAGATAAAGTCATCCTCGGAAGTGTATGGTCATGTCGTAGGGGCGGGGTCTACCCCCCCGGAACCGGGCGAGATGATCTCTCCCCTACATGGCATCCCGGTCGCAGGTGATCTGGGTGACCAGCAAGCCGCCATCTTCGGGCAAACTTGCTATGATGTCGGCGAAGCCAAGAACACTTACGGCACAGGCTGCTTCATGCTGCTCAACACGGGCGAAGAACCTATCCCGTCAGAGAATGGATTACTCACCACCTTGGGTTACAAGATCGCTGACCAACCCGCCGTGTATTGTCTGGAAGGCTCAATTGCCATCTCCGGCGCTTTGGTCCAATGGCTACGTGATAATCTCGGTTTGATCGAAAAATCTTCTGATGTGGAAGAGCTCGCCAAAACTGTAGAGGACAACGGAGGGATTTACTTTGTCCCGGCTTTCTCCGGGTTATTCGCGCCCTACTGGCGCAGCGACGCGCGCGGCGCCATCGTCGGGATGACGCGATATGTAAATAAAGGGCATATTGCCCGGGCAACGCTCGAAGCGACAGCCTACCAGACGAAGGAAGTGCTTGAAGCTATGGAAGCAGATTCGGGCGTGAGCCTGACCGCGCTGAAAGTCGATGGAGGGATGGTTTTCAACGATACCCTAATGCAATTCCAATCGGACATCCTTAACGTTCCCGTCATTCGTCCCAAAGTAGCCGAAACCACAGCCCTGGGCGCGGCGTATGCAGCCGGGCTGGCGGTCGGTTTTTGGAAAGACTTCAGTGAATTGCGCGCCAACTGGGGTCAGGACCACGAATGGCAGCCGCAGATGGATGAAGAGACACGCAACAGCCTATATGCAGGCTGGAAGAAAGCTGTCACACGTACGTTTGATTGGGTTGAGAATTAACACAAAGGACACGAAGAACACAACGGTTAACACTCACAAAGATTCTCCTTTGTGAACTTTGTATCCTTCGTGGTTAAAAACATGAACCGAAACGAAATCCTACAATCACTCAAAACCACATCCCCCACTGTGCTCATCATCGGCGGGGGCATCAACGGCATTGGAACCTTCCGCGATCTGGCGCTCAACGGCGTGGATGTGCTGCTGATCGAGCGCGATGACTTTTGTTCCGGCGCTTCGGCGGCCTCCTCGCACATGGCACATGGCGGCATCCGCTACCTGGAGAACGGCGAATTCCGGCTCGTGCATGAAGCCGTGCAAGAGCGCAACCGCATGATCGAGAACGCCCCGCACATTGTGCGCCCGCTGCCAACCACCATCCCCATATTCAAGTTCTGGTCAGGGCTGCTGAATGCGCCGCTCAAGTTTCTGGGTTGGCTCGACAAGCCCTCTGAGCGTGGCGCCTTTGTCATCAAAATTGGCCTGATGCTTTACGATGCCTACACACGTTCACAGCACCTGCCCCGCAAGCGGCGCGGCGCGGGGGGCACCGTCCCGCCACATCGCTTTGAAGGCCAGGCCGCTTCGCATAAACGCTTTCCCGAACTCCACCCGGATGTACGCTACACCGCCACTTACTACGACGGTTCTATCCGTAGCCCGGAGCGCTACGCCATCGAACTGCTCCTGGATGCCGAAACCGAAGGCCAGCACGCCCGCGCTTTGAACTACATTTCATTTGATGGTGCTGAGGGTACAAATGTTGTTTTGATGGACAAACTGACCGGTGAGACCTATCAGACCCATCCGACATTGATCATCAACGCCGCCGGACCCTGGATCGACCGCGTCAACACGGACCTTGGAATTGCTGACCGCTATATCGGCGGGACCAAAGGCTCGCACCTGGTCCTTGACCACCCCAAGCTGCGTGCGGCTATCGGTGAAAATGAGTTCTTCTTTGAAAACAATGATGGACGCATCGTGCTCATCTTCCCATTATTGGATAAGGTCATCGTTGGTACATCCGATCTCCCCATCGAAAACCCCGATGAAGCTCGATGCACAGAAGAAGAGATCGACTATTTCTTCGAAATGATCGGGCGGGTTTTCCCGAACATCAAGATCGAACGCGAACAGATCGGTTTCCAATTTTCAGGTGTTCGTCCGCTAGAATACAGCCATGCGAAAACAGCCGGCCAGATCACTCGAGATCACAGCATCAAGGAAGATATGTTGGGCGATATTCCGGTCTACTCGCTGGTGGGCGGCAAATGGACCAGCTACCGGGCTTTCTCCGAACAAGTTACCGACAAGGCATTGGAATATCTCGGCAAATCACGTAAAGCTGATACCAGGCAACTCCCCATCGGTGGTGGACGTGATTACGCTGCGTTAAAAGATTCATCTGCGTGTAACACCAAACTCTTTGCACGCTACGGTTCCCGCTGCCGCGAAGTGAGCGCATACCAAAACCAAGATGACACATCGCTCAAACATTTCCCCGAAATGACTCGTCGCGAAGTAGCCTTCCTGGCTGAAAAAGAGAAAGTCGTTCATCTGGACGATCTGGTCTTGCGGCGCTCGCTGATGGCCTATCTCGGCCACTTATCCCATCCGTTGGTTGATGAACTGGCTGATATTCTGGCTGAAGTGTTAGGTTGGAAAAATACACAAAAACAAACAGAAATCGAGAGAACGCTCAGCATTTTAAAAGACAGGCATGGCGTAGATTTGTAAGCCAAAGATTACCGATCCGCTAATCTGCATATAACCTGTGTGTTGTATGCAGATTTTTTATTTCATCGAAAGGGTCATATATCCCAATGATGCAAAAAAATCCAATCTAAATTTGCTTCTATTGGGTCAAACGACCCATCGAATATTACATTGACATCAAGTTTATGACTTCCATCATTTGACTTCAATATTTCGTTGTACTAAAATCTTAATAGTGAAAACGTACACAATCTGTTTAATCGGATTGCAGGCACGACAAACAATTGTAGTCGGGGGAGGTCACGTGGCTGCCCGAAAGGTCGAAGGTCTGTTAGCGGCTGATGCACGGGTACAGGTCATCAGTCCGGCTATTATCCCTGAGTTACAGCAATTGGTTTCTTCAGGAAAAATAACCTTCACCCAACGAGCATACCAAAAGGGCGATCTGGAAGGCGCCTATCTGGTCATTGCTGCTACGGACGATCTCTCCGTAAACCACGCAGTTTGGGATGAAGCTACAAAGCGCGGGTGTCTGATCAATGTGGTTGACGATCCGGAGCACTGCACCTTCATCCTGCCAGCCATCGTACAGCGAGGCGAAATGAGCGTGGCTGTCTCTACCGGGGGCGGCAGCCCGGCTCTCGCACGCAGACTACGCGAGCGGCTGGAAGGTCTCATTGGAATAGAGTACGGCATTTTGACCGAACTGTTGGCCGAGATTCGCCCGGAGATCAAGGCAAACTTCCCCCCCGGCAAAGCGCGCCTGCAAGCCGCTTTACGCGTCGTAGATTCGAATATATTACACATCATCCAACATCAAGGAAGAGATGCGGCGTTGACCTATGCGAGAGAACAATTACACCCACAAAACTGAATACGTACCTGGTGGGATCGTTTACCTGGTTGGGGCCGGACCAGGAGACCCTGGACTGCTTACACTACGGGGACTGGAATGTTTGCAAAAAGCTGACGTGGTTGTACATGACCGCCTCGCCAACGAACAATTGTTGAATTATGCTCCGGAAGCCAAATTAATATATGTAGGGAAACAACCCGACCACCACCCGATTCCACAGACACAAATCAACGCCATCTTAGTAGAAGAAGCCAAAAAGGGTAGAACCGTCGTACGTTTGAAAGGCGGCGACCCGTTTGTGTTCGGGCGTGGGGGTGAGGAGGCGCAGGCTTTAACGGAAGCAGGCGTCTCTTTTGAGATCGTACCGGGGGTGACCAGCGCAATCGCGGTACCCGCCTATGCCGGCATCCCCGTCACACAGCGGGGAACGGCTTGCAGTGTAGCCTTTATCACCGGTCATTGTGCAAACTCAAAGCCCTTGGATATCAACTGGCACGCATTGACCCAGGGAGTCGACACGCTGGTGTTCCTGATGGGCGTACACAACTTGCCAACCATCGTCACATCGCTCACACAGGCTGGCTGTCCGCCCGAAAAGCCTATTGCGCTGATCGAACATGGCACGTTGCCTGAACAAAAAGTCGTCACAGGAACGCTCGCAAATATCCTTGAAAAAGCTGCCAAGATAAAACCGCCTGCAATCATTATCGTCGGGGAAGTGGTGGACCTGCACAACGCCTTGAATTGGTTCAAACCCGACCTGGAATTTTCTACGGTTGGATGAGGGCGAGGATTTTCTAGCATGACACGCGCATTGGTTATCGGCGGCACAGGCTTCATAGGTTCAAATATCGCCCTGCGCCTGGTCGAACGAGGCTGGGATGTACGCATTATGGAACGTCCCGGGGCATCGCGCGTGTTGCTGGAAGGCGGACCATTTAGTTTTGTTAGTGGGGATGTGTTGGAACCTGAAACGCTGGCGCCTGCAATGCAAGGCATCGATGTAGTTTTCCATGCAGCAGGCGTTGTTGATTACTGGAACCAGGGCGTGGAGCGCATGTACGAGGTCAACGTGGACGGCACGCGTAATGTAATGGAAGCAGCCCTGATGTCCCGGATTGAGCGCGTAATTCACGTCAGTTCGACCGCAGCTATGGGAATCCACCCCGATGAGTTGGTCGATGAAACGTACCGTTTTAACGTCAAAGAAGAACAATTTACCTATGGGCACAGCAAACACCTCGCGGAGGAAATTGTTTCGGAATACTTCAAAAAAGGATTGCCGGTTGTCATTGTCAACCCAACCACGGTAATCGGTCCGCGGGACATCCGCAAGGTATCCAGTGGAATGGTGGTTGAAGTCGTCAAACATTGCGTGCCGCCCCTGATCCCACCGGGCGGCATTAATATTGTACCAATTTGTGACGCAGCACAGGGAACGATCGAAGCTGCGGTTAAAGGGCGCATCGGTGAACGCTACATCCTGGGTGGGGAGAACATGTCCCACCTGCAAATCTATAAAACCATTGCAAATGTGGTTGGCTGTGGGATGAAACTCAAGGTGATGCCGCGTTGGCAGATCGCGATCGTGGCTGGGTTGACCGATATGATGCAGCCCCAAACCAATGGACCAGTGCCTTTGAGCGGCACACGCTTACGGCTTGAATCACAAAATTTCTACTATGAAACTACCAAAGCCCGTTCGTCATTTAATATGCCGCAAACGCCTTTGCGGGTGACGATTGGTCGCACTTATGAGTGGTATGAGGATATGGGAGAGTTCGAAGGCATTTATCAGGAACTGGATGCCGATGGTAAATGCAAAAAATGTAAACGACGTCTTTTTTGCACCTGGCCGCCACCGCGAAGTGAAGGCGTCAAAAGCGGCATAAAGGAGCGAGCATGAACATTCTTAATATATTGCCCGCATCCTGGCGCAATTCTACCCGGAAATGGACAGAACGAATTCTAGTTCAAAAATGGTTCGACATTGGCTTACGCGCCAAGATGTCTGCGTTGGTCACAGTTGGCCTCATGGGTTTGATCGCCATATTTGGTTTCATCGCCATTTCCAATGCCCGCCAGACGACACAGCAACTTCTCAACGAACACGTTCTTAGAGCGCGCATTCTTTCAGAAAGCCTGGATTCCAGTCTCAGTCATGTCGCCGGAGTGCTCACCATCCTCTCGTCACAAATCGATTTGGAAAATCCTCAAGCGAGCCTTGATAAATGGGACACAATTTTTGAAGAGGATTTCAATCCGGTTCAAGGCGTTTATCTCCTGGACTCTAATCATCAGCTTCTGGAATCAACGGAAAATGCGCCAAATATTAATTGGGATGATGTACCGCTGACTCAAACTTTGAGCAGTGACCCAACTCGCATCATTCTGACCGATGGCCTGCCACGCCCCTATGCGCTTGTGGCTGTACCCATACAGTCACCCGATAGCAATCAACCCGAAGGGGTTCTGACCGCGATCCTTGATCTGTCTGATCCAGACATCTTTATTTCCAGTGGTTCATTCGAACTGGAACACGGTGGTACCCTGCAGGTGTTGAATGAGCAAGGGCAGGTTTTAGTCAGCACGCACCCAGATCGTACGCTTACCAAAGATACGCTGGATAAAATCACCGGTCAACTCTTCACAGAAGACCCAAACTTTGAAGCCTGCCTTGGTTGTGCAACCAACGATTTAGATACAGGGACAGTCATTGCCTTTGCATCCCTGGCGGAGGCACCCTGGGGCGTGTTGATCTGGCATGAATCTCAAGAACTGTTTGCGCCCGTAAGGACAATCGCCTTCCAATCCGGCATTCTTGGTTTACTTGCAATTGGAGGCGCTTTGGGGCTGGTAGTACTAACCACTCGTAGTGTGATCGCTCCTGTCCAGACGTTGACAGACGCCACACGGAAAATCGGAGAAGTGCAATTTGAGTCATCCTCCCTGAAGTCGGTGGAATGCAATCTGGCAAAAACGCTGGCTAGAAAATCCCATCACCGTCGAGATGAAATTGGTGCCCTCGCAAACAGTTTCATCACAATGTGTACGCGTTTACAACAATCGATGGATGAAATCCAAACCTGGAATCGCGAACTGGATGAGCGTGTACAGGCCCGCACCCAACAATTATCTATTTTGAATGCAGTGGCGCTTACTGTAAATCAGTCTCTAGATCTTGAAGAGATCTTGAACCTTGCCCTGGATGAGGTAGTAAAACTCACAGGAATTGATGTGATTGCAATATTCCTTCAGGACCCTACACTCGGTCAACTTGAATTAAAAGCCTATCGTGGGTTATCAAAAAAATCCGCTCATCTAGCATATCAGGTGGGTATGCTCGACGGTTCCTGTGGCGGGGTACTAGAACTTGGAAAGACGATCATTGTCCCCGATATTTCTTCTTATCGTGGAAAGGGTGCGAAATCACTTCAACGAGAAAAAATCACTTCCTTGATACATGTGCCGATTATGACCAAAGGCTGGGCGTTGGGAAGCATGTGCGTTGGTACCCATAATAATGGCCAGTTTAATGATGAAGAACAAAAATTGCTCGAAGCGATTGGCAACCAGATCGCCATTGCTGTGGAAAATGCTCGTCTATACGCAGATGTACAACGCAAGGAACGCGTACGCGGCAAATTGTTCAAAAAGGCTCTCGCCGCCCAAGAAGAAGAACGCAAACGCATTGCCCGCGAATTGCATGACGAAGTAAGCCAATCCCTGACAGCATTGCTTTATGACGCCGAAGATGGGTTGGAATTGGATCAACTCCCCGCCATTAAAAAACGCTTACAAAGTATCTGCAATCTGACACAGCACACCCTGGACAACATCCATAAATTGATGTTCGATCTCCGTCCATCGATGCTCGATCAGTTGGGATTGATCCCCGCCCTGCGTTGGCTGGCCGAAACACGCCTTGAGCCAAAAGGCATTCGCGTGAACGTGATCACGAATTCGAATCCCGATTTATTGAATGGGGAAAATAATCCCCAACGGGTATCATCCGAAATCGAAACTGCCCTCTACCGGGTTGTTCAGGAAGCCATCAATAACATTGCCCGCCATGCAGCAGCCAGGAATGTAGAGATCGGGCTATATCTAAATGATGATTTAACCTCTGTGAGCATCACCGATGACGGAATTGGTTTCGACTTAACAGAACTTAGCATAGAAGCCATACAAGACATCGACAGTCAAGATTTTCAATTCTCTGAAAACACGCGCGGGTTGGGTTTACTTGGTATGCAAGAACGCATTGAACTGCTGGGTGGTGAGCTTGAAATAGATACCGCCCCCGGCAGCGGAACTCAGATAAACATCCGTGTACCCATTCAAGAAAGGAGTCTCATCTATGATTAGAGTCCTCGTTGTTGACGATCACGCCATCCTTCGGGATGGAATCCGTTCGTTGCTCGAGAGCCAGGAAGATATTGTGGTTGTTGGAGAGGCAAGCGATGGAACCGAAGCGATCGAGCTTGTCGGGAATGTACTTCCTGATATCGTGCTCATGGATATATCCATGCCAAAAACAAATGGACTGGAAGCCACAAAAATCATCAAAGAAAGATTTCCCAAAGTTAAGGTGTTGATTCTGACTCAACATGACAACCGTGAATACATCGCTCCGGCCCTGGGAGCAGGCGCATCCGGATATGTTTTGAAGCGCTCTGGCAGGCGGGAAATGCTGAACGCCATCAGGCAGATCAATGAACAGGGAGCATATTTGACCAGCTCTATTACGCAGGAGGTCATACAAGAGTATTCTCATAACGGTCGGAATGGGAAAGAGGACAAGCCGTCTTTGACAGATCGCGAACGTCAGGTGCTCCAATTGATTGTAGAAGGGAAAAGCAATAAGGAGATAGCGTTATCTCTGGGGATAAGTCCGAAAACGGTATCGGTGCACCGCACCAACATCATGTCAAAGTTAGATGTTCAAAACACCGTTGAATTAATCCGTTTTGCAACCAACAATCCGTTTCTCAGTATGAATGTTCCCGACCAGGAATTTTTTGTACCGGTTGGCCAACAATAATAAAAAATAACAAAATAAAAACACATAACAAGGAGAACATCATGACCGAACTTCAACTGAATTTTGTAAAAATCCCTGATTCTGAATTTACGATGGGCAGCAAACGGTCCATCGACCGTGACGCAGATAATACCGAAATGCCTGCCCAAGTCTTGCACGTAAGTGATTACTACATCATGAAACATCCGGTAACGAACGCACAATACAACCAGTTCGTTCAGGCAGTTGGTTGCCGTCCCCCGCTATTCTGGCCGGACGGTGAGTATCCTGCCGAACTTGCCGATCATCCGGTAGTGGGCGTTTCTTACTTTGATGCCATGGCATTTTGTGCCTGGGCGTCAGAGGTCACGGGTTTGCCAGTGCGTTTGCCTACGGAACCTGAATGGGAGAAGGCTGCACGTGGCCCTGAAATAAGAGTATTCCCCTGGGGGGACAAGTGGGATAAAGAGGCCTGCAATACCAGCGAAGCAAAGCTAAACGGAACAACTCCTGTTAACCAATTTTCTCCTCAAGGGGACAGCCCATACGGAATTGCCGAAATGGGTGGCAACGTTCAGGAATGGAGTTCATCTTTATACGGTCCCTACCCTTATGATCCGGCAGATGGACGGGAAGCGCACGTGTATGATTCCCACAAAGATGACATCCTGCCACAATGGCTCGATACAGGATGCACTTCCGTACCCAATTCTGTAGAAGCCTCACAGGGAAAATCTGTCATCCGTGGAGGTTCTTGGCGCGAGACAAAATTCCGCGCGCGCTGCGCTTATCGAAGTTGGGCTGCACCTCTGCACCGCAGCGATGACACAGGCTTCAGGTGCTGTTACGAACCAGAGGAATAATTTCAGGGTTTACTCAACAACATCGAAGAAAACCAAAAATAAGGGGGGCGAGCGACGCTCGCCCCCCTTATTTTTGGTAACTTTTTTAAATCCGCGCAAGTCCTAAATGTTCAGAAAAACAGGCTGGCAACCCCCCACCCGATCAGAGCAATCATAAAAGTCGAAATCCCTACGACCTGCATAAACAACATAACCAAAACAACACGACGTTGGTCAGGACGCATTTTCAAGTAGAACCGGTCTAAAAACCACTTTACAATTTTACGTCCACGTCCATCGTGTAACTCACTGTAACGTTTTATGTTGGTCAACCACTCACTTATTACGTGGCGTACGGTAGGGATAAAATCCTCTCCGCCCAAATTTTCATCGCAAAACACTTCTTCATAATTGATGCGCGTTCCAAAGGGAATACTCTGGAACCGCCAGGTGACGACCGTTTTACAATCATCATCCAAATAGTAGCTGAATTTATGAGGTGGCTGATATTCGGCCACAAAATAATTCTGTTCAGTAGGAAAATTTGCTTCCCCCTCTAAATTAGCGCCAGCCATGGGTTGCTTAGGAACAACCATATCATTGCGTTGTTTATAGCTTGAAGCGCTCTGCTCCATTTTCATCGAAAGGAACTGAGCCAATCCTGCAAATGCACTTTGAGAGGCATTCAATGTCCCTTGAGAAAGACCAAAGGGTGCGTTGGTTAATACGCGGACACGGTAACTACTCCCTGGTTCTGGGAAGTTGGGAGTTATCTCCTCCAATTCACTCAACCCCCATAGTGGACTGAGCTGCATGCGTCGCTCCGTATTGATCACCGTGTCAAAAACCTCCTGACACGGTGCTTTTATATCAATCAATTTCATTACTTTCTGCATATTTCCATTTTACCCCCCTTCGTGTTCGATTTCACATTTTCTAAGGAATGTCTAAATTGCGCCTATTTTCCTATATGTTTAAGGGACGGATAATCTGAAAAATGGCGTTCCACAGATTGGGCAGTCTGCCCTGTGGATTGCAGCACAAGCAAAATAGTAGCCTCTTCATCCGTTACATTTCGCCAAAGATGAGGTAAGTGTGCTTCGAACAACAGGATATCTCCCACCTCTAACGAATATATTTTCCCATCGATCAAGTATTCCACATTCCCAGAAAGACAATAAACCATTTCATGGCCAGTATGAACGACCTGTCTTTCGCCGCTGCCGGAATTGGGTTGCAACGAGACCAGGAAGGGCTCCATCTCCTGATAATTCAATTTGCCATCCAGCCCTTCAATCTGTACACCCTTGTTACTGATCGCAGGACGACTATCAGCCTTCACATGCAATACCTGAGTAGGTTCATGGTCATCGAAGAAATAACTCATCCTGACGTTGAGCGCCGTCGCCAGGCTTTGCAATGTGGAAACACTGGGGGAATTCTCGTCTCGCTCGATTAGACTGATCGCATTCGTCGATACGCCCGCACGCTGGGCCAATTCCCGTTGTGACAATCCCCGCTCCTCCCGAACCGTGCGCAATTTAATTCCCACCGATCCTTTATTGTCCATATCGTATCCTTGTTAGGAATTACACAGTTGAACAGAAGAGACCCGAAAAAAAGGGGGGCGAGCGGCCGCTCGCCCCCCTTTTTTCGGTACCTTTTCGCGAACCGCATAATTCCTACTTGAATTGAATTAAACCAATATGATTCTAGCTTGTTTCCGGCTACTTGACAAATCGAACGATTGATCACCTCCAGAGCAATACTTTAAAATTAAAGTATATACAATTTTATTGGTTAAATATACATTATTTATGGTTAATTTAACCAATTTACTTTACAAATAACCATTTTTTTGGTAAACTAAATTCAAGGATATTAAAAAATAACTGAGTGAGCAATGACCGAACATGAATCCTGGCGCAGTGTTGGAAGTAAAATCCGCCACCTGCGCAAATCCAATGGCCTGACCTTGAAACAACTCGCACGAGGCTGTGATTTGTCCGCGAATACCATCAGCCTGGTCGAACGCAGCCAGGTAGCCCCCAACATCGATACACTGTGCAAAATCGCAACTGCATTGGGAGTCTCCCCCAGTTCGCTCTTCCTGGAGGTATGCAAACCCCGGGTCGTCTTACAACGGGCAGATGTAAGCAGGGACGAAACATCCATCGCCGAGCAGACTTTAAAAGTCCTGGCCACCCCCCCACAGAGTACGGGTTGCATGCAAGTGGCCAGCAAAGAACCTTCATCAGAGCCGCTCACAGACAGGCGCCATTCCATCCTGTGTTTATGCGGGCAGGTTGAGCTTGAGTTAGATGGACAAGCCTATTCTTTGAATCCCGGCGATAGTCTGGCTTTCAACAGCGATGCATTCCACCGTTGGCGCAATACCGGAAATGAGACAGGAATTACGGTATTGGTTTTACCCCCGACATCATTCCAGGAATTAGAAACAGGAAACGAAGATGACAACACCCTCGGATAAAGATGTAAAAGCCTCTCCACCTCGTCAGCCCTATTTTTATCATCTCGAATCAGCTTCTCTCGCACAGCTTGATGGCCGAGCAGGGAGATTCCTAACGGCCTTCGCTGCTATCCTTAACAACAGTAATTATCATTTCCTGATCGAGCTCTATGCAAAGACCAGTGCCAAATGCGGACGCTGCGCAGACAGTTGCCAGGTCTATCAGGCATCCCATGACCCACATGATATTCCCTGTTACCGAACCGGACTGCTATTGGATGTTTACAGACAGTATTTTACGGGCAGTGGGCAATTATTTAACCGCCTGGCACTAGAGAACTCATTGAGAGCCGAAAAAATCGATGAAATGGCAGAACTCTTTTACCGCTGTACAGCCTGCCGCCGTTGTACGCTGGATTGTCCCTTAGGGATCGATCATGGTTTATTAGCTCATTTTGGCAGATACGTGCTCAGTGAGGCAGGGATTGCGCCCAAAGGGTTGGTGGTCTCGGTCCGTGAACAGTTGGACGGGGCAACCGGGAACACATCAGCCATTCCCCTACCAGCACTTCTGGACAACATCGAATTCCTGCAAGAAGAGTTGCAGGATATGACCGGCAACCAGATTGAATTCCCAGTCGATCAAGAAGGGGCAGAATATATTTTCTTCCCAGCCGTCAGCGATTACTTAATGGAAGCGGATACGCTTATGGGTAATGCCGCTGCGCTGCACGCCGCCGGTATCTCATGGACGATCGGCTCAAAATATTTCGATGGCATCAACTACGGCCTGTTCTACAACGATTGGGCTCTGGAACGCATCATTCAAAAGCTCGTGGAAGAAGCGCATCGTTTGAAAACCAAAAAGATTTTGATCGGGGAATGCGGCCATGCGGCTCGTTCCGCACATCAATTCGTCCCCACGTATGCCAATGGGAGAGCCCTTCCGGTAGTGAGCATACTGGAGGTTACCTCGCAGGCCATTCGCGAGGGAAAGCTGCGCTTGAAGAAAGGTGAAGTCACAGAACGCGTCACATATCACGATCCGTGCAACATCGCCCGCTCAGGCTGGATCGTGAACCAACCGCGTCAAATCCTGCGCAGCTTTGTCGATGACTTCGTCGAGATGAAACCGGGCGGCAAGGAAAATTATTGTTGCGGAGGTGGTGGCGGACTGGTCTCATTGGACGAAATCTACGATTTTCGCATGCAGGTATCGGGCAAGGTCAAGGCTGAGCAAATCCAGACGACGGGAGCTCAAATTGTCGCAACGCCCTGCGCGAACTGCAAAAAACAACTGCGCGAACTGGTCGACCATTATAAGCTTCCGGTACAAATCGTCGGCGTGCATGACCTGGTACTGCGCGCTATCGAGCTTTAAAGAAAATCTCAATACAGGAGGTCCCTTTCATTATGCCACTTTGGATGACCCTAGCAAAAGGCCCCGCCTTTCTTTTTGTTTTGACAGTCCTCGTCCTTGGATTGCTGCGCCTGTTTATCTTGACAGCCTGGGACATCCTTACAGCCGTCCGCCATGCCGGTGACCGCAAACTCCCCTATCGACAGATTGCGCTTCAGACGGTCTCATGGCTGCTTCCGTTTAACCGGCTGCACCGCAACCGCGGCGGGTACAGCCTGGCATCCTTCAGCTTGCATGTCGGTGTTTTAGTAGTCGCGTTGTTCCTGCGCAACCACCTCGATATTTTGCAGGCCAATGTCGGTTTTTCGTGGATTGCCATTGCAAAACCGATTTTAGATATCCTTACGCTGGTCGGCACCCTTGGGATAGGTGCCTTGCTGTTATTCAGGCTGTATATCTACGGCTCACGACAACTGAGCAAAACGACTGACTATCTTTTGTTGCTCCTGCTCCTGAACATATTTTTTTCCGGGTTTCTGGCAGGTCGCTCCTGGAATCCGATTTCCTATGATGGCCTGATGCTTTTCCATACATTGAACGGAATGGCGCTGGCGCTCCTCATCCCCTTCACCAAAATTGCGCACTGTGTGCTCTTCCCGCTCATCCGCCTTGGGACCGAAGTAGCCTGGCATTTCACGCCTCAGGGCGGCAGCGAAACAGTTAAATCACTTCACGGCCCGCAAGGAAGAAAGATATGATCGGCAACATAAAAAAGGTTGGCATTCTGGTTGATGTGACCCGCTGCACGGGCTGCAATCAATGTGTAGAAGCCTGCGCAGGAACGAATCAACTCGGGGCGTCCAACTTTATGATCCAACACTCCCCCGATGGCCTGTCATCTCGGCGTTGGTCATCGATTGTTGAAAGCCCGCAGGGCGGTTTTGTGCGCAAGTTCTGCCGTCACTGTCTGGAGCCGGCCTGTGTTTCAGCCTGCCCGGTCGGTGCGATGTATCGCACACCTGATGGCGTGGTACTGTACGACAGCCAGAAATGCATGGGCTGCCGCTACTGCATGATGGCCTGTCCATTCGGCATCCCACGCTATGAATGGGAATCTCCCACGCCGCTGGTACAGAAGTGTACGCTCTGCTATAGCCGACTCGAACAGGGAGAACTCCCGGCTTGCGTAGACACTTGTCCTGAAGGAGTATTGACCTTCGGCGAAAGAAGCGAACTACTTGCCCTTGCCAACCAGCGCATACAGGCGGCGGCACATATTTATCTGCCCATCGTATATGGCGCGCATGAAGTCGGCGGTACTGCTGTGATGTATATCTCGAACGTTCCGTTGGATTTCCTCGGCTACCATGGAAAACCGATTGAAGAACCCATGCCGGATTTGACCTGGGAATGGCTCAGTAAAGTTCCGGCCATCTCCATAGGTGTAGCTGGCTTGATGACCGGTCTCTTCTGGATCATCGAAAAACGAATGCGGGCGGAAGCGGCACGAAGCATACAAAAGGATCAACCGGGTGAGGAGAGCTGAAATGAACAATACCTTCCGCACCTGGATCAAAGACGGCCTGTGGGCCATTGCCCTTGCCGGGCTGATCGCTTCCATTATCCGCTTCACCAGCGGGCTTGGAGCTGCTACGGGAATGAACGACTCGGCTCCCTGGGGTTTGTGGATCGCCTTCAAGCTGGTGTTTGTCGCTATCGCAGGCGGCGGATTTACGTTGGCTGGGATGGTATACATCTTTCACCTTGAACGCTATCGCCCAATTTTGCGTCGGGCAATCCTGATCGCTCTGTTGGGCTATGGCTCGTTCATCGTATCGTTGATCTTCGACCTAGGCTTACCCTGGCACATCTATATGCCAATCCTGAACTGGCAACACCACTCGGTTATGTTCGAGATCGCCTGGTGTGTGATGTTGTATTTCTCGGTGTTAGTGCTGGAGTTCTCCCCGGTCATACTGGAACATCCCTGGTTCAGCCGCCCGATCTTCAAGACCATCGCACATTGGTTGCACCGTCTGACCCTGCCCCTTGTCATTGCCGGGATCATCCTCTCTACTCTGCATCAGTCTTCGCTAGGGTCACTGTTCCTGATCATGCCGCATCGTGTGCATCCCTTGTGGTACAGCCCGTGGATTCCTTATATGTTCTTCACCAGCGCCATCGCTGCCGGGATGTTGGCCCTGATCGTGGAAGGTTTCCTCGTAGAGCGCTGGTTCAAACGCGAATTGGACTTCGACCTGCTAACCTGCCTAGGCAAGGGCGCTATTTTCCCGTTGGGTCTATATCTGGCTTTGCGTCTAAGCGACCAATTGATTCGAGGCGTGTTGCCAAACGCGATAGACGGCTCTTGGCAAAGCATCCTGTATTTGGCTGAGATCCTGCTGGGCGGTGTTCTGCCTATCATTTTGCTAAGCATCAAGAAGATTCGCGAGACGCGTGAAGGCTTGCTGACCAGCGCCATTCTGGGGGATCTGGGTATTATGAGCCAGCGGATGTCGCTCAGCATGTTCACCATGTATCGGGCGGAGGGCACAACTTACATCCCGGCTCTGGGAGAGACGATCATCGCTTTTGCCATCCCGGCTGCGGCAGCTTTGGTGTATCTGTTTTTCGCCGAGAATCTGCAGTTGTTCGGGAAGCAGGCTGAGGCTCCAGTGAGCGAAGCGCCCGCGTTCACGTTCATTAAGGCAAGTGTATTTTCCAGTCAGAATGGTATTCGCGGCGTGGTCGCGCGTCGCAGCGGATTCGCCGTCTTTGTGATTGCACTGGCATTACCGGCTTTGTCCCTGCAAAGCAATACTCCTCCGAGCCCGGTAAGCTCCGCAACCGGTTGGGAAACGCTGCACATCGACGGGAACAAGACCGGGTATGTTGTAAACTTCCCGCATCTGGACCACCAAGAGCGTCTGGCAGATGAAGTAAGTCGGGATGAAGTAAGTCGGATTGCCAATCCGACCTACATCGCTTGTCAAACCTGTCATCATCTGGACATGCCGGAGGACGAAGTCACCGCCTGTTGGGAGTGCCACACAGATTTCCACCAGCCGGCATCGATCTTCGATCACAGCCTTCATCAAAACGCTTTGGGCGGGAATGAAAACTGCCAGGAATGTCACCAGGGTGAGCACGATAAGTTAACTTCGGAGATTTGCCAGGATTGCCACGAAACCATGACACCAGTTGAAGGGCATACCGCCTTCAATATGCTGGCGCCCTCCTATCAAGATGCAATGCATGGCCGCTGTCTTGACTGCCATGAAAAAAAGGCGCTGGAACAGGACAGGCCTGAACTGGCGCTTTGTAGTACGTGTCATACATACTATCAGGATGAAATGGATCAAACATATGCCAGTGCATCTGGCAAGTGAGGAGACTCTAATGAAAACGATCGGCTTATGCACCCATTTTTCCCAGACCGATGAGTGGGCATTTGATTTCGCGTTGGCGTTGGTACGCAGGCAAGGATGGAAGTTGACCATCTGTCACTGGTTGAACTCTCCCTACAGCCTACGCCGGGATATGGTTTACCCATCATTGCAAGAAGATGGAGAGCCACAACCGATCACTCCCTCATTGCTCACGAAGCTAGAACTTGAGCTACGCCAATATTTCGAACCCAAACTTGGGGATTTCACCGATGTGGCTTTCAAGTTGTGTGAGGGCATGTACCAGGTCGAGTTGACGCGCTGCTTCCGCCAGAACCTGTTGGACCTGGTCGTACTTGGTTACCCGCCAGAGGATCTGACGACCTCCGCCGAGCAACCACTGGAAGATTTCGCAGCACAACTTTTCCATCCACTGGTCATTGTGGGACCGGATGCGCAGAAACAGTTCATGCTAAATCAAGCTGCGCAAAGCTGGCTGGCTGGATTGCAACTCCCGGAGGGCAGTTGGAAGTTGATTGAGCTTGCCGTGCCTGCACACAATTAGTCACGCTAGTAACCATTCGAGTTAAATATTCTGGCAGAACAGTAACTGTTCTGCCAGAATATTCCTTCATATTAATCACCAGGGGTCTATTCTTCTTTGATCTAGCTTTTCTTCTGCATCTTTTGATGAACCAGCTTGACTGCTTCCGCTGCTATTGACGGGACAAGCAGCAGGGGCAGCAACACCTGCCACTGCTGCCAACCCAGCGGAACCGTATTGAAAATGGGGTTGAAGAACGGGATGTAGATGACCGCAAAAATCAAAGCCGCTGAGAACAAAAGCGCCAAGTTCATATTCCGATTGGTGAAAATCCCAATTTTGAGCAATGGATAGTACTCAGAACGAGCAGTATAAGCGCGTACCAACTCCGAGAGGGACAAGGTTACGAACGCCATTGCCTCTGCAAACTCAGGCTGGTCCGGATGCAAATTGAGTCCCAGGAAATAAGCAGCCAGCGTCACACCTGTAATAGCAATCGTTTGGATTAAGATACCCAGTTGCATGAAACGATTGATAATGGGCTCATTCTTCGGGCGCGGCTTGCGGTTCATGATATCCGGATCGCCCTTCTCAGTAGCTAGGGCTAAGGCAGGCGCGCCATCCGTGACCAGGTTGAGCCACAACAACTGGATCGCCGTCAACGGAGAATTCTTGGCGATCAGCGTTCCCAGGAAGATCACCAATATTTCCGCCACATTACACGACAGCAGATAATAAACGAACTTACGGATGTTGCTGTAGATGATACGACCCTGCTCTACAGCGGAGACAATGCTGGCGTAATTGTCATCGGTCAACACCATGTCTGCGGTCTCTTTGGCTACGTCAGTGCCTGTAATACCCATCGCGACGCCGATATCGGCGCGCTTGATGGCCGGGGCATCGTTGACACCGTCGCCGGTCATGGCAACGATCTCATCATTGCTCTGCAGAGCATCTACGATACGCATCTTATGCTCGGGTGAAACACGTGCAAACACGTCAGTAACACGAATCTCGCGTTTGAGTGTTTCCGCATCCATCTCGTTCAGGTCTGCTCCGGTGGCTACCTTATGTCCGGGCTGCAACAATCCAATTGTCTCAGCGATAGCGCGCGCTGTGTTAGGATAGTCCCCCGTGATCATCACCGTGCGAATGCCAGCCTCGCGACCTTCATCTAGAGCCGGTTTGACCTCAGGGCGGGCCGGGTCGATCATGCCGATCAGACCGACAAAGACCAGATCTCGTTCCACTTCATGTACTTTGAGTTCACCCTCATGGAAGGGAACTTCCTTATCAGTGCGATAAGCCACTGCCAGCACACGTAAGGCATCTTTGGTCAATATATCGTTGGCAGCCAAAATCGCCTGGCGCTTTTCCTCCGTCAGGGATACCGTTTGATCATCCATGGTCTGGTAACGTGTACATAGATCCAACACCAGATCAGGTGCACCCTTGATCGCGATGACAGACCATTCTCTCATCTCATCGTTGTAAAACGGGGAAATATCTTCCGGACGAGGCTCGCTGACCTCGTGAACTGTGATCATTCGCTTACGCTCGGAGTCGAATGGGACTTCGTTCTCTCGGGGGTACGCCTGCTTCACATCAACTGGCAGTGCCCCAGCTTTAGCAGCCGCCACCAACAACGCCCCCTCAGTCGGGTCGCCAACGATGCGATATGTCTGCTGGCTGCCGGATGCACCAGTGATTTCAAGTTCGGCATCGTTGTTGAGCACCCCCAACCAGAGGGAGGTCAAAGCAGCAGGGTAATCCGTAATATCGACTTGCTTTTCATTTACAAGAAAATCACCGTGGGGAACATAACCGGACCCAGTCACGCCAATATATTGTCCATCTGCCCACAGGCGCGTGACCGTCATTTCGTTCTGAGTCAGGGTGCCGGTCTTATCGGAACAGATCACGGTAGCAGAACCCAGCGTTTCAACGGAAGCAAGTCGACGGATGAGGGCGTGGCGGCGTACCATCTCACGCATCCCCAGCGCCAGGCTGATAGTCACAACGGCCGGCAATCCCTCCGGTACGGCAGCAATCGCCAGGCTGACCGCGATGATAAACACATCAGTAATCTCCCGACTGAATGTTTTGAAGTAAGTCAATGGATCCGAAAAGAGTTCAATGACATTTGTATAGTCGGCCAGGGCAACCACGAAGACAATGGCCACTAAAATCAGTGAAGCAATGCTTAATGTTTTCCCCAATTGATCTAGGCGTTTCTGGAGTGGCGTTTCCTCCGCTTCTACGGTTTGCAGCATGGTGGCGATCAGGCCAAGTTGGGTGCGCATTCCAGTGCTGACCACTACGCCGCGTCCGCGCCCATAGGAGACCAGCGTGCCCATAAAAGCGGTGTTCTTGCGGTCGCCAAGAGGAACATCTTTGTCGATGATACTGGCGGCGCTCTTCTGCACCGGCAGAGATTCACCCGTCAAGGAGGCTTCTTCCACACGCAAATTGACCGCCTCTAAAAGACGCACATCCGCCGGGACATAGTTACCCGCTTCGAGGAAGACAATGTCGCCGGGAACTACTTCTCGGGCAGGCACAACCTTCCGCGAGCCGCTCCGTATCACCTGCGCATCAGGTGCCGCTAAACGTTTCAATGCGGCCAGCGCTTCCTCTGCGCGCTGTTCCTGAACAATGCCCAGTACCGCATTTAAGACGACGATGGCCATAATAGCCCCAGCTTCCACGTAATCACCCAACAACGCTGAGACAATCGAAGCCACGATCAACAAGATGACAACGAAATTGTTCAATTGGTCCCACAGCATATGCCAGAAGGTGGGGCGCGGCGCTTCTTGCAATTGGTTGTGCCCATATTGAGCAAGACGACGAGCAGCCTGTTCGTCTGTCAGGCCTTCCTCCTGCACCTCCAGATGCCTGAGCACATCTTCCGGAGAAAGAGCATGCCAGGCTTCATCTTCTACGGGTTCTTCTGTAACAGTGTCATATGGTTTGGTAGTCTGCATTTGAGTTCCTCTTCACTAATTAAATATGCCAGATAGGCACTGCAAAACACTTGATAATCATACACCCAACATCTTATAACAATGCTGGCAGGGAAGTGGGGGCAGCGACAATTCAACTTCCTCTTCCTGTGTTGAAAGCAGAGTAAGCATCGCCAGCGGGTTGCCGACAGCGCCGCGGTCTTTGAAAACAGTTGAGAATGCTTCACGCTCCTTCCCCTGAAGCACCCGGTCAAACCCATCTCTGACGTTTCCAAAAGAATATGTATCAAAGGGATGGGCTTCACCGTCATAGTAGCGCGGGACTTGCCCCTGCACTGTCAGTCCCAGATAGACACAGGGGGTGATATCGCCATGGTGATTGACGTAAACCGCATGTTCTGGATCTGCATCACAGACCAGTGTCCGAGATTCAGTGTGTAAGGGGTAAATTCGCAAGGGAATATTCAGACGTTCAGCGGCCTGTTCTGCCTGACTGATAATCTCAAGATCTTCAGGATGCGGCTGCTCAGCAAACACATGCATCTGGTCCAACTTAATGCTGGGGGAATACGTGAGATTGGTCGCAACGACTTCATCCGCTCCCAGGGAGGCCGCCAACTCCACCAGGGCCGGGAATTCGCTAAGGTTGGCACTTGTCATCAGGAAATGCAATTCCAGCCAGGGTTTTTCTTTTCCAAGCTGCTGCTTGAGATTCGCCAGACTCTCGAAGTTTTTACATAGCCTGGGAAATTCCGAATGTGTGCGCAGGGATTCATGAACGGCAGCAGCTGTCCCTGCGAAAGAAACGGAGATCATGTCCACGCCCATGTCAACCAGGCGCTTGTTCTGGTCAGCTTGTAAATAGGTACCGTTGGTTGTAAATCCGGTCTGGCAACCTTTTTCCTGGGCCATGCCCAGCATGTCCCAGAGATGAGGGGTTAGCATGGGCTCGCCCCATCCCTGCAAATAGACCAGTTCGAACAAATCCAGGTGAGGCGCGATCTTCTCGCGATACAAATCGAGTGTCATATCCCCTTCCACCCAGCGATCAGCCAAAGCATCGTGCGGACAAAATACACAGCCCGTCTCACAGCGGCTGGTGACTTCGATCTGAACAACTTTGAAAGGACGCTGCCCATTAGGCGGCTTTGCAACCTTTGCTTGGACTTTCGGGAAGAAGTTCCCAACATTCGAGAGTAATGGTAGTTTCATTGAATTCCGTAGAGTTCTTGAACCAATTCAAGGTAGGTGGAAGGGTCTTCATCTTGCGACAATTCGCGCAAATGAATCGTCGGTTCATGTAACAGTTTATTAGCGATTGCCTTGCCCATTGCCTCTACTGTGCGTTCTTGTCGTGGCGTCAGCGGACCCAGGCGCTGCAAAGTCTTTTGGACCTCCGACTGACAAATACTCTCTGCTTTGCTGTGCAGGGCTTGAATGATTGGCACACATCTTCGTGCACGTACCCACTGGCAGAAACTTTCAAGCTCTTGCTGAATGATGACTTCCACTTCATGATAAATAGAGGCAGTCAAAGGATGGGCTGTTTTGACGATAACGTCCAGATCATCGATGTTCGCCAATTGCACGCCCGGGATGGAGACAATCTCTGGATCCGCATCGCGCGGCACGGCCAGGTCTGCTACCAGGAGTGGACGGTCAAAGCGCACCTTCTGAGCTTTTGCCACCGCATCCGCGTGCAAGACGATGTGAGGCGCGCCGGTCGAGCAAATGACGATGTCCGACTGTGCCAGGACATCATCCAACAAATCAAAATGGACCGCTGTGCCCCCTAGGGTGCCTGCTAACTTTTGCGCCTTCTCAAAAGTTCGGTTTGCGATCATGATGCAATGCAACCCGGCTTTGACCAAAGCCCGCGCTGTGATCGTGCTGATCTTCCCGGCTCCGATCAACAGGGCGGTGCGGTCGTTCAACGGACCGAAAGCCCCCTCGGCCATTTCGACCACCACGCTCGCTACCGAAATCTCCCCACGTCCAATCTCGGTCTCGGCACGGGCGCGTTTCCCAGCCTGGATGGCGTGACGGAAAAGCGCTGACAGGATTGAGCCAGTTGCCCCGGCATCGTGTGCAATCTCTGCTGCAGAGCGCACCTGTCCCAGAATTTCGTTCTCACCCAGGACGAGCGAATCCAATCCGGAGGCCACCTGCATCAGGTGTTCAACGGCTGCCTCACCCTGCAGAATGTACAGCATGCTATGCAATTGTTCTGTAGACAAATTAGCGCTTTCAGCCAAGAAATTTCTCAGATTCGTTTCACCTTCGAAAGAATCACAAGTACAGACATAGATTTCCGTCCGGTTGCAGGTCGAAAGCAGGACAACTTCTTTGACTCCGGAGGTACCATCGCCAATTATTTTATCGAGTGCATTCGGGATACGTTCCGGGCAAAATGCCAGGCGTTCGCGCACTTCGACAGGCGCAACCTTATGGTTTAGACCGATCATCAAGATTGGCATCGTTTGCATCATGATTCCACACCCTGGTGTGTTTCCTGATATTCTCGCACCCTACGAACCAGACCAATGGCCCAATCCGCTGCACCACCGCTGTGCAGGTGAGTGTAGGATGCCAGTACATTGCGGTAAACAATTCCATCGCGACTCTCCCCTATGCCATTACCACGTGATAATTTGTATGCTGTAGTAAGGGTAGGATTACTACCATTTGTGGACAAAGCAACCAGACGCGAGTTATGGAATTCATGTCCGCGCAAGACCGTACCAGGGGCAAAGAAGGGGTTTTCGTATTCTACTTGCGCAACCACATAGCCGTGTCCCTGCGGTTTGCCGGTCATCTCGATTTCGCAGGGTAGCGCACCGACCATCTCAGCCGACTTCTCGCCCCAACGAATAAGCTGTGACAGATACATCAATCCGCCGCATTCAGCGTAGACCGGTAAGTTATTCTCAATTGCCTCTCTAATGGTTACACGAAGGGCATAATTGGCAGATAACTCATCCATGAACATTTCGGGGAATCCCCCGCCGATGTAAAGGGCATCTACTGGTGGAAGTTCTGTATCATGAAAGGCATCGATGAAAACCAATTCCGCACCAGCCTCTTCGAGCGCTTCCAGGTTTTCAGGATAATAGAAAGTGAAAGCGCGGTCACGCAAAACGCCAATTTTTACTCGTGAAAATTGGTCAGATGCTTTTGAATTTTGCGCCTGATCAGATACAGACAAAGCTGGCGCAGAGCGAGCAATATCCAGAACCATATCCAGGTTGAGGTGATGCTCGATAGCACGCTGGCAGGCTGTGATGGCGGAGAGAAGCGCGTCTTCCTCTTCGCGCGGAATCAATCCCAGGTGGCGGTCCGGGATGGTCAGGTTTTCGTCGCGGGGAATCGTCCCCACTACCGGAATCCCACAATGGCTTTCAACCGCCTGACGTGTGCGCGTTTCATGGCGTGTATGGGCGATGTTGTTGAGCACTATGCCTGCGATGTTCGTTCCCGGTTCGAATGTCTGGCAGCCATGCACGATGGCAGCCACGCTGCGACCGATACGGGTGGCATTGACCACCAACAGTATGGGGGCATTCAATGTACGAGCAACCGCCGCAGTGCTGCCAACCCCTGTTTCATCGAAGGAGTCGAACAGTCCATGATTGCCTTCAACGATGCTCAAATCCGCCTCACCCGCCGAATGTACAAAAGCCCGAAGGAGGGCTTCGGGCTGCTCATAAAAGAACGGATCCAGGGAGCGGCAAGGGCTTCCGGCGGCTTCGCTCAGCCAGGACGGATCGATGTAGTCCGGTCCTTTTTTATAGGGTTGTATTGATAATCCACGCGCATTTAACGCCGAACACAACCCCAGTGTAACCGTAGTTTTTCCGCTACGGCCCTGGGGAGCCGCAATTACCAGGCGAGGGAACGAACGCTCTTCCTGCAAAGGCATCAGGCGAATACATCAAACCAACAAAGGTTAGTATTCCGTAACTGTCACCGCGCCTTGTTCACAGGAAGCTTCGCAGGACAAGCATCCGCTGCAAATATCGGGATCGCCAGTAAACATGGCATACTTTTTGCCATCTTCTTCGATCATAGCGATCATTTGTTCCGGGCAATTGTCAACGCAATCGCCACAGGCTTCACATTTTTCAATATCGATTTCTACGATGAACATAGTTCCTCCAAGCCACACATATGGCTAGAATGAAAGTACCAGGTCAGATTTCAATCCTTCTTTGATTAAGAAACTGGGACCGACCAGGTCTTCGACCTCTTCAATCAAATCTTCGGGGGTCATATCACAAAGAGTTAGGGCTGTATCACAAACGTAGAACCTGACACCCAACTCCAGGGCTTCATCAATAAATTCGCGGATAGTGCGTCCGCCTTCTTTCGAATGCAAAGTTTCCGCAACACCTTGTTTCAAAATCTGCGGCGCCTGCAAAACAAAGTTGATCCCTGCTTCAGCGCCACCCTTGACCGCTTCCCCGGCAAACACAAAGGGAGCAGGGCAGCGTTCGGGGTGATCCGAACCAAATGTTGCAACCACAAAAACCTTCTTACCCGCATACTCTTCAGTCATGAATTCCTTCTCCTGATCTCGTTTTACTCTTCCACATCCTGGCTGCTCTCCTCGCTCTCAGGAGCTTTCGGCCAGACAATCGCATTGGCAACCAGTTCACTCAGGTTCTGCACCTTGACCTTGAGTTTGTAATGGCGCTTGACTTCATCTAACTGATCGAGACAGTTATGGCAGGAGGTAGCCAGGATCTCCGCACCGGTTGCCAGGACCTGGTCGGCTTTGGCCTTGCCAGCCGCTTTGCGCTCACTGGCGAACTCAGTCATCGAAAGCATCCCACCGCCGCCGCCGCAACAATAGTTTTCGGCACCATGCGGTTCCATCTCGACGAAGTCCATAACAGTGTTGCGCAGGATGTAGCGCGGTTCATCGATGATGCCGCCGTTGCGCGCCTGGTTACAGGGGTCGTGGTAGGTGACCCGCTTGGGATTGCGCGTCTTATCCAGCTTGAAGCGCCCTTCCTTGATGTATTGTGCCTGTAACTCGACGAAACTCATCACCTTGAAGGGATAACGGTGCCCGATCCAGTTTTCCGCTTCCCAGCGCTGCGAGCGGTAACCATGTCCGCATTCGGCCATCACCAGGGTTTCCGCGCCCAGATGGTTGACCGCATGTTCCAGGTTGGCCGCGATCTGACGGGCAGCGGCGTCATCGCCCGAAAACAAGCCGTAGTTGGTGGCATCCCAGCTTTCGGTGCTGAGCGTCCAGTCTTCGCCGGCCGCATTGAAGATCTTGGCCGCTGCCTGGATCAGATACGGGAAATACTTCACTTCACGAGGGTTGAAGGTGTAGACCACGCGGGCGTTCTTTTTGTTGAATGGGATCTTGCAACTTGGATCATCCAGCTCAGCCTGAAGTTCTTCTTCCATCCATTCGACAGTTTCGACATAATCCTCTTCCGTGACGCCCATATTGTTACCCTCTTCAAGATGGACGTTGACGGTAGCCTTCAAGCCTTCGGGAGTCATATCGATGGCAGTCAGCATAGCGCGTGCGGTGCGGACGATCTGACGCGTGTCTACACCCATCGGGCAGTTGATGACACAGCGTCCGCACATGGTACAGGAACCGAATGCGGTCATGACCAGTTGTTGGACCATCTCCTGGTCGAGTTCTGCGGCTCCGACCCAGCCCGGGGCTGCTCCCGCTGCCGGATCGAACAGCTTACGATAGACTTTCCTCAATTGCTCGGCGCGATAAGCAGGGACATGCTCGGGTTTAGGATTTGAAACATAATAATGGCAAGAGTCAGCACATACCCCACAGCGCACACACACCTCTAGCGAGGCTTCCAGTTGGCGGTTGAGTCGCTGCCGTAGGATATCGATAGCGATGGCCTTCTTTTCGTCCGTGAGATTGTAGCGTTCGTCAGTGAATTTTTCGTTGAACATGCAGCACCTCTATTCCGCGTATTTTCCCTTGGGTTGACCAATCACGCCGCGATGCCCGAAACTCATCCCGAAAAAGAATTTCGAGTAGAAGAAATAAACACAATGGCGGATCTTGCTGATCGGGATGTAGGCTCCCAAAATGCCTGTGACTACATAAAATACTGGTAGCATTGCTGACCACAGCAATGTTCCAAAGGCCAGCGTGATGAACAGGGAGGTGAGAAAGACTGAGAAATAGTCATCCGGTAGGCTGAGCATGCGTTCGTTGGGACCATTCAGACGCATAAAGATACCTGTAAAGCCGAAAACCGCGCCAAGTCCCGTGACTGCTGCGACTATCCAAATCAGCCAAACCGGAAGTATCGCTAACCAGGGACTGGCCAGCAACACACCGAAAGCCATAAATATCCCTACATGGAAGAAAATGCCACGCAGGTAGGCGATCCAGTGGATGCGGGTAGATTCTTTTTCCCAGGGCGCCATTCCTAATGTGAAGGCGAACAAAACAGCCCGCCCTACGGAACCACGTTCCCGGGCCAGATCCTTCTTGAACGGCCGGCTCATGATCTCCTTGAGTTTCAGGATGATTCCCAGGAGACCAAACGCCAGACCAATGATGGCGATGATGCGGGTGATTGCGAGAATGTTCATAAATGCCTCTTGTCTATTGATGTTTGCTGGTTGAGTAGGGCGATGTTTTTCCGCCCGTATCGCCCGGCCTGGTGTTCGGGCCAGGGAAACCAGCGATGCCGGGTCTCGATACATCCCGCGAAGAAAACGCGGGACACTCGACCCTCGAATTTCATTTTATTGCAATACGCTCTGCTACTTCGTAAGCCTGTTGAAGTGCAGCCTGCGCATTAGCTTCATCTACTGTCCAAAGCGCTTGAGCCAGTTCAAGCGAAGCCTGAACCGGAGCAAGGGAGTCGCCACGCACACGAGCAGCCAGCGCCATGCCCTGGGCACGTTCGATCAACTCCTGATCTCCCGAGGCAACAGCAACAGCCTGTAGCACAATAGCCTTGTCTGCTTCACGATCCATTTCATCCATCAGTGCTAACGCAGCCTCTTGATCGGACTCGGCCAGCTTCACCGCCAGTTCGACCAGCGGGTAGGCATCGCCCAGGTCACCGGCCAATTGAGTTGCCGCCTCATATTCACCGAGCGCAGTCAGTGCGCCGACTTTATAGTACGGCGAGGCAATCGAATCCGCCAATGCTCCATTTCCTGATTTTAGGATGACATCGCGCAGGGCCAGATCCCGGTACAACGGGATAGAGATCTGCGTTGCCCCACCCTCGCTACCCCAAGCAGAAGCGATGGCAGCCTGGGCACGCGCTTTTTCGTAGGGATCAAGAATATCTACTGAAGTCTCCCAGGCAGATTGATATTCTCCCATGCGGAGCAAAGCGCTGGCGCGGGCATCTGGGTAGGCTGGGTCGATTTGTTCAACCAGCGACATATTTCCCGAAGCGGCAGCCAGGTCGCTGAGGGCGTAGGCCAACTTCGCGCCGTTCAAGCTTTCTAAAGCAGACAGCGCTTCATCGAAGAGCGCTACCTCGCCCGAAACTCGGGCGATTTCACTCAAGGCACGTGCACGCTGCGCGGAATCTTCGATATCGCGGGCTGCTTCAGCGGCTTCTTCAATGAGAGCACCATCACCAGTGAGCACTGCTAGCTCGCGAAGTGTCCAGGCATGCAAGATTGGATCATCAATCGTTGCGGCAGTGGGAGTGGCATTCGATGAATCCACATACACCCAGGCCAGCGCCAGTTCGCGTAGTTGCAGATCAGGGTAGAGACCAGTCTGGCTTGCGATGGATTCCTGCTCACCCTCCAATAAAGCAACGGCAGCTGCTGGATCGAGTTCATTGACTTCCACCGCTACCAGCGGCAAACCCCAGGCATGTCCACGGGCGGCGTTCAGGTCTGCCGCGATCAGTCCGGCTGCTTCCATTTCCACATCGATGCCAACCGTGACTTCCTGCACCGCCAGGCTCTCTCCCCACAGAGCTTCTACATCCTCGCGGGCAGTTGCCAGCGCCGAGACCGATTCATCCAGCAGGTTTTGAGCCTGATCGTCACCGACTTCGCTCCAGGCTGTTCCAACGCGGGCCAGCATCCAGGCGCGCGCCTGGGCGCGGTCGGCAGCATCGGCGGCGCGCTGGGCGGTGTCGAGGGTTGTTTGCGCTTCCTGTTGCTCTTCAGTGGTCATTTCCACTTCAGCGGTAGGTACGCGGAAGATAGGCAACGTGAAAAAGACCAGTACCGCTACCACAAAGACTACTCGCCAGAAGGTGGCCCAGGATTTGCTGACGATTCCAGCTTTGATGGCGCGCGTGTTGTATAGTCCCCAGGCCAGCGATCCGAGCACGATCAGCGTAACAATGCCAGCGTAAATGAGCACCATGCGCTGTTTTTCGGCTTGTGACATCTGGTTCAAGGCC
>JASFRG010000027.1:0-35953 GCA_050115035.1 Anaerolineales bacterium | reverse complement strand
CTACGCGGGTTCTGTGCCTTAGCAAAATCTGTACCCGTAGGGGCAAAATTTCGTAATACGCCGTCCGCTTGCGGCGGGGATAGAAATTTTGAAGATTTTGCAAATTTATTGGATTTGTTGCTGATACCCGCTTTAGCATAAAATAAACATGAATTGCATAAACGTTCAAATTTTGTATTTATATCTTTCGTTAGTGATGCACTTTTTTCAAAATAGTTGGCAGCAAGTTCATACTCTTTAAATATTAAATAAGAACTAGCAACATATGAAATAACATCAGCATGAGTAGGATTGGAGTTCATTAAATGAATTAGCTGATCAAGAAGATTTTCCTTTCTAAAGGTAATTTTTAAATAAAGTCTATAAGCTTCCCACTTAATTTTTGCTTCTTCGTTATTAGCGAAATCAGATTCTAGATATTTTTTTGATATTTCCTTCTCTTTTGGATGGTCCTTTTCAACTATTGAGAAAAAAAGCTCCCTACTAAACTCATTATTTGTCCATTGATCTATCGGTTTTTCTTCACTCATTTCACCTTTCGACGGGGGTTTTGTCTCATCAATTTCTTCCTTAGATGTTGCAGTTTTCATGCTTTCTTTTATGTTCTCGCTTGGCATTAAAGATTGTAGCATTTCAAGAATTTTAGTAAAGCTTTTTTCGGGGTTGTCTTTACTAAATTCTATATATTAAATATCTCCTTGAAGTCCGCCTGGACGTCTGATACCGGATTCTAAAAGAATGATAATTGACATGTCCTGGCCAACAGCGAAACCAATTTCTTGAATTATCCAGTCAGAAGTCTTTGTTATAAAATTATCTTGTCTAGCTTTTAGGAACTGATGAAAAAAAGGAACTGGAGTTAGATTCTCATTAACGACAACTTGTTCACGAGATGTACAGATTCCAATGAAGACATTTTTACCCTTCATTTTCTCTTTAACTTTATGAGACAATTCCTTTGGTTCTGCCCATTCTGCATGATCCCAGGTAAATTGAATTCCCATTGAAGCCACATGATTTAGAAAATCCAAAAATTCATCTATTATCGGTTTATCGTTTTGGTTAAAACTATGTCCAACAAATGCTTTTAATTGCATAATTGCCTCCCAATTCTCTTACACACCAGATACTCCATCGTCATTTACTAAAGTGCTTTCTCTCATTTCTGCGCCACCTCGTTCAATTTGCCCCGGTCCGCGAAATAGGATTCGAATCCGGTTTCGAACAATCAGTGTCGACCCTCGATCATCTCCTGGTACCATTTCTCGTGACCCTCTGTGTCATAGCCAAAACCCGCTGCCACAAAGAGATCCCGCCAATCCAGGTTGGCCAGTTTGACCGCCTCATCGAATTTGTCCAGGTCTCCCGCGCTGAGCTTCAAGACGGAAAACCTGACCCTTTCCATTTCTTCCGGGCTAGCATCCTGGTGGAAGGGAACGTCCTCACCACACTCATTGACCAATATGTCGGCGACCAACTGCCTGGTTTCCAGATCGGGGAAGACTTTCTCCAGGGCTTGCGCTGTTTTTGGACTTAGCGGGATCACAACATTTGCCCGGTTAATTCAACAAATCGGCGCATCCAATTTCTCATTAGCAACTAACATCTGCTCCACGAGCTTGAAATCGATGCGCTCTGGCCTGGAATAGCGGATACAACCCTTACCAAAACTGATACCTTTGCCAGCCACGGATTCCTTATGTGCGTCCATCACATCCTGTTTGAGTATGTACAGCGAAATATAATTCTTCTGGCTGGCGAAGGCCACTTCCACTTCGCCGTTCCGGCTGTAGGAAGGCATGCCGTATGCCATCGATTCTTCGAAATCTTTCAGGGATGCGCGGCAAAGGTCGCGTAATCGGGTGAGCGCTACTTTTCGCTCGGCGGGGACTTCTTCTAAATAAGCGTCTACGTTTTTGGCGTCGCTTTGCATGGGTTACCCAATCTTCTCCCACTTCTGCGCCACTTCGTTCAATTTGCTCTGATCGGTGATATAGGTTTCAAAATAACCGCAGGTCGTGCAGACGTAATCTTCTATCGAAGTGTGCATGGTCATCATTGAGGTGAACACATAGAAGGTATTCTTTTTCGCGTACGCGATTCCCGATTTGGCTTTGTATACGCTCTGGTTCTTGCATTTGGGGCACATTCCTGATTTCATAATCTACTCCTAAAATGTGACAGTCACCTCCAAGGTGACTGTCACATGAATCCATCCTAGCATTCCGAGAACCCACAGGCATAGCACTTCCTGCAGCCCTCCTCATTGACCACCGCAGCCTCGCCGCACTCGGGGCACAGGTCACCGATCTTGAGCGTGTGCTGGGTGGGTATGGTTTCTTTCACGCGTCCGCCGTTGCCGTTGGCTTTCTCTTCGGTCGGGTTTTCGAGCAGGCCGTCCTTTTCGCGCAGGTACATGTCGATCACCTGTCCCACGCCGTCGGGCAGGGAGCGCACACGGTTGGGGCCGAAGCCCAGCGAACGTCCGCCGCCGATGCCGCTCAACTGCCGCACCACCTCGCGCAGGCGGTTCAAGGGTTCCACCGGCGAGGCGATGCGCAGGATGTACGAGATCATACGCCCGATAGCCTCCGAAACGGCGGCAGTTTCGGAGCCCGCCTTGGCCGTGTTGATGAAGACCTCGAAGGGCTGGTCTCCGCCGTTCTCGTTGACGGTGATGAAAGCCTTGCCCAGCGGCGTGTCCACGTTGAAGGTCTTGCCGACCAGCGCGCGCGGGCGCGGCTTCTTGCTGTCGTGCCACAGGTTGATCGGTTGGGGTTGAGGCTCGGCCTTCTTCTCGGCGGTGGCCTTGGTCTCTAATACGACCTTGTCGCGCGAACCGGTCACATACACTGTGATGCCCTTCGCGCCCTGTTCCCAGGCCAGCATGTAGGCCTGGGCCACGTCGTCCACGGTGGCCGTCTCGGGGAAGTTGACCGTCTTCGAGAGCGAGTTGTCCACGAAGGCCTGCAGCGCGGTCTGCATGCGCACGTGTTCCTCAGCCGAGATGTCCGCCGAGACCACGAACGTACGCTGGATGTGATCCGGGACTGCCTCGACCCCCTGGCACGAACCCTGGTTCATGACCTGCTCGATCACCTCCTGGCGTTTCTCCTCGCCCAGCCCGGCGCCTTTCAAGGCGGCTTCGAAGCGTGGACTGGCATAGGTCAGCTTGAGGTCTTTACCATTGTCGTTGACGTGCCGGATGTAGGCCAGCGCGAAGACGGGTTCGCAGCCATAGCCCTCACAGCCTGCGACGGTGGCGATGGTGCCGGTCGGCGCAACGGTGGTCTGAGCGGCGTTGCGGATGCCGTGTTTCTTGATCCCGTGCACAATCGCATCCCACCCGACTTCCGGCCTGCCCCAGTTATCCTGATACGCGGTCAACGGCTGAGGCGGCTGCCACTGCATGTCGTCCATATCGTAGATGCTGCCCTGGATGGCGGGGAAGGGTCCACGCTCGGTGGCCAGGTCGATGCTGGTCTGCATCGAATGATAGCGCACGAACTCCATCACCTGCGCGCCAAACTCCTGTCCCTTTACGGAGCCGTAACGCACGCCCACGTGATACATCAAGTCACCAAGGCCCATGATCCCCAGCCCGATGCGCCGCGCGCGGAAAGCGGCTTCCTTCAACTTCGGCACCGCCGGGACGTAGGCATTGGCCTCCACCACGTCATCCAGGAAGCGCGTGGCAGTCACCACTGATTGGCGCAGACCTTCCCAGTCGACGGTTCCATCCTCCCCGCAATGCTCGTTCAGGTTGACCGAGCCCAGACAACAATTCTCGTAGGGTCCTAACCATTGTTCGCCACAGTTGTGGACAACCAGGCCGTTGGCAATGAAGGAGTGTGTATCAGGCTGGTGCAGGTCATAAACAGGTTCTACGCCGTCCGGCTCGACAGCCATAACCGTTGCCAGGAATGGCTCGTTGTAAGGCCCACGTACCATTCGGCTGAGATAATCCGCTAGTTTAGACTGCTTGGCTTCGGTCAGGAAACCTATCTCGTTAGCAAAGGTTGTCAGGTTGGTTTTACTGATTGCCAGGTCATGTTGCGGCTGGTGGAAGTATTCTTTGGTTCCACCTTTTCCATCCGGCATGTGGCGGTAGCCTGCTTTACGGCGGTTTTCATAGATGCGGTTGGCAATACCGAAATTCAAGAGCAGGCGCTGTACGTCTTTCAAAAGCTGTAAATGGCTGGCGCTCAGACGCACAGAGCAACCTTTATCCCCACCACCACTAACTTGACCATCAGCAGTGAAGAGTGCCTGCAAGAACCCTTTTTGGATATCTTCGCTGCCTGCGAAAACTGCGTCGGGCACAAAGTGTTTTTTCTCTTTGGTGATTCCAAATTTCTCTGTCCAAAGGCGCAAGCGATCTGATGCAACACGAGCTTCATCTCGTTCACTGACTTCAGTAATGCCTACGGGATATGAACGGCCCTGGCCGGGTTTGTCCACTAATCCAGTGACCATTTCTGCAAAAACAGGAGCCAATTCGCGTTTTTCGTCTCCGAAGAAGGAGAGCACAGCGCGTACCACATTGACCGTGCCATCACCAACTAACCATCCTAATACACGTCCTTCTTCCAGTGTGCCCGTTTTCCCAAATCCGCCCTTGCGGTTCAAGATGTGAATGCGATCGCCAGAGGTTAGATCCTTTGCTTCAACCCACCCGCGGGAGGTCATCACGCGGTGATCTTCTGTCAGGCGCAATTCATATCCCTGGCGGGTCATCAACCGTAAAACGGATTTGTTTCCTGTTTGGAAAACATGTGTAGCGGGCAGGAAAGTTTCAGTGCCAAAACGAGCATCCGTGGTAACAGCGATCTCGTGTCCTTCCGCAGCCAGTTCGTCCGCGCGGTACAGGCCGTTCTCTGTGTAGATAAGCGTATCTCCCGTTACACACGGGTTAGTCGCCTCCAGCGGATATAGATGCGGGACGGGGTTCTCGCGGTTAGCGGCGTCCAGGAATAATACGCCAGGCTCGCCGTTGTGATGCGCCTGCTCGACAATCTTCTGGAACAGCTCGCGTGCCTTGACTTTGCCATAAGTGCGAATGGGCACGCCGGCGGCCTCAGCCTGTTCCAGTGTCCCTTTGCCATACTCGCGATAGCCTGGGTCATTCACATCCGGGAAACGCAATTCCCATTCAGCATCCTCTTTGACAGCCTGCATAAAAGCATCCGTGATGCCGACCGAGATATTGAAATTGGTGATGTGGTTCTCGTCCGTTTTGCAGGTGATGAAATCCTCGATGTCAGGATGGTCCACGCGCAGCACTCCCATGTTAGCGCCTCTCCGAGTGTTGTGAGTGACCAAGCCATAAGCCAGGTAAGTGTGATTTTCTTCCACTTCCAGGTCAAGCGTAAGTTTTTCGCCGAGTTCCTCAGTTCCGCTGACTTGCACGAACCAGAGATCCTCAACTGGGACCGCATTTTCAGCAAATTCCGGATATTTACTCGCCAACATGTCATATCCCGAACGGGTGAGATTGCGGTCGCCACGCAAATAACGCAGCAATTGACGCCGTAACCGGGGCATCGTGCTGCGGAAGTTTATATTTCGTCCGCGGCCTTGGCGGTCAACCTGCTCGAGCGTTATTTCCTGCAAAACTGGTTCCAGCCAATAACGGGCTTCTGGGAGAATATAACTGCTCTCCCTGCGTTGGTCGCTTTCCCAGGCATAGGCAGATACAAAACGGGAACGTCGATCGCAGCCGATGTGCTCACGCCAAGCCTGTAACCCAATGCTGGACGTGATGCGAATCTGGTAGGTTTCGGAATCTCCCCAACGATCTACCCCGGCGGCAATGGTACGGATCTTGACCGGGCATCCCATACCGATCAATAAGGTAGCGGTTTCTCTTGCGAGTTGAGGGGATGTGGTTACTAAAGAAGGATAGCCGTGCATAAGCATGCCGTCCGCTTCAAATAAACCGCGCAGATAAGCTCCTACTATCTTTTTAGAAGATTGGCGGATCAATCGAGGAATTGTCACCTCGCGGCTGCTGCTCTTATCCAGGCCATTTATTAACAGAAATTCCTTGATCGCCCGGTTGTCCATTAAAAAGGTGGCAGAAGCATCTCCCTGTTTTTGTTGGGTACGCACATTGACTCCAAAGAGTCTCTCCATCAGCTGGGGCATCTCCTGCATTAGATAGGATGTATGCGCCACGCTGATGCCAACCCGGTGGTCATGTTCAGCCTGTGCAACGAAGCCGTCCCCGGCCAGGTAGCCCAGGAAAAATGCAAATCCTTCATCGAGTATGCTTGGCAGGCTAGGCCAGATTTGATTTCCATGTTTTTGTTTTGGTGTTCGCAGTGCTTGCAATTTCCCTGAATGTTGTCCCAGGCTGACGAGAACCCAATCTCCCTTACGCAGGTCTTTTACCTCTTTCCATACTGGCCCATGCTGGCTCATAATTTTTACTTTGTGGTTATATGTTCCTGACAGGCTCAATCCTTCGCGTGTATGCAATCGCATGACTGGTGAAATGCCATTGTTATAACCACGTGGGGAATTTTTCAACCCATCATCTGTTGGTACTTGCATCTTATGTTCCTGCCAACCGGGGATCTCAGGATTCACAATTTCATCCAGGCGGAGAAGGCCTTTCTGTGTGAATACCAGTGTGTCTGGCAACAGGCAGCCTCCCTGTGCGATCTCTCCAAAGGCGTTGTCGTACACGCGCAGGAAACCCACCGGCCCGGTGGCCTGTCCCGCCGATGATTGAACCAGCGCTCCGGCTGGTCGCAGTCGCGAGAACGAGAATCCGTTTCCGCCGCCGGTCTGCTGGATCAGGGCAGCGTCCCGCAAAGTCTGGAAAATTCCCGCGCCATCGCGGCCCATGTCGTCAGTGATGGGCAGCACGAAGCAAGCCGCCAGTTGCCCCAATGGTGTGCCCGCGCCGGTAAATGTAGGAGAGTTGGGAAAGAATTTCTTGCTGGTCAATAAATGGTAAAATTCGATCGCGCGCTCCATCACATCCCCGCCCCAGGTCTCTTCGACCCTGGCGATGTGATAAGCCACCCGCCAGAACATTTCCTCCACCGTTTCGACCGGTTTGCCATCCTCGCCGCGGCGCACGTAGCGTCGCATCAGTACCTGGCGGGCGTTCTCGGTCAAATCAATTTTTGGGAGCTTCTTTGGGAGGGGTGGTGTGGGTAATAGGGCTTTCTTACGTTGTGCGGCTTCATTTGTTACCATTGCTTCTCTCCTAGAATTAAATTTTGTTACGCACAGACAAAAAATCGACAGGAACGCATCCTCCATGGAAAAGGGAGTTCCTGCCGATGGGGTTAGCTATCTAATAAATGATCTATTTCATCGCGTAAAGCATGTAAATCGTCCAACCCCAGGTAGACGATGGCATAGCGGATGTAGGCGATCTGGTCCATCTCTTTCAGACCGTTTATTACCAGGTCACCAACCACGCGAGAAGAAACTTCGGCCTTGCCCATTTTTTGCAAAGATGTTTCCACTTGACCGAGCAAGCGTTCAATATCGGCGGCAGAGACGGGACGTTTGGCACAGGCGATGCGTACGCCGCGCGCCAGCTTCTCACGGTCGAACTCTTCACGTGCCCCATCCTGTTTGATCAACAAGGGGGTTGCCAGAATAGCGCGTTCATAAGTGCTAAAACGCTGGTGGCAATCCAGACACTCGCGGCGACGTCGTATGCCTCCCTGGCTATCATGGGTAGTATCGAGCACTCTAGAATTGTCATGTTGACAGTATGGACACCGCATATATGGGCCTCTCCATTACTAGAACGTTTGTTGCCGCCATATATGGGCGTATAAGCGCTGCATCCCCGTACATATGGCTATTTACGAAACAAATTTTAGCACACTTGTGCATTGAGTTCAAGAGGACGAATGGGTGATTTACCTTAAAATATTCTGATATTATTATTATGCAGGGCATTTGTAGTTTATTGGGACAAGCCCCGCAATCTTTATCCTCTGTAAGGGGCTGATAACGTAAATTTAACCAATGATGTTGATTTGTTAAACACGCCAGAATTGGCGTAAGGTATCTATGAAAGGAATGCGTCGTATAATGCTACATCTGTGGATTGAATGCTTGGTGTTGCATTTAAGACACCGCACTTGATATGGCATTTCCATTGCGTGGTCTACCTGAAGCAATCATCATCCTGGATAGCGACAATCAAATCATTGGGGTCAACCCAGCCGGGGAACATTTGCTGAATATGAAAAGAACCGACTTGATAGGCAAGTCGGTTGATTCTGTTTTTCCACGGCAACCTTCATCTATATTTCGAAATGAGGTTTTGGAAGATGGGCGCAAGGAGGTCAGCTTAAGCCGCAGCGATGGGCAATCCATTTTTGTTGAACTCACCATTTCGACCATCAACGGTCTTAATGGTAAACAGCTGGGCAGGGTTGTACTTATTCGAGACAGCGCTCAGGCGGAACAAAGTGAGATGCGCCTGAAACAGGAAGAGTCGCTGCGCACTCAGAATTTAATCTTAAGAGCGCTTCAGGAAACTACATTAGATTTGCACTCAAGTCTGGATCTGGACATCGTCCTGAGTAACATTGTTGAGCGAGCCTGCAAATTGTTGGATACCACATATGGCTATCTCTATTCCTGGGAGGAAGAAGCGGACGATCTTAAGATGGTGATTGGAACTGGCGCCTTAAAGAAAATGGTTGGGTACAGCATTGTAAAAGGGGAAGGGGTGGCTGGAACTGTCTGGGAGACAGAAAAGCCAGTTATTGTCTCCGATTACGATAATTGGCCTGGCCGAAGTGGCGGTTTCAGTTATGGTGTGATTAGCTCTGTTATTGGGATGCCATTGATTTTGAAGGATAAAGTAGTTGGTGTCTTGGGGGTAGCGCACAGCCCTGAAAAGGGCAAAGTTTTTACCAATGAAGATGTAACCGTTCTAAACCAATTCACAGATATGGCGGTCGTGGCCTTGCAGAATGCCCGCCTATTTGAAAAAGCCCAAAAGGAAATAGATTTTCGCCGGAAGACTGAAATCGAGCTGCGGAATGCAAACCAGCTTTTGCAATTGCAAATCGAGCGGATCGAGATGTTGCAGGAGCAGCTACAGGAATTGGCAGTGCGCGATCCATTGACGGAATTATATAATCGCCGTTATCTCCAGGAATCCCTGGAGATAGAATTCGCGCATCCAGAACGCTCGAGCCTGCCGACGGCGATCCTGATGATGGACAGCGACCATCTGAAGGAAATTAATGATAAATACGGTCATAAAGCTGGAGATGATTTCCTGGTGCATATCTCTAAAACGATACGGAAGAGCGTTCGCACTGGGGATATTGCTTGCCGCTACGGCGGCGATGAATTTGTTGTGGTGTTGAGTAATGTAACGAAAGAAACTGCCTTGAGCAGGGCGGAAAAATTAAGGAAAAAAATCGCTTCGCATTCTATTGTTCACAGGAACGAAAAGGTCACGATTAGCGTTTCGATAGGAATCGCAATGTTCCCAGAGCATGGATCTGTTGGGGAAATATTGCTCCAAAAAGCGGACCAGGCATTATATGAAGCCAAACGGATGGGAAAAAACAGGGTTTTGTTGTATGGCGAATATTGAATCGATATTTAGGAAATCATTGCACTAAATGCATTCCTGGTATGCGAGAAAATCCCAGTTATATCGCGTTTAGAAAATCAAATACTTTTTTGTTGAATTCCTTTGCGTGACATTGGTGTGGGACATGTCCACATACGGGCATAATCTCACCCCGCGCGTTGGGCAATTTTTCTACCAGCTGTGGAAAAGTTTTCGGATCTATGGTTTGGTCGCGAGCGCCCCAAACAACCAGAGTTGGCTGTTTGATTTGTGGCAGGCCGGGGACAAGATCTTGAATCGTGCGGGGGATGTTGTAAATGCCGGGGGCGGCCCGCTTGTAATCCAATGCGGTCTGGATACGTACCAGCTCTGGCAAGTTGTGCATTTTTTCGTTGCTGTGCCCAAATTGTAAGCTGGTAACATCGATGAGCACACGAAAGAGCCAATAGGGAGTCCGTTCAATCAGTCTGGTGTTCATTAACGGGCGACGCAGGAAAAAACGTATCATGGGGGGCAATTGGCTTTGTGAATAAAAAGGATTGACCAGGATCATAGCACGCACGCGCTCGGGGTATTCCAGAGTGTATCGCAAAGACATATATCCCCCAAGCGAGTGACCGATCAAGATAATTGGCTCTTCTAGCTCGAGCGAATTGACCCAACCTGCCATGTGCTTGAAAACGGAATCGCTGGTGTAGTTTTCATGACCATTAGGTTTCGGGCTTTGTCCATGACCCAGTAAATCCAGCGCATAACTTGCGTATCCGCGCAGGATGAGTTCAGGCAGGAGCGTATCCCAGTCGTGCAGCGAGGCTGCCAGTCCGTGCACCATGAGGACAGGTTCGCCAGTGCCGGCTTGCACATAGTTGGCGTGTGATGAGAGGCCTAATTCCTCTATCAGCTCATTGTTCAGAAATTTGTTTTTCATATCGTTTGGTGAGTTCACGCCGCAATACTTTACCAATAAATGTGCGCGGAAAATCTTCCATAAAAATTACAAAGCGCGGCACAAGGTGTGGGGGCAGGCGGCGCTTGCAGTATGCGATCACGGCTTCAGGGGTGGGGCGTTCTTTTCCCGCAATCACAAAGGCGAAGGGATGACTGGCCACGGCTACCACAGCCACTTCCTTGATCTGCGGTATTTCATAAATGACCTCTTCCACATCGCGTGGAAAAGCAGGTTCGCCTGGCTTAGACGGATACCACATATCGGCTTTGCGGGCGATGATGCGGAAGTAACCTTCAGAGTCCATCTGTGCCACATCACCGGTCAGCAGCCATCCATCCTTTGTGACGACTTCAGCAGTCGCTTTCTTATCCTTCCAATAGCCCATCATCACCTGCGGCCCTCGTACCGCCAGTTCTCCGATCTGACCGGGTTCCACTTCCTTACGCCCCCGCTTCAAGTCTACGACTGCCGCCTCCGTGGACGGCAGCGGGATACCGATACTGCCGACCTTACGCTCCCCGTAAAGCGGATTGGCGTGTGTGACCGGTGAGGCTTCGGTCAGGCCATAGCCTTCAACCAGGCGACCTTTGGTCAGTTTTTCGAATGCTTCCTGCACTTCTACCGGTAGAGGTGCAGAACCGCTGATGCAAGCGTTGATCGAGCGGATGTCGTACCTGCGCACGCCGCGGAAGTTGTTGATGGCGACATACATGTTGGGCACACCGGGGAAGATCGTTGGCTGGTATTTTTTTATAGAACCAAGAACTTCCTTTATCTGGAATTGTGATTTCAAAATCAGGGTTGCGCCTAATGTTACTGGAACTGTTAAAGCGGTGGTCAGGCCATAGGAATGCGAGAATGGCAGCGCAGAAAGGAAACGTTCTTTACCCTCTTTGGCTTCTGGCATCCAGTGACGTGTTTGCAGCGCGTTAGCAACCAGATTGCGGTGCGACAGCATGACACCCTTGGAGGCAGCGGTCGTTCCGCCCGTGAACTGAATCACAGCCATGTCTTCAGGTGTGATTTCCACCGTTGGCGAACGGCGGCTCTGGCCTGCCAGCCAACGATGGAATCGGATCGCTCCCGGGGCGGTCAACCCGCGATTGCGCCAGCGCGAGATCAGCTTCTTCAGTAAAGGCAAATATTCGCCCGGATCGGTCAGGATGATGTGCGGCAGGTTGACGTTTTCTTGTATTTGCCGCGCCAGCCCTGCGCCGGGTTTGATGGTCACCAGCGCGCTGGCTTCCACATCCCTGATGATATTGATCAGTTCATCCGGCTCTGTTAGGGGAGGAATGAAGACGGCTGTCATCCCGGCTTTGAGTGTGCCGAAGAAACCGATCACCATTTGCGGGATATTGGGCATCAGCAACACCACGCGCGCGCCTTTGCCGAGTCCCAACGAAATGAGCGCGTTGGCGAAGCGATTGGCCTCGTGATTCAGCTTGCGATAGGACAGCCTGCCTCCCTCGAAGATGATTGCCGTATTGCGTGGGTATCTACGCACCGCCGAGCGCAGGAGGTGGTGGACTGGAATGTTTGGGATACCAATTGTATACGGAACGCCCTTTTCGTAATAGCTCAGCCAGGGACGTTCCTGTTCGAGCGCCTCCCGGCTGGATTTAACGGAGGTAGGCTTTTCGTCCCTCCAGGAGCGTTGGGATTCGCCTTCCAAGAAACGTTCGAGCGCGCGATCTACGGCTTCGCGTCGTTCGAGCATGACCAGATGCCCGGATGTGCGGATGTCAGCCTCCTCCGCGCCTGGAATGGATTCTGTCACCTTCTCGAACAACGGGCGTTCAAAGACCAGATCCCGGTGCCCGCGGACGACGAGTGTGGGAACTTGCAAGTCGGCAAACTTATCCCAGCCAACCCATTTGGCAAGGTTCTCATGGTAGAAGGGTTTGAGCGCTCGGGGTGGGGCAGCCAGCCAGGTACGCGTAAAAGGACCGATAATACGTAGAAGCGGGATGGGAAGGTTGAGCCCGAACCTGAAGAATGGGTTGAGCTTGAATTCCCCGGCTGTTGCCATCAGCACCAGGCTTTCGATTTGGTCCGGGTGATTAATGGCATATTCGGTTACCAGCGCGCCACCAAATGAGTGCCCTACCAAAACAAAAGGCGCTTTGATTTTCAGGATTTCAAATGCCTTCTCGAGATCGGCCTGGCTGGTTTCCATATCGTATCCGCTGGTAGGCTTGTCTGAGAGGCCGTGTCCGCGTAAATCGAGCGCGATAACGCGGTTCGCCAAGGAGAATTTTTGAAGCTGGTAAACCCATTGACCCGCATAACCCCCGAAACCGTGGATGAAAACGATCGTCCGTTGGGGTCTGTCGGGAGAGATGTCAATGGCCGATAAACGCACCAACGGATTTGTGGACACACGCACTTCATGCCGGTAAAGGTCCAGGTCGATGTTCATGGGGAAAGTTTACAGGAGTTAATATTAAATGTCAATTTTTGGAACTGTATGAGTTTGCAGATGGTCCTATTTGTGACTAAATCTGTCGGATAAATAGGGTAAAATCCGTCTGGCATGAACGAGAATGCCAGACAGATAAAAAAACTCGCTGGTTTCTGGATATGCACTGGTGCCAAGTAATCTGCCAGCTTATGGGAATCCTGATATCGAAGAATTAACCGCTGAAGAGGATGAATAGGATATGTCGTTTGATAAAGTTGTCGAAGCCATCATTCAAGAGGCAATGGCACGCGGCGAGTTTGAGAATTTATCTGGCCGAGGCCAACCCATCGATCTGACGGAGTACTTTAACACACCAGAAGATGTGCGTGTGGCGCAATCCATGTTGAAAAACGCGGGTATGGTTCCGGTTGAAATCGAACTGCTACAGGAGATTGCTGCGCTGAAAGAAATGCTTCGTTCCCCATTGGAAGATAACGAAAAGGTTAAATACCATAAACTTTTGGAAACAAAACAACTCCAATTTAATCTTCTCATAGAACGACGCAATCGCCGCAGTAAATGATATACTTTTGTTAACACGACCCTAAATATCTTTGACAAAACACCCCTCGCCTGCTATACTCTCAGCGTTGGTTGAAGACTTTATCTGCCAAAAGGCAGTTTTTGCAAGCCAGTATCAGAAGACTGAGAACCCCGGCCAGCAAGATCACGGGGTCTTTTTTCTATATATTTGAACTTATCCGCTTTGGGCGGTGAATATTTTATTTTTAAGAAAAGGAAAACATGAGTAAAAACGAAAAATTAAGAATTATTCCCCTGGGTGGTTTAGGGGAAGTAGGCAAGAACATGACCGTCTACGAGTACGGGAAAGACATCCTGATCGTGGATACCGGTATCATGTTCCCCGAGAATGACATGTTGGGGATCGATTACATCATCCCCGATTTCGACTACTTACTAGACAAAGCTGATCGCGTGGTGGGAATTGTTATCACGCACGGACACGAAGATCATATCGGTGCTATCCGCCATATTATTGAGGATATACCGGCACCGATCTACGCAACACCCCTGACCCGCGGCCTGATCGAAGCCAAATTGGCACGGAACAATGTCCTCAGCAAGGCCTCGCTCAATACAGTGGAAGCAGGCCAGAGCGTCCAGCTCGGCGCGTTCAAGGTCGAATTTTTCCACGTCTGTCATTCAATACCCGATGCAGTCGGTTTGGGAATTACAACACCTTTCAGTCTGGTCATCCACATGAGCGACTTCAAATTCGATCATACTCCCGTGGACGGCTGGCCAACGGATTTTGCCAAGCTGGCTGAACTTTCGAAGCGCGGCGTGGATCTGCTGTTGGCGGACTCCACCAATTCTGAGCGCCCCGGATGGACTCCATCTGAGATGGTCATCGGACCGGCGTTGGACCAAGTGTTTGCTGCTGCCCCCGGACGTATCATTATAGCAACATTTGCTTCCCTGATATCGCGCATGCAGCAGGTGGCTGATGCCGCTATCCGCCATAAACGCAAACTGGCGTTTGTCGGGATGAGCATGGTAGATAACGCCAAGATTGCGCGCAAACTTGGCTATCTGGATATCCCCGATGACACATTGGTGTCCATTGACCAGGCGCTCAACATGGATCCGAAGCAGGTCGTGCTGATGTGTACCGGCTCGCAGGGTGAACCCTCGTCGATCATTGGTCGACTATCTGCCGGGACAAACCGGCATTTTGATCTGAAGTCTGGCGACACGGTTGTGTTGTCATCCCATCCTATCCCGGGCAATGAGGAGACGATCAGTCGCACAATTAACCGCATGCTACGCCGTGGCGCGGACGTGATCTATGATGCAATTGCTCCGATCCATGTTTCCGGCCATGCCAGCCAGGAAGAGCAGAAGTTGTTGCTCAACATAGTCAGACCCAAGAACTTCATTCCCATCCATGGCGAACTGCGTATGCTCAAACGACATGCATTCCTAGCCAGGGATGTAGGTGTGCCGGAAGAGAATATCCTGATCGTGGAGAATGGGGAAGTGGTCGAACTGGTAGATGGTAAGCTCAAGAAGGGCGAGCGCATTCCCGGCGGTTATGTCTTCGTGGATGGACAGAGTATCGGTGATATTGACCACGGCATCATGCGCGAACGCGAGAAACTGGCCAAAGGTGGTATCTTCCTGATTGACTTGAATGTGGACAAATATTCAGGCCGCTTGTTGGGAGAACCCGAAATTCTGACGCGCGGATTCCTTTCCCCCGATGAAGCCAATGAGTTGCTGCCAGAAGTCCGTAAACGAATTATGGGCATTGTCAACGGTGGCGGCCTGGATGCGGAGAAAGATATTGCCGGAGCGGTCAAATCCTTTCTGTACAACGAAACCAAACGCAGACCGATGGTCTTTGTGACATTGAGTAAAACTTAAACAAAATTGCCCAGGATTGTCCTGGGCAATTTTGATAATGGGTGGTTTGAATTACTTCATTTCGAGATTGGATACTTCTGCAAATAATGATACATCTTTGGTTGCAGATTTGTTTTTATATCCAAAGAAGAGATATTCCGGCCTGCCGGACAAATTAAGGCGGGTGCTGTTTATGCCAATGTTCAAATTCGTACCGCTGATCCTGATGACAAAATTGTAATAAAAAGGCTTGTTTGCACTGTAGATTGTACCGCCACGAAGTTCATTCCAGGTTTTTTCCGCATAAAGATTACCGCTGGTGTCATAGATACGCACCAGACCATTACTCTGTAACCTGATGCTCACAGCATTGCTATCAGGGTTTTTTCCATTAGACAATGCAATCCAAAATTCTCCATCGGAGACATCATCGAGCTTTATGTTGAAACTGATTTCGGTTACATTGTTTGAAAACTTTGTAGTTATCCCGGTAGTCTCATTGATTAGAATAGAAGGCTGAGCAAAAGACAGAAGCCTGCTTTGGATTGGTTCGATTCCCAATTCCGGATAACTAAATTTCTCACAGCTACCCGATGCAAACACGTTCCCGGGCACACTCGAAATCACCTCCCACCGATCCAGGCAACCGAGTGGCGGAGTGACGGGAGTTGCAGTAGCAGTTTCTGTTGGCGTTGGGGATAGAGTTGCAGTGGACGGGATGGACGTCTCTGTAGCAGTCAAAGTAGGAGCAACAGTTGAAGTCAGTGTAGGAAGAACTATGGTGGCAGTCGGTAAAATCGCCGTTGCGGTTGATTCTGGCTTTGGTAATGCAGCTATGATTGAAGGAAGAGCTGTAAGTAGGGCTGCAACAACACCTAGAACAGCAATAATCAAACCTTGATTCTCATACCACTTTTTCTTTGCAGGTTCATCTGATTGTGTCGAATTAGTCATGGAAACCGTCCTTATACAAGAAAATAATGCTCTCGATAATATAGTAAGTAACAAACAGTTTATATTAATGAAAATCGGTGTTGAGTACTAAAAAGTGATTATATTTTAAAGGTGACAGTATTATAACTAATTGTATATCATTTGTAATGAATTTTGATCTGAGGTGTTATTACCACTCCTTACGATCCCAGCCTTCTTCCCCACGTAAAGGCACGAAGGCCACGGCTGTCTCAACTTCGCTTTTGAAACTGTCTCCTTCTCTCTCCCAAACTTCCAGGTTTTGCATCCCTCGTGCTCCAATTGGCAAAACCAGGCGTCCACCATCCTCGAGTTGATCCAACAAAGTCCTGGGAGCTTGCGGCGCTGCTGCGGCAATGAGGATGCCTTTATAGGGTGCACCTTCCTCCCAACCCAATGAGCCATCCCCAACATGAACTTGAACGTTGTCAAACCTCAATTTCTTTAGCAAATTATCTGCGCTTATTGCCAGTTCGGGCAGGTATTCGACAGTGTGCACTTCTTTTGCCATCTTGCTCAAAATAGCTGCCTGATAACCGGAGCCAGTACCTATCTCCAACACGCGCTCGTCCCCCTTTAATTTCAATAGATCTGTCATCAAGGCCACGATATACGGCTGTGATATTGTCTGTAAAAAACCGATCGGGAGCGGGCTGTCGTCGTATGCTGCGTAGCGGTATGCTTCTGGCACGAACATGTGGCGTGGTACCGATTCGAAAGCCGCCAGCAGACGCTCGTCCCGCAGTCCGCGCCGTACGATTTGTGACTTCACCATTTGTTTTCTCTCACGCTCGAATTTATTCATTCAACATCCTGGCAATTTGTCGATCGACCTTTCCCATCGGGTAATCATTCAATTCTTTCAGCCCAACCCATTTCAGGTTTTCTTTTTCTGTGATTGAGACCAATTCGCAGCGATAAGCATACACCGTAACTCGAAAATGAGTATAAGCATGCTTGACGGTTCCCAACGCTTCGCTCCTCTGGACCTCCAGACTGTATCCCCTTTCCAACGCAGTCTCCAACTCCTCAGTCGGGTTTCCGTTAATTCGTCCGTTAGGAAACTCCCACATTCCACCCAGAAGTCCCTTCGATGGACGTTTCGATAACAAAACTTTTTGGTCTTTAATAATAACTCCCGCCGCGTGGACGTGATGAGGTGTCTCCTTTCTTGGTTTTAACACAGGCCGTTTTGACTGGGTTCCATTGATTTGTGCTTTACATATTCCCATCAATGGGCAAATCAGACAGCGCGGATTTTTGGGAAGGCAAATGGTTGCACCCAGGTCCATCAAGGCCTGGTTGTAATCGCCGGCCTTTCCTTTGGGGAGTTGTTCCCTCGCTAATTCCCATAGGATTTTCTCACCATTGGTTGAATCGGCGGGCTCGCTTACATCAAACAAACGGGCGAAGACGCGCCGAAGATTTCCGTCGAGTGTCGGTTCGTCCATGTTGAAGGCGATGGATGCAATAGCCCCAACGGTATAACGCCCGATTCCAGGCAGCTTGCGCAGAGATTTCAAATCACGTGGCAATCTTCCCTTGTATTCATTCACGACAATCTTTGCAGCTTTGTGCAGGTTGCGTGCCCGGCTGTAATAACCGAGCCCTTCCCACGCATTGAGCACCTCCTGCTCCGAGGCTTCAGCCAGATCCTCAATGTTGGGGAACAATTCCATCCATTTTTCGAAGTAGGGGATGACCGTCTCGACGCGGGTTTGCTGCAACATGATTTCGGAGACCCACACCGCGTACGGGTCGGGATGTCCTCGCCAGGGCAGGCTCCGGCCATGTTGGCGGTACCAGGTAAGGAGCCGTGTTGAAAGATTTGACACTATGCGTATAACCAAGAAATTTCGGTAAATTCTATGGTGAACAGGGCTCAAGCCCCAAGTTCGAAAGGTAGGTCAGATTTGTATGTGGGAAGACGAGCAAGCGTGCCTCAATATATGTTTCGCGCTCACATCCCAGCAGGATGACATCATATCCCTGTACATTTTCGATGGACACACCTTTGTTGGGGAAGACAACATCGCGCAAATCCTGATTGAGCAGTCTGAATCCCAGCCGTGGATAGTCATGTGGTTCATAGGCGGGCCAGGTGTTTGTAGAAGTCAGCCCTGTGTTTGCCGAAAACGTGCGCGGGTAGAGCAGGCGCCCGTTAATCGTAACTGCTTCAGGTTGACTGCCAAAATCCCGGATATCTTCGGCCGAGGCGATGGTTTGTGATTCAGCCATTTGCGTTTGTAGGGCAGCAGGTTCGAGGTCCGGATAGCGCGGCGGCGGATTTACGCTTTCCGCGATCCATGGCGAAGATCCGATCAGTATAAAAATTGCAGCAAATGGCATGAATTGAGTAACAGAAATTTTTGTAAAGTTTTTTATGTTTGTATGTTGAGTAATTGGTAGTGTGACGCCAAATACCCTCGCTATCAATAACAAAATTTCGGCAAACCCGACCCCAAAATAAAAATAAGCGATCCAATCGGCGGGCAGATCATAACGCCAGCCAGAGAAGCGGCCAATTCCATTCGCGGCTGCATACCCCAGGTTGAACGCCAGTGGCAACAATCCAATCCAGCGCCAACGTTTCCAGGCCGTCCCCAGCCCGATGGCAATGACAACCAGATAGACGATCAATAATAGAATATTGTTAAATCCCAGCATGCCATCGAATGAAGTCCAGTATAAGTTTAACGGCGCACGTAAGCCGTTGAATGTAACTATCAACGGCAACGACAACAGCGCACCAACTTCTGTTGCCAGGAAATGATTTGTGATGAAGCCAGCCACAAAACCGGGATCCTTGAGCGCAAAGGTGATCAAAATTTGACTTAGGCTTTTATTTTCCAGATCAACAGCCCGGAAATCCAAATTGCCGGTGTAGGCGTATTGGCTGGCCAGCACTTGCATTTGGAAGGGCGCATCGAAGGCAAATTTTCCAATGCGTAGGTAATTATGTGTTAACCAGGGTATTACGCTGATTAAAACGCCCACTCCGAATACCAGTATTGGAATCAGCCACCGCATCACCTTTTGGGAAGGTCGGTTATTAGAGCGCAGGGTTAGAAATGCAACTATGATTATCAATGGCAAAATGAGCATGGCCTGCGTGCGCAGAAGGAGCAAGATACCAAAAATCCCCCCGGCGATAAAGGCGCTTAATTTATCTTTTCGTTCCAGCCAGCGGAAGGCGAACAGGCAGGCCAGTAAAATTAATAGCAAGGTGGGATTGTCTACCAACAGCATTTTTGTGTTGGAAACACGTGTGTCAGATGAGATCAAAAGACTGGTCCACTCTCTGGCGATAGCAAGTAATGCGATGGTGATACCTGCCAGCCGACTGTGCAGCTTCTTGCCCAGCAGGTAGAGGACAACTGGAAGTGTCGCAAGAACAAGAGTTTGGGCGTAAATGATCAGATTGTAGTTTTCGTTAAAAAGCAAGTGCAGTGCAGTTAAAAAGAGAATGTACAACGGGCGGGTGGGGATTTCACCGGTGTAGTCCGTGCCGATCAGTAGACTGTGAGCCATGTGGTCGTAATACGCTGAATCGGAGTGGGGCAGGGGCATGTTGGCAGGCGGGTCGATCGGGAAGTAGAAACTGTTCTTCAGCACCTCGTTTGGTACGCTCAACCAGACACCAACTGCCAGCAACCAGATAAGCACACCGATGATGAAATCCGTCCGGCGCGAATCGGATTTGAAAAACGGAGACAGGCTGAAAGGTAGCAGTGAGGCGCTGATGATCAGTACCAGTCCCATTTGCCAGCCCTGGATAGGTACGCCAGGCTCTCCCCAGTAGGCTGGGTCCGGTGTGATCCCAAGTTTGGTCAAGCTGACGAATCCAAATAGGGTGAGCAAGACGGCGAATGCAATAAGTGCGGGTTTAAAAGCCGGGAAGTTCGCTTTATTATGCAATCCAAGCCGCAGGATGAGCAGCCAAAACGTTGACTGGAGGCTAAAAAAAATGATGAATGCGAAGAGCGGCCAGATACGTTCGAAAAATGGCAGCAATTGGTCAGGGTCCCACCAGCGTAGTAAAAAGGCTCCGATTCCCGTTACAGCGGCGATTATAGGAAAAACAATCGAAAGAAGTTTATACAATCCAGGACGAGAAGTTGGCTCCAACCAGCGTGCACGGAAATTTACATTTTGCCAGGAAACATAGATGCCACCACCAGAAATAATGATAGCTACTAAAAGCGGGAGTATCAAAGCCAGGCGCGTAACTGAGATGTTTCCACCCTCAGACGGGATGCGCAGTAGGGCATATAAAGCGACCGCTGCTTCCAAAAACGCCAGCAGGAAGAACAGCGGCCAGAAATCCAGCAATCTAGATTGTCTGTTGTTCATCTGAATCTAAAATTGAAAGCCTCCACGGGCTGGGACAACTTTATATGAAAAATTATTGACATAGCCGAAAAGTTCTTGCTGTAATTGCACCCATTCCGGTGAGTTCAGAACGTTTTCAGCGCGCTGGGCATTATCGGCCAGAAGGCCAACCTGAATTTGCGGATAGTGTCCGTAAATCGTAGCCCAGGCTTCAATGGGTTGCAGACCGAGACGTTGTACACCCGGTACAAACTCACCAATCACAAACTCAAAATAATCCTGATCGCGGTCAGGTGAAATATCCCAGGTCATTAACACTTTAACGGGCACGAATACGTATCTCCTATTTGCTTTGATAGTTTAACACAACAACGCGCGTTTCTTGAGGCAGTCCTGTTTTTGTTACTTTAATGGAATCTTCTGCTTCTGTTGTCCCAAGCCCCATTTCCTTTAAGAATTTGTCGAGCGAATCAAGTTTCAACTTTACATCCTTGGTAGTATAGTGCATTGGAATGACGATGTTGGGTTCCAGTAAACTGATGACTTCGGCTGCTTTAGCGGCATTCAAGCCACCCCCGCCGCCAACCGGGACCAACGCTACGTTGACCGTACCCAGTGCTTCAACCTGAGTCTGTGTTGGGACTTGTTTCAAATCTCCCAGATGGGCAACTGTAATACCATCATAGTCGAACACAAATAATGTGTTGCGCAGTTCATCTTCGTTTTTCTTACTCCTCCCATTTGTCTGTACACCGGTGATGAACACGTCACCGATCTCGAATTCACCGGGACCGGTGATAACATGCGAAGTGCCTTTGACAGCTTTTGTATAATTGTGACCAGAAGCATCGTGACTGACTGTCACAATATCTGCTTTAAGTTTGAGAGGGTTGTACCCAATGCTGCTGTTGTCGAATGGGTCCGTGACTACCGAGGCCATGCCGCGCTCAGTAAGTCGGAAGCAGGAGTGTCCGTACCAAGTGATTTCCATATTTGTTCAAGTTCCTCCGAAGGTTATTATACTCGTTCTAAATTGACAGTCACCTCCAAGGTGACTGTCAATTTCATCCCGATTGTACTATAATAGAACGACTGTTCACTAGTATTCAAACATTAAATCTTATGGAATTCAAACTTAACGCTCCCTTCCAACCTACCGGCGACCAGCCGGAAGCCATCAATCAACTTGTGGGTGGTGTCCAAAACGGAGACAGGCATCAGGTCCTGTTAGGCGCGACCGGCACCGGTAAGACCTTTACGATTGCCTCCGTTATTCAGCAGTTGCAAAAGCCGGCCCTCATCATGGCGCACAACAAAACCCTTGCCGCGCAGCTATATGCGGAGTTCAAGGATTTCTTTCCCGAAAACGCCGTCTCTTACTTCGTCTCGTACTACGATTACTACCAGCCGGAAGCTTACGTGCCGCGCCACGACCTGTACATCGAAAAGGAAACCGAGATCAACGAAGAGATCGAACGCCTACGCCTGGCCTCGACCAGTGCGCTGATGTCGCGTAAGGATGTCATCATCGTGGCTTCGGTTTCGTGCATCTATGGCTTAGGCAGCCCGGACGAATTTCTGAAGGGAGCGGTGGAATTGCAGGTTGGTGAAATCTATCGAAGGAATGCTCTCATCCGCAAACTGGTCGAATCCCAGTATTCGCGCAACGATCTGGACCTTCGGTCTGGTACCTTCCGAGTGAGAGGCGACACGCTTGAAATCATCCCCGCCTATGAAGATAAGACCGGATACCGGGTCACCTTCTTCGGTGACGAGGTCGAGCGCATTATGAAATTCGTCCCGCTGACCGGAGAGGTGCTTGACGAACCTGACGAAGTTTCGATTTACCCCGCTAAGCATTACCTGACGGAAGGTGAAAAACTCAGAAAGTCGATTACTGATATTGAGGAAGAACTGGAAGAACGGCTGGCGCTGTTCAAACAGGAGGGCAAACATCTGGAAGCCCAACGCCTGGAACAGCGCACCCGCTACGACCTGGAGATGCTCAAGGAAGTCGGCTACTGCTCAGGTATCGAGAACTACTCCCGTCACCTGGACCAACGCCCAGCTGGCACCCATCCCTGGACGATGATCGACTTCTTGCCCAGCGACTACCTGCTGGTGATCGACGAAAGTCACATGACTGTACCGCAGATCCGCGGCATGTACAACGGCGACCGCTCGCGCAAAGAGACATTGGTGGAGTACGGTTTCCGCCTGCCGTCTGCACTGGATAACCGTCCGCTCAAGTTCGATGAATTTGAGCAGGTGATGGGGTATACGATATACACGTCTGCCACGCCGGGACCGTACGAGATGGAGAAGGCCGACCAAGTTGTCGAGCAGATCATCCGCCCGACGGGACTGGTCGACCCTGAAGTGGAAGTGCGCCCGGTCAAGGGGCAGGTGGATGACCTGGTGGCGGAGATCAAGCGTCGGGTGGAGCGCGGTGAGCGCGTACTGGTCACCACGCTGACCAAGCGTATGGCCGAAGACCTGTCCGATTATTTGATGGAGTTGGGCGTCAAGGTCCATTATCTGCACTCGGAGATCGACACGCTCGAACGGGTCGGCATCCTGCGCGACCTGCGTTTGGGCGTCTTCGATGTGATCGTGGGCATCAACCTGCTGCGCGAGGGACTCGACCTGCCAGAAGTCTCGCTGGTCGCTATCCTGGACGCGGACAAGGAAGGTTTCCTGCGCTCCGGTACTGCCTTGATACAGACCATCGGACGCGCGGCTCGCCATATGGGCGGACAAGTCATCATGTACGCCGATCGCATCACTGACTCGATGAAATTTGCCATTGACGAGACAAACCGCCGCCGTGCTAAACAGGTGGCCTACAACGAAGAGCATGGAATCACGCCGGTTAGCATCCACAAGGCCATTCGTGACTTGACGGATGAACTTTCTCTGGAAGCGCGCGCTGTAGCGGAGCGTCAAGCCAAGTACGATGTCAAGGGTAGTGGTCTGCCAAAGGGCGAACTGCGCAAGATCGTCAACGAATTGGAAAAGCAGATGAAAGAAGCTGCAAAGAATTTGGAATTCGAGAAGGCTGCTGCTTTACGCGATGAAATGTACGAGCTGAAGACGATTTTGGCTGAGGAAGAGAATTTGAAGCCCTGGGAGCGGATTAAGTTGATGGTGGGGGAAGAATAGTTCGTTAGTTGAGTAGGCGGCGGGTCTTGATACACTGTTTTACGGTATTCGGCCGGTGCCGCCGTACACTTGCACCGCACTGTGTTTGGTGCGTTGATTCGATATGCTCCTCACTATCGTTCGGAGCTACTCAACCAATGGTTGCAATAAAAAAGCAGACTTCCAAAATCTGTCAGATTTTGGAAGTCTGCTTTTTTATAGTTTCTTCTTCAACTGTCCTATTCTACGCAACAACATCACCATCGCGTACGCGTACAGTATCACGAATAGGAGGCAAACGAAGGTGACAATCTCGTAGAACAGCCCTTCAGCCTTGTTTAGATTGATTAAAATGATCGAGTAAATGGGGAAAAAGATGACCAGGAAGGTTAACACGCGGGTATACTTTTTCACCTTTGAATCGTTGTCCGTGAAGATTTCAGGGGTTTCCCCTGCAAATGCCGTTTTGCGGAAGTATTGCCAACTGCCATATTCTCCCACATGTTTCCAACCCGCATCCTCAAAGAGTTGTAGATAGTTCTCTTTATCCTTGTAGTTGGAAAGGAAGTCTAGGCGGTAAAAATCGTTACGTGGTTCGCCTTTTTCAAAGGTGTAATTTCCGGGGAAAGTGACCGATTGAAAATGCCACCCATCCAGTGCCATTTCTCGCAGATAAGCTTCTTCTTTCTCATCGTCCCAGGCCCAAAACCATTTGAACTTTCTAATGCTACTCATTCTGCCCTCCAAAATTATTACCAATCTTTTGTAACCTGTCCATTATCCACCATGATCTCCGCACGCCGGATGTGCTCCTTGAGCACCTGTCTGCCCTTGTCGGTTAATACGTAGATCTTACGCCGTTCAACTTCGTTAACCTTTACGATCAAACCTTCGCTTTCCAAAGTTGTGAATGCGCCGTATAACGTGCCAGGCCCGATCTTGACCGTGCCAGCGCTCATAGCTTCCACTTTTTGCATCACGCCGTATCCGTGAAGTGGTTCTGTCAGCGCCAGCAAGGTATAGGCTGTAGATTCTGTCAGTGGTAGATATTTTTTGAAGTCAATGTTCATTGTGCAATTCTCTATATCGCCTTCCGATATATCGCATGGCAATATACTAGCATGAATCCAGGCTTTTTTCACCCTACTGGAGAATGGTTTATTGTTGATGATGAAATTCCCACCTATACTGTATATGGAATAATTTACTCTGTTATCGGCAGCGTAAACGTGAAGACACTGCCATTCTCTTCCCCTTCGCTCTCCACCCAGATACGACCGCCATGTGCCTCGACCAGATGTTTGGTGATGGTCAGGCCGATGCCGCTGCCGCCGGCCTGGCGCGAGCGGGATTTGTCCACGCGGTAGAAGCGGGTGAAGATATGCGGCAAGTGTTCCGCTGGGATGCCGACGCCTGTATCCCTGATAGCCACCTGGATATGCTCACCTTGTAGGGATGCGTCCAGGGTTACTTCGCCTCCCTCGGGCGTATAACGCAGCGCATTCGTAAGTAGATTTGTCAACACCTGGATGAGGCGGTCAGCATCCCCCTGAATGGGTGGCAGGTCCGAGGCCAGGTTGGTTGCGAGTTGGACATGCTTGTCTTTGAATTGAGAACCCAGTCTCTTCTCAACTGTCTTGACTAATGAAACGATTTCGACTGGATGGAAATCCAATTCGTACGCGCCAGCCTCGACACGGCTGAGTTCTTGTAGATCGTTTACCAGCCGGTTCAGACGATCAGCTTCTTGGTGAACCTGTTGATAGGTTTCAGGTGTAGCGGGCAGTACGCCATCCATCAATCCCTCCATTGAGCCCTTGATGAACGTCAGGGGTGTGCGCAGTTCGTGCGCCACATCACCGATGAGTTGTCGGCGCATACCTTCGACGCCCTGTAACTGCGTTGCCATCTGGTTGAAGCTGTGTGCCAGTTGGCCAAGTTCGTCCGCGCCTCGTGCTTGAACTCGTTCATCGTAATGACCTGCGGCGATGCGCTGGCTGGCGGATGTCATGGCACGCACGGGCGTGACCACACGACGACTCAAGAAGAAACTGACCAACAGCGCAGCCGCCCCAGCGGCCAGTGCGGCCCAAGTCAGGGCTTCGGTAAGGGATTCCTGAAAGCTGACATATAGTTCGCTGGCAAAGCCGCTTCCCTGACCGCGCCTTAATCCTTGTCCGTTCCCGGGTTCCATCATCCCCATCATGCCGTTCTCATCTGTCATCTGTGTCATCATACCCAGGTGACGATTGTATGCGGTGGGCGCCGTGAATGCGGTGGTGATCCCTAAGACAGTTGCCCCGACCAGGATGATAGCCAGGTAAGATAAGAATAATTTCGCCCCTAAGTGCCTGCGGAAATAGTTGATCATAGCACTTCATCCTCAAAGCGATAGCCCACGCCGCGGACGGTGGCGATCAGATCGTCGCGTCCCAGCTTTCTGCGAACATGACCCAGATGAACATCTACAACGCGCATCTCGCCGTAATAAGAGCCGCCCCAGACTTTTTCTAGCAATTGCTCGCGAGTTAGCACGCGTCCGCGATTTTCAGCCAGGGTTTTGAGCAGGTCGAATTCGATAGCTGTCAGTTCAATGGGGTTTTCGTCTACGCTGACCTGCCGGGCGGCTGTGTCGATGCGGACGTGTTTGTAGGAAAGAATTTCTCCATTGGCTAGCGCGCTGCCTTTGATTCGGCGCAGGGCCGCCTTGATGCGCGCAGTCAGTTCACGTGGACTGAAGGGCTTGATGACGTAATCGTCCGCGCCAACAGACAAGCCTATGACACGATCCGTTTCCTCCGTTTTAGCGGTCAGCAGGATGACGTACACGTCCGATTCGCGCCGCAGACGGGTCAGCATCTCTATACCGTCGATGCCCGGGAGCATCACATCCAGCACGATCAAATCTGGTTTGAATGCACGCGCAGCCTTCAGGCCTTGCAAGCCGTCCTCTGCTGTAATCACTTCGTAGCCTTCAGGTTTTAGATAGGCCGTTACCAGGTTGACAATGTTTGGCTCGTCGTCGATCACGAGAATTTTTGCATTTGCCATAAGATTATCCTTGATAGGTTATCCATTACAGAATTTATTGTGCCAGGGATGATGAAAGGTATTCTAAAGGGTGTATGAAGATTGTGTAAAGAAAACCCAGGGGTGGACATTAGTGCATGTTTTAAACAACTTTTTTCTATTCTTCACAATACCTTTACAATTGGGTGCTATCCTTTTGGTTAGAGTTCAGGATTACCCTGAAAAATACTACCACAAGGAGTATGAAATGAAAAAGACACTTTGGATTGTTATCCTGATAATTTTGGCGGTTGGCGCGTTGGGTGTGGGCGTGGTCGCTGCGCAAGGCGGACAGCCGCCTTACGGTCAACGTGGTGTTGCTGACGGCGTTGGCCCGATACATGCGTACATGGAAGAGGCAATGGCTGATGCTGTTGGCCTGACTGTGGAAGAGTTCGAAGCCCGCCATGATGCTGGCGAGACTTTCTATCAGATCGCCCTGGCCGAAGGTTTCACCGCTGAGGAGATTCCCGCACTGATGCAAGCGGCTCGCGCCAATGGTTTGGATGCGGCCGCGGCAGCCGGTGCCATCACGCAGGAACAAGCTGAATGGATGAATTCCCGCGGTTTCGGTCGCGGAGGAATGATGGGAGGCTACGGTGGCTATGGCAGTGGTGAATGTCCGATGTACGACGGCGACGAGGTCCCCTACGGTGGTCAATTTGGTCCCGGCATGATGGGCGGCGGACGTGGCGGTCGCTGGCAGCAGGCCCCAGCTCAATAGACAGAGTAATAAGAACTGGATTCTCGAAGGAAAAAGAACAACAGGGCAGCTTGCAAGCTGCCCTGTTGTTCTTTTAATTGTAACAGTGTAAAGGTAATTTTAATTCATGCCCAGCCGACCAGTCTGGCAAAACTTGCCGTCAGGAACGTGACGATGAAAGCTGTCCCCAACGTTATCACAACGCTGACGGTTGCCCATTTATAAGATTTGGTCTCCTTGTAAATGGTCAGAATTGTGGTTGCACAAGGATTGTGCAATAGCGCGAACAACATCAGGTTGATAGCAGTCAGCATGGTCCAGCCGTTGCCGACGATCAGCAGGTTGCGGATGGCATCGGTGGTGGCCGGACCATCGATCATCATGCCCGCCCCCGTGTAGACCATCATCATGGTCGGGACAACGATCTCGTTAGCGGGAATGGCAATGATGTAAGCTAACAGGATGACGCCATCAAGGCCGAGTAATAACCCAAAGGGATTCAGCCAATCAGCGATGGCGCGCGCCAGGTTGCTGTCGGCGAATGGGATGTTCGCTAAAATCCAGATGATCGCGCCCGCGGGAGCTGCCGTCTGGATGGCGCGCCACAGTACGAAGATAGTGCGGTCGATGATGGACGTGTACAGGATGCGCCCGAAGTTAGGTTTACGATAGGGTGGAAGTTCCAATGTGAATGCGGAGGCTTCACCTTTCAACATGGTCCGGGACAACAGCCACGACATGAAGAAGGTAAAGACCACCCCGATCAAAACCACGCCGACGACTGTTCCCGCGGCGATAAACGAAGTCATTGCCGGGGAGAAGGAAGCTGCTACGAAAACGGTGGCAAGCATGATCAGCGTGGGGAAGCGTCCGTTGCAAGGTACAAAGTTGTTGGTCAGGATAGCGACCAGTCGTTCGCGTGGGGAGTCGATCACACGCGTTGCCACCACGCCAGCCGCGTTGCAGCCGAAACCCATTGCCATCGTCAAGGCCTGCTTGCCGTGCGCGCCGGACTTCTTAAACAACCAGTCCAGGTTAAAGGCCACGCGCGGCAGATAGCCCAGGTCTTCGAGAAAGGTGAACATCGGGAAGAAGATTGCCATGGGCGGCAGCATGACCGAGATGACCCAGGCCAGGCCGCGATAGACACCTTGCCACAGGAAGCCAGTGATCCACCAAGGCACGCCCAGGTTGTTGAAGAGCGCCACAGCCTGATCTTCGATCCAGAACAAACCGGTGGCGAGCATTTGGGATGGCACGTTCGCACCGATGACTGTCAGCCAGATAACCACTGCCAACATGACCAGCATGATCGGCAGACCGAATATAGGGGAGGTGACCAGACGGTCTATTTTCTGATCGAGATCATATTTTTTGTCTTTCGCGGTTTTGACAGCGCGTTTGGCAATGCTTTCGGCTTCGGAGTAGAGCGACTTGACGATTTCATCTCGGAAACCCGTGGACAATGTTCCGCGTAGTGTCTCGGCTTTTGTGAGTACGTCATTGGGGTTGATATTTTGTGGTGTCATTATTGCCTGCCCTCGACTGCCATCTTGCGGCTGAACTGAACATCAGATTGTTGCTGACGGGCGAAAACCTGACCGAGTTCGCCATTCATCAACGCTTGCTGAACTTTGGCATCGCCGTCCAGCAGGCGGATGGCCAGCCAGCGCGCATTGGGTATACCGGGTGCCATTTCTTCGATCATGGGCACCAGTTCACTGACTGCGCGCTGGAATTCGGGTGTGCCTTCCACGCGTTTGGGTTTGGTAACGATCTCGCCTTCGATGACATCTGCGATAGTACCCAAAAGTGTATGGATACCTTCTCCGGAGCGCGCGATAATTGGGATGGCTGGCACACCCAGGTCACGCGCTACGCTACGGGCGTCCACTTCAAGGCCTTTGCGTTTGGCTTCGTCCATCAAGTTGATGGCTACCACAACTTTGTCGGTGATCTCCATTACCTGCATGACAAGGTTGAGGTTACGCTCGAGCGCAGTGGCGTCGGTCACGACGATGGTGCAGTCAGGTTGACCGAAGAGGATGAAGTCGCGGGCCACTTCCTCGTCCTGCGATGCAGATAACAGGGAATAGGTGCCGGGCAGATCCACCAGTTTGTAGTTGACGCCGTTGAACTGGTAGCCGCCTTCGGCGCGTGTGACTGTCTTGCCGGGCCAGTTGCCGGTGTGCTGCTTGAGACCGGTCAGCGCGTTGAATAGTGTAGATTTACCTGTGTTGGGATTTCCTGATAACGCTACCACGCGGTCGTATTTTTCCACGTTGATGCCCATCTGCTCCAGTTGTGTAAAGGCTGGACAGGATTCACAGTTATCGGTGGGGAGTTGTTTTTTGTTGTTTGTCATAAGTTCCTCTGTTTTAACACGGAGATTCTTTTTGTTTCTCCATGTACTCCATGATCTCAGTGGTTAACTAATTTTTGGTAAAAACCTTCCAGTTTGTTGCATATATTCTCGATATTCATCGCCGAATTTCTCGATCAGATTGGCTTCTTCTTTTGGCGTGCGGATTGCCATTAAAATGAATGTCAATACGCCCAGGCTGGCGATGAACCAGTTGTCAGCCATCATTCCAAAGGCTACGAACATTAAAGAGCCGACCGTATAAAGCGGATGACGCACCCAGCGATAGGGTCCACTGGTGATGAGTTGGTGTTCCGTCCGTGTGGCGCTGGTGGGGGTGATACCGCTGCCGATACTGCTGAACAGCCAGTAAACACCGAAATCGCACAGGATTCCAATCCCAACCCCAAGCCAACGAAACCAATCGGGAAGCCCTATTTTTGACCAGGCCATCCAACTCGGATTGATCAGATATACAAATGGGCTCAGCCAGAGAAGCAAGCCTCCCAGTCTGATGACGGTCATCATGACTGTGCCGTCTGCCTTGCGAGAGATTTTCTCACCGGTGTCACGATCAGCCTTGCGGCGGTAGTAGCCAGAAATGCTCATTCCTGTAATGAGGATCAGGCCGGCTAAAATGCGGAAAATGTTTTCGTTCATGTTTTACCTCTAATTTCTAATGTTCTTCGGTGGTTGAGTAGGGCGTAGCCTATATCGAAACCACCTTATTAGCAAAATAATTCTTGTTACATGGTGGTTGAGTAAAGCGAGTGGTTATCTCGCTCTCCTCAACCACCGGCGTTTTTATATTACCTTCGGGAACAACTTTCCCGTCTTATTCATGTATTCGCGATATTGTTCGCCAAAATATTCGAGCATTAATCCTTCTTCGAAACGAATGCGTGAAATGGTTTCTAGAACTGTCATTCCTATCCACGAAAGCCCAATCAGCCAGTTGGCTGAGATAAGCAGGGTCGAGCCCAGGATAAGGATGAAGGCTGTGTAAATAGGATGCCTGATGATGCGATATGGTCCGCTTGTGATCAATTCTTGAGTTTTCATCATGCGGGGTGTATCGCTCCAACTTTTCCCAAGGGTGTTCTGTGCCCATTGCAGTAAAACAAATCCTGTAAATGCGATGGGAACACCAACCCAACGCAGCCATGTTGGAAGCGAGAGGTTTGTTCTGGAGAGCCAATCCGGATAAATAACGAACGCTAGTGTGGAAAGGAATCCCATCAAGCCCAGAAAGCTCGCCAGTTTTGAAGCGCTACCTTCTTCTCGTTGTTCTAAGGTCTCTTCGTTTGGCTTACTTTGTTTTTTGATGTAATAGCCTCGATGCGCCACGAAGGCCAGGATTAGCATCGGTAAAATAAATCTAAAAAGGTTCTCGTTCATGATACTGGCCTCACCCAAATTTGCGCGGCCTGGTCTTTGCGCAATGCGATCAATGTGCCGCGCACGCGGTATCCGCGCGGGTCGCCGAAGAAATTGCCCAATTCGGGGTAAATTTCGGTTCCCGGCGTCATGCCCAGGTCCAGGAAGCGGCGACGGGTGAAACCCTGGACCGCTTCATCCAGTGTGACAATTTCCGCGCGTTGGTCGTGCTTCAGTTCGTCCAGCGACATCGTCCCGGCTGGCATCACAGTGCCTTCGGGCAACGCTGCAACATGTACATTGGCGGCGACAGCAGGAGCCAGGCGGTATTCATTTTCGCCATCGCTCAGGATATAGCGCTCCGGGGTACTTTCCAGGATGCGGATGGTCTGCCCGAGACGCAAACCGGCAGCAGTGATTTGTTGGTAAGCGATGGCCGGTTCATCCTCGAGATGCACGATGCGAGCGGGAAGATCGGCCTGCCACGAAGTAATCGGCGTTCTATCGTCTGACGCCAATTTGCCCTCGCGTGACGGGATTGGGTCGCCATGCGGATCGCGCGAAGGGTGCCCGAGTGCGGCCTCCATTTGGTCTAGTTGATCGGGTGTCTGGCCGTGTTCGCGGCGGTGAGCCTCGCTGTGGACTTTTTCCAGGGGCATTCTAGCTTCGTCGGCCAGATAGCGTTCCCACAAGCGATGTGCGCGCACGATGTGCATGGCCCAGCGTTCACCCTCGGCGGTCAGGTGTAGTTCGGAATCACGCGACTCGACCAATCCCTGGGCCTCCATTGAGGCGATCAGAGCTGTCGTTTTAACGCGCCGCAGGTCGAGAGTTCCAGCCAACGATTCGGGTGAAGCATGGCGGCCGGCCTGTTCACGGTCGAGGAGATGTTTGAGAGCATCTTCCACCTGTTCACGTTGACGAGCAGCTTGCCAGTTCCGATAAAGCGCCAATAGACCGAAACGGGGGATAAAGATGTAGAAGAGCAGGAATGCACCTGCGATATACCAGAAAGTCATAGGATCTCCACGAAGATTTTTGATGTAATTGCCAGACCAAGGACAGCAGGCTGATGGCCATCTACTGTAAGGGTCAGGTTGTTATCGAATGATGAATATGATGAAACCTCGAAGTGAGCTCCTGGAACCAGACCAAGTTCCTCCAGGTGCCGTAGAAGCGCCGAATCTTCATCATTGACGCGTAGGACGACGGCCTGTTGCATGGGACGTAGGCTGGAAAGCGGAAGCGCCTCGTCGTTCGGCAGGACCAGTTCGGCAGACGGAATGGGGGCGCCATGCGGATCGTGGGTAGGGTGACCGAGCGCGGCTGCCATACGCGCTTCGAAATCTTCTGAAATGACATGCTCTAAGCGGCAGGCTTCCTCGTGGACTTCGTCCCAGGAGTAGCCGAGTGACTGCACCAACCAACTTTCCAACAGGCGGTGGTGTCGCAGCACTTCCAGTGCAGCCTGTTCCCCCTTAAGCGTCAATGTGACTCCCTGATGCTTTTGATATTCCACCAGCGGAGGTTCTGTTGTGGCCAGTTTTTGGATCATGCCGGTGACCGAAGCCGGTTTCACCCCCAGCCTTTCAGCCAGATCGTTTGTGCTGGCGGGGATCCCGTCTTCGGTCAGTTCAAAGATGTGTTTCAGGTAATCCTGAGTTGATTGGGTAAGAATAGTTTGCATTGATACTCCATATGGTCAGGCGGAATGCCACTCCGCCTTACTTGATGAGCAACCCGGTGACCCACAGTAATAACATGCCAGCCAACACCCCGGAGAAAACGGTCAAGGGCATGGGTTCTTTTTGCACGTCTTTCTGGATCATCTTGGCAATCTCGTAAACGACCTCGACGATGGCGCCTGTGCCAATGGACAGGAACAGGACGGCCAGGGTGGGGGAAGGGGCGAAACCGCCGATCCAGGCGCCCAGGATGGCGGGAGCGCCGCCGATCAAGCCCATCCACAGCAACGGAAGAATTCCGGGTCTGTCCCTCAGGACGGGGGCGATGATGCCTAATCCCTCGGTGATGTTCTGAATGATGAAACCCACTACTAAAAATGCGCCCAAGGCAATCTCACCGACGTTGTATGCAGCCCCGATGGCGAGACCTTCTCCAAGGTTGTGAATACCGATTCCCAGGGCGATCATATAAGCCAATGATAGACGTTGCGCGGATTCGTCGCCCCCGGCATTCATCTGTTTACGAGAGAGTGAATCCAACAGCAGGAAGGTTGCTACTGTTCCGATGCCGATCAGGCCGATACCCTGAAAGGGCCCCGGCGCTTCAGCGGCAGATTCCAGCGCTTCGACCAGCGTGTCCAAGCCCAGGAAGATCAGCAGCCCGGCAGTGACGGCCATCAAAAAGACCATCCAGCGGCGGCCGAGTCGTCTCAGGGCCGGAAACCAGAAGATGCCCAGGAAGACCGGGATAACACCAACATACAGGCCGATCAATGCAAATGACCAGAAGGTGCTGGAGGCCGGTGCAGGTGTATTGAAGGCAACTGGAATCTCCAGGTCGAAGGCAATGGCGTTGGAAGTGAAGAGCGTGATACCATAAGCTTCTCCGTAAGCCCAACCATAGTCAACATGGACAGTCGCCCGTCCAAGGCGAGGGATCGTTGCATCTGGAGATACGGTAAAAGGCCAGACGGCGTCGTTGATTATGACGGTTGAAAGGGTCAGTTCTTCAGGCCCGGAGTTGCGGACATAGAGGTCGATATGGTTCGGGCTGAGTTCATAGCGCTCGATGGTCAGATCTTCGATAGGAGCTGCAGATTGCAGATCCAGCCCGCCGCCGGTGCTGAGGAACAGGAAAATGACTCCAGCCAGGAGAATGACCGGGAGCAGAAGCAGGACCAGGGTCCGGAAAGAGAAGCGCTTTGTTTGGTTTTCAGTCATGCAATACCTCTATTCCGTCACATTGAACATGCCGGTCCAACCCAGTTCGGCGAATTCGGTATTGTGAGCATGGAACATATACATGCCGGGGAACTTATAACTGAATTCGAGTATCCCACGCTGCGCCTGGGTCTGCATGATGGTGTCGGTGTATTCGATGGGCGTCAGGCTGGTGCCGGTGGGATAGTAATCGAAGAAGTTGGCATGCAGGTGGAAAGAGTTGATCAGGTCAAACTCCAGAATATTTACCAGGTAAACACGCACGCTCTCACCAACCTTGATCTGGATGGGGTGTTTTTGATAATGGAAGGGGATGCCATTAACAGCATAAAAGTCATTTGTGTCGTCGAAGTCCACATCGTAGCCGTGCATGACCATGACCATCTCGTGGTCGACAGGTGGGCGTCCTTCTTTGGGATCGATGATGAACGCCCCGTACAAACCCTTTGCAATATGGCGCGCCAACGGAAAAACGTGACAATGATACAGGTGCAGTCCGAACGGCTCCGCATCAAACTCGTAGACGAACGAATCGCTCGGTGCGACCGATCCGCCTGGTCCCGTGCCTGGAACACCATCCATCACTGCGGAGTGGATACCGTGAAAGTGCATGGTGTGAGGATGATTGCTGCCGTTAATGAAGTTGATACGGATGCGGTCACCCTCGGTGCAACGCAGGGTGGGGCCGGGGATGCGCCCATTGTAGGTCCAGGCCGGAAACTCGATGCCGGGCACTACCTCAATATTACGGTTCGCAGCCACGATACGATATTCGCGCAATGTTTGGCCATTTGGTAAAGTGGAAACCTCGCCGTAGTAATAATCTGTGAGGATGTCGGTGGGGTTGAAGCCATTGGCTTCGTGATCGACTTCTCCGTTTACGCCGGGGATCAAATCGTCGCCGTGCTGAACCATCGGTTTCGCGGCCGTTTTGGATACATTACCAGCCCTTTGACCAAGGGAAGTAGCACCTGCCGCACCGGCTAAAGTCAACCCACCGTATTTTAGAAAATCTCGTCTGGAAATTGGTTTCATCTGCTCTCCGTACCACTAACTATAAATGCTAAAAATAAATTTAGGTTTGCCTAAAATATTTTAGCAAAGAATAAATAATCAGTCAAGGTATTAGCAGAAGACCGACACGGCTTTCTTAAAGATACTGTTGGCAAACCGGGGGAAATGCGAAGTGGTCCACATCCGATTATGGAGTAATTGCCTAAGCAGGGTTTAATGTCCAGCTTTTTTTGTGCCGCACCTGCGGCCGTTCGCCTGAAAGCCAACGTGCGGTACGTTTCAGGTCAGCAGCACAACCGGTGAAGATGGCCTGAACGTTGCGTTTCTTCTGTCCGATGTATCGGCTGACCCGCATTCCATGACCACGTACCAATGCAGATAAGCTGCCTTCCACGCCGCTGCGATGTTGGTGATAATCCTTTTTGAAGGCTTCCGTTTTCTGGCGGGTACGCGTCGCTTGTACGAGATCATAATGAACATTCATCCCCACAGATCGTCCACCTTTGCCGGTACAGCAGCAGGTGCGCACTGGACAGACGGCACAGACTTTTGCGGGAAAATGGAAATTCCAGGTATTCACAACCAGGCTTGGATTGCGTGCTTGGTGCCCTTGAGGACAAGTGGCAACCTTTTCTATTGGATCCAGTTCATTGGTGTGAAGTTATTTCCTTTGTATGTGTTATTTGCAAATAATTACTGTGAATCAGCGTGAATCTGTAGAATTTT
>JASFRG010000026.1:0-36146 GCA_050115035.1 Anaerolineales bacterium | reverse complement strand
GGTACGGTAGGGCAACGTGCTACAGAAGAAGTGATCAAGGAGTATGTTAAGCAACAAGGACAAGAAGAATATGAGCAATTACATGTACAGCAACTCGAGTTGTTTTAGCGGACCGATACCCCGTCCGTTTGCGGCGGGGTAGTTCATTTACATACTACGGTAATCTTCTAGGGGAGCAATAAACCCCTGAACTTTGTTGCCTGCGGAAGCCAGGGGGTAGTAAACGAATGGGGTCAGCTTTTCTAACCGGTTGATCTATCTTAGCCATAAGATATAGTATCAGTCTGATTCAGATTGCATCTCCGCGCATTTCAAGCAAACTGTGAAGGTTGTTCCCTGATTGGGAGTACTTTCTACCAGAATCTTCCCGCCCAGTTCTGTCACGATCGAGTTGACAATATACAGGCCGATACCGCTGCCTGGAATCTCAGCGATGGTTACATTTTTTGCCCGATAAAAACGTTTGAATAGATGTGGAATATCTTCCTGTGGTATCCCAACCCCTTTGTCAACAATAAGGACGTTCACATATTTCTCGTTTCGAAAGGTATTGATTTCAATCTGGCTGCCTTCCGGGGAAAATTTGGCTGCATTATTGATCAAATTGATAAAGACCTGCTGCAAGCCGCCTTTATCTCCCCATATAATCAATGGTGTATTTTCATGATCAACTGTCATTTTGAGCGATATATTCCGCTTGGCAACGATGGGTTGCACGGATTGCATCGATTCTCTCAACACGGGCAGCAGATCGAGGCATTGGCCTTCGATTTTCATCATGCCACTGTCCAGACGCCCGGCCATCAGCAAACGGTCGATCAACTCTTTTTGGCGGTTTAACTCCCTTTTCAACGTTCCCCAACATTCATCCATTTCCTCGGGTGTACCGCCCTCCTGAATCAGGTCGACCATCAACATCGCGGCTGTCAGTGGCGTGCGCAACTCATGCGATGCACGGTTGATGAAATCCGACTTCATCTCATTTAACTTGACCTGTTCGGTGACATCCCGAATGACGATCAGAGCTTCATCCACGCTAATAGGATAAAGCCTGGCTTCATACGCGCCGTCGGCGTAAGGTAGATGAAACTCTTCCACCTTTTGAGGTGAGACAAAGGCATCACTGTTTTCATCTCCAATGATTTGTGAAGCGATTATCTCAGGGAAGGTTTTGTTCAGTTGTCTTCCATATGCCAGATCTCGATGGATATAGAGAGGATGATGCGGATTTGCACTGTAGTCCCGAATATTTCCGTCAATATCGATGCGAATGATCAAATCGGGTAAGGCGTCGACAAGGATGCGGTTCCGTGCTTCGCTTAACCGGATCGTCTCCTCGTAGCGATTGCGTTGTAAAGCCGCCCCGATCAAATTCGCTGCAGTTTGAAGCGCGTCTGTCTCGGCCTGTGGCCACAACAAATTCTCCGCTGTGTCAAAAAAGCCGAGGTATCCTTTTGCTCCAACCGCACCTTCGATGGGAATAGAGACAAAAGAAAGCTCTGAATCAACCAAATTTTGTACTTCCAATTCAGCCACAGAATAAAAAGGTTCCTGCGATTTTTGTAGTTGCGAAAAATATGGGCTAATGATCTCTGAAATTTCTATATCGGATGAAGTTTTATCGTTCCACCTATATTTAATCTGAACTTTTGGTGATTCAGAAAAAGAACTTAATGTAAAAATGGCACAGCAACTTATATTCATTACATGGCCCAACGATTCCAGTAAGGAAGGAATTTTCATTTCGATATCTGAAGATTGCAGTAATTTTGCCGCCCTCTCACTGATGATAGAAAGTATCTGGGCATTCCGCTTCAGTTTTCTTTCGTGGTTTTTCCTGACAGAAATATCACGGGCGATGCTCTGGATATAGGCGGGTTTGTTATCTTCATCGTAGATAATCGTCGTACTGATCTCGACCGGAATCCTGGTTCCGTCTTTACAAGTTAAGACTCGTTCTTGAAGTTGTGAATTTTGATGAACCAGTATCTCACCTGCTTCTTGTGTGACCACATCATTAACCGGCTTATCAATCAGTTCATCTTCTTCATACCCTAATAGATTCAGCGCTTGTTGGTTGGCTGCGATATACCTGAAATCAAGGCTGATGATAAAGATGCACTCCCCAGTTTGCTCGAATAAAGCCCGGTATGAAAAGCTTTTATCCCAACTTTCGTTTTGTTTCTCTATTTGTTTCTCTTGCCCGCTAGAAAGTCTTTGCATCGGAATGGTTCTTGTATCCATATCAACTCACATGGGAAGCAAAGCCTGCACCCAGCAACCATGCACGCTCTCGATAAATTTTACATAACCGCCGTTGCTTTCGAATACAGCGCGAGCAATCGTCAGGCCAACCCCGAGACCGTCGTATTTTCTCGTTTCACCGTCGCTTATCTGATAAAAACGTTCAAAGACCTTTCCTTGCAAATCTGATGGAATGCCTGGGCCTTCATCCTGGATCTCGATTTGTAATCCCTCTCTCACCGTTCGCATTGAAAAGAATACTTTTCCCTTATCCGGGCTGAACTTGAAGGCATTATCCACGAGATGCAATATAGCCTGTGTAAATTCACGGCGCGGCGCACAGATCTGTCCCTGACAGTTGATCTCTGGGATGAAAACCAGTTCTTTTGCAGCATATCTTTCCAAGCGCTTCTGGATTGGACCGAGGATATGTATGTCCGTGTCGACTGGTAGGCGGATGTTATTGAGATTCCCCTGATCAATGGACGAGAGCAAGATCAGGTCAGTTGTGAGTGATTCCAGCTTATTGGCATTGGAGAGCGCTGTACGAATGAAGCTGGCCTGTTCTTCAGGATTATCCAGGTTTTTGTTGACTGCGATTTCTAAAGGGAGGAGAATGTTTGTGAGCGGTGTACTCAATTCATGTTTGAAATTTTGCAGGATTTCCTGTTTTAAATTCTCCATTTCTTTCTGAGCCAGTTCTTCCGCCTGCGCGCGGCTATGGGCTCTCTCAGACTCGACACGTCGAATCACGGCCTCGATACGTGCCAGGACCTCGTCCGCATCGAAAGGCTTGAGAATATAGTCATCCGCGCCTTCTCGAAGGCCTCGTAAGCGATCCTGTACATCTGTCCGGGCGGTGAGAAAGATAAATGGAATGGAAGCAAGCTGGAGGTCCTGACTTAGGATCCGGCGCATTTCAAATCCATCAGGAAACGGCATCATGATATCCGACAGGACCAGGTCAGGTTTTTTCTCCCTGGCCTTTTGGATGCCTTCGTTTCCATCCTTTGCTGTAAGCACCTGGTAGCCATGCCGCTTGATTTTCAGTTTCAGACCCATCAAGATGGCCGGATCATCATCTACAATCAGAATAGTATGATTAGCGTTTGACACGAAAGCCTCCCAATCCCTGGGTCATTCCAGTCGATTTGCTTATCAGAGATGAATTGTTATTGACGAACATAATCTGGATATTGACCAGTGAAATGAGATCACCGGAATTCAGAACACAGCGATCGATCTTCTTTCCATTGACATAGGTGCCACTGGTTGAATTTCTGTCATAGAGGACATATTGTCCGTTTTCTAAGATGATCTCTGCATGGTAGCGTGACAAAAACTCCTCGTGAAAAACAATGTCGTTTTCCAAATGCCGGCCCAGTTTAGTGATCCTTTTAGATAATGGGATGACTTGTTTGTTAACAACTAATGATGCTACATTCTGATTGGTATGAGGTATAGAAGTATGCATTTGTTTTAGGTTCATGTTGAACTACCCTTCCTTATTATGCTTGTGTAGCGGAATTGGGTCATCAGATAAAAAATGCCTGACTTGTATAAGCCAGGCAAAGTAATCACAAACATATAAATATTGTGATCTTCGGCGGCCTGGCAGTCGTAGCCGTTTTCACGGCGGTAGACCCATAGCTTTGCGTCGCCGGTTTTCACCGGGTTTGCCTTTATCGGATGTTGTGCAGACAATATAGCACTAATTACATCTTTTTTACCTTACAAAGAAATAACAATGTAAGAAATTACGCGGTTCGCAAAAATGTGAAGAATGTGTTTCTTTCTGTAATTCCATTGAATTTGGGTTGAAAAAAAATTCTAAGAAGAATAAGTTAGGTGAACTGCTACGAACGGGTTCTCCGAGCATGACGCCGGGCTTTTACACGATTGCCACAAATTTCCATACTGCACCACCGACGGCTATTGTTTTTACTGTTGTCCACAAATAAATATCCACAATTTCCACATTGTTTGATGCGCTTACGCTCCTCGGATGTGATCAGATCAGAAAAAGCTCTGACAATCGGCCACAAGACGCTTTCCAATCCAAAGTTTTCCAAATTCCAATCTAATACAAAATGATCATTGAACTGAGTCAATTCAAGGTTTGAGCTTGCTTTGGAAAGCCATTGATTAATCAATTGCATATTAACCTGGGAAATCTCATCCCCATCGATCATATTAACAACGAGATCGTAGAATGCCTCGCGCAGTTGAAGCGAATTTTTGTAAATTTGATTGGCTTTCCGTTGGTTTTCCCGACCTTTTTGTAACAGTTCTTCCTTTTGGGAAACGCTAATCGCACTTGAAAAATATACCCAGGTTACTAAATCCAAATAATTTTGCAAAAGATTTCTCAAAGGGTCTTCGTGCCGGTCATTGACCGTGTTCACGAAGTCTAAACTCAGGTTACCACCTAAAAAGGGCATTTTTGAAATATATGGGCTTATCATTATAGGAACCTGTTCCACTCGTTTTAAAATTTGTCAAGCAGAGCACAAGACGAAGGTGCTAACCAGTATTTTTTACTTGACTGGTTAGCTCACTTTTATTATACTACAACCATCAAAATGATTAATGATGGTTAGTTTGTGCAGGTGTTGGATATTCTTTCCAGATCAACTTAGTAATTCCTCATAGGCAATATCAATGCCGGAGTCCCAAAGTTAAAAACCATCTACATCCACATCATGGATTACAAGCGGGTCTTGATGAACAGACCGGGTTACCGTTGGTGAGAAAATCTCTCGAAAACATTGATCGGTCCACAGTTGTTAAGGAAAACGTAATCGTTTCTAAATAGCCTTGCTAGATATCTCAGCTATATTGAGCAAGTATTACTAGTTATCCAGTTATAGTGAAGGAGAAACATTGAGTCGTTTGTTTGAGGCTCTCAGGAATTCTGCGGACGGCGCTTTTGTTATCGATGAGAATTTACGCGTTGTCTTCTGGAACAAAGCTGCTGAGGCGATATTAGGCTTCACCAGGGATGATGTGGCCAATCAATTTTGTTATCAGTTTTTACATGGCCATGATGAAGCCAGACGTTTAATTTGCAAGGAAAGATGCCAGGTTGTGAACTTAGCCTTGCAATCTAAACCCACACCTAATTATGATCTTCTTGTTAAGACCAAAGGAGGGGAGGAGTGCTGGCTGAACATGAGTGTTTTCACTTATAAGATGAATGAGATCAATGGGAAATGTGTAATTGTTCATTTATTCCATAATCTCAACCGCAGTGAAGTTGATGATAAGGTTTTAGGCCAGGTAGTCAAAGCGATCAACCGCTACCATGATATTCGACATAACAATGGTGCTAGATTGGAATCTCATCAGAATTCATTGACAACCCGAGAGCGTGAGATTCTCTCACTCTTGGTCGATGGTCTTGGTACTCGGGATATCGCTGAGCTTCTTTCTGTTAGCATCACTACAGTGCGAAATCATATCCAACACATTCTTCAAAAGCTCCAGGTGCATTCGCGTTTGGAAGCTGTCGCAATCGCAGTCAAGAACAAGCTTGTCGACTGAAAACTTCAATAAGATTTCATTCCCATAAAACTCAAAAAACTTGATAAGAGCCAATCCAGAAAAATGATGCAATTGCATCATTAAGATAGATAATATTCATCTTTGCTGGGGAATCCAGGCATGCTAAGGTTGTATAGACCCATTTCCAATCTAATTTGTACGGAAAGGAGGCCTTAACTCTACAATTGCCTGTAGCAACTTTCTAGTAGTGATATTCAAAATCTACTTTCTGACTAATGAGGAGAATTAAAAATGAAACGAAAACTATATTTCACAATATTGATATTGGTTCTGGCTCTACTGGCCGTACAACCGGTTTCAGCAGGCGTAAATACAGCAAATGGATGGTATGAAGGGGAAGAGATTTATTATATTGACCATGGCGTTGAAGCAGGTGTCACTGAAAGAGGCGAAAACGACATTTACCTAATTGGCGGTAACAGAGCCTATCAGGCACAGGTTGTCGAGTTTATCCCTGGTGAGTCTGGCTATTCGCCACATTGGAATGCCAAATTGGTAAACACTGCCGAGGGTGTCACTGTAGCCGATATTGTAGCCTCTCCATACGTTTCTGACCATTATCCAGAGGCGCTGTTTGATGACGTTGAGGATATTTTGGGTGCAGAAGAAGCCGGTTTGGTAACCGTTACCCATCTCGGTATAGTTGTTCTCTGCCCGGTGATTTCAGAGCCAGGCGCAGATGCACCTGGCAATCATCCGCTATCGGAAGAATTTCCGCCGTTCCCAGACACTTTCTAGATAGAAATAATTTCCACGCAATCTGGTCAAACTCAGGGGCTGTCCTTTATGGGCGGCCCTATTTGAATATAAATACGTGTCGAAATTAATAATATTGAAGTCCCTTCGTAAGACTTTGTTCATATTTGGTCAGTAGACTATAAGTGTGAGCTTTTCAATACCAAACGCAAAATGCGTGGGTACTCCGCACACCTTTTTTACAAACCAGGAAAGCTCATAGAGGAAGGAAGGAGTTTGGTTTATTGAAATAGAAATCTCAACTGTCAATCATCTTTCATAAAATGATCGATACCTAAGGAGGTAACGAGTGTTTCGTAAAAGTTCTACATTTATTCTTGTCATGATTTTAAGCTTGGCGCTGACGGTGCCCGCTCTGGCGGCGCCGCTTGCGACAGCCACAACTGTCCCCGGCGGAAATGTTTCCGGCACCTGGGATGCATCCGGTTCACCCTATCTGATCGATGGTGACATCACCGTCCCTGCCGGGCAAACCCTGACCATCGAACCCGGTGTGGATGTGCTCTTCCAGAGCTGGTACAGCCTGACGGTCAACGGCACTCTCAACGCCGACGGTACCGAAAACGCTCCCATCCTGTTCGGTGGTGGACACGAAACCGCGGGCTGGAAAGGAATCCGCTTTGTAGGCGCCTCCGATAGCAGCAGCCTGACGTACGCAACCGTCGAGAACGGACGTGCAGCTGCCGCTGATCCATTCGACAGAGGTGGCGGTATCTACATTGAGGACTCTAGTCCAACCATCAGCCACAGCACCATTCGGAATAATTTTGCTAAATATTCTGGTGGCGGTATCTATTTGACCAACTCGAATGCCACGCTGATCGGCAACACGATCATCAACAACCAGGCCGGGCAGGGCGGCACCTCCAACGGCGGTGGACTGGCAATCTGGTATTCAAATCCCGTCTTGACAGATAACATCATTAGCGGGAATACTGTTGCGATTTCCGGTTCTTATACAACCCCCTCTGGCTATGGCGGCGGTCTGTTCCTGCGCAGTTCGGACGCGACTCTCACCGGCAACTTGATCAGTGAGAACCATGTCAATGCCGCAATAAACAGCAATGCGCGCGGCGGTGGTTTATATTTATATTATGGTTCTCCGGTTTTTGTCAACAACACTATAACTGGCAATACGCTAGAGAATGAAAGCACTGGTTACTATTCCATCAAGGAAGGCGGCGGAATCTATACCTACAATTCCAATCCCACCTTCGTTAATACCATCTTGTGGGGCAACGCACCGCTCCAGATCTTTGCCGCTGATTACGGGTACACCAGCACCTACACGTTCGCGTATTCGGATGTGCAGGACGGATTAGCCGGCATCGAAACCAACGACAGTGTCAACATCAACTTGGAAGGTGGCAACAGCACGCAAGATCCGCAGTTTGTGGATGCGGCTGGTGGCGATTTCACGCTACAATCCAGTTCCCCGCTGATTGACGCAGGCACGGCTTACTTCGAATGGAACGGACAGGTTCTCGTCGACCTGAGTTCAGCCGAATACAACGGATCCGCACCCGATATGGGCGCGTTCGAATTCGGTAACGGTGGCAGTTTCAACCAGCCGCCTGTTGCAATCGCTTCGGTGACGCCGGACCACGGCAGCGCTCCGCTGACAGTCCAGTTCTCGTCAACAGACTCCTACGATCCAGATGGGACTCTCAGCGCCACTTCCTGGGACTTTGGAGATGGCAGCAGCTCGACAGAAGCCGACCCGTCCCATAGCTATACCGATGTCGGCATCTACCAGGCGACTCTGACTGTCACGGACAATGATGGCTCCACTCACAGCGACTCGCTCTCCATCAATGTGCAGGACGGGACGACCATCAACGCCGGGAATGTCTCCGGAACATGGGACGCAGCCGGTTCCCCCTACCGCATTGAAGGCGACATCATCGTTCCAACTGGAGCGACCCTGACGATCGAACCTGACGCATTGGTGTCCTTCCAGAGCTGGTACAGCCTGACCGTCAACGGCACGCTCCTAGCTGATGGTACAGCTGGCGAACCGATCCTGTTCACAGGCACCGACAGCCCCGGCTGGCTCGGCATCCGCTTTGTGAATGCGTCGGATAACAGTCTGCTGGATAACGTAATCGTCGAGAAGGGACGCGCCACCGGCGCCGACCCGCTCAACAGGGGCGGCGGCATCTACATCGATGGCTCAAACCCGACCATCAGCAACAGCACCATCCGCGATAACTTTGCCGTATACTCCGGCGGTGGCCTCTATCTGAACAATTCCAATGCCACCCTGGTGGGCAACTCAATCCTCAACAATCAGGCCGGGCAAGGCGGCACGTCCAGCGGCGGCGGGCTGGCAATCTTGTATTCGAACCCAATCCTGACCAACAATGTCATCAGTGGAAACTCAGTTGGGATTTCCGGAAGCTATACAACTCCCTCCGGTCATGGCGGTGGCTTGTACCTGCGCAGTTCGGATGCCGTCTTCACCGGCAACCTGATCAGCGATAACCATGTCAATGGTTTCGCGAACAGCAACGCACGTGGCGGCGGCCTGTACCTGTATACCGGTTCCCCGGTTTTCGTAAACAATACCATTACCGGGAACTCGGTTGAAAACAGCAGTGGTGTCTACTCTATCAGAGAAGGCGGTGGGATCTATACGCTCCATTCCAACCCCACCTTCGTCAATACCATCCTATGGAACGATACGCCCCAGGAACTGTTTGCCGCTGATTATGGTGTCAACAGCACCTACACGATTGCTTACTCAGACATTCAGGGTGGACAAGCAGGCATCGTCACCAACAACAGCGTCGATATCATCTGGGAAGCCGGCAATATTGACAGCGATCCACTGTTAAATGGTGACTTCACCCTGCAAGAGAATTCCCCGGCCGTAGATGCCGGTACAGCCTACTACGAGTCGAACGGGAGCGTTCTTGTAGACCTGAGTTCCGGGGAGTACAACGGCAACACACCGGATATGGGCGCTTTTGAAAGCCCATACACTGGCAGCGGTGGCGGAAGCAACCAGGTTCCAGTAGCTGTTGCGTCAGCCAATCCACAAAGTGGTGAGGCTCCACTGGCCGTCCAGTTCAACGGAGATAGTTCCTACGATCCTGATGGCACGATCACGGCTTACGCCTGGGACTTCGGCGATGGGAACACCTCCAACGCAGCCAACCCGTCACACACCTACGCTGACGCCGGAACTTTCAATGCAGTCCTGACCGTCACCGACGATCAAGGGGCCACTGGCAGCGCAACAGTCACGATCGATGTGGCGCAGGTCAGCCAAAACGAATTACATGTCCAGGCGCAGAGCGTATCACGCGAACAATTGAACAAACGCTTCTGGCAGGGCGTGAACACAATCCTGATCTCCGATCAGAACAACCAGCCCGTCGCAGGTGTCACGGTGACAGCAACATACTCCGGCCCCAACAGCGGGCAGGTTAGCGGCCTCACCGGCTCAGACGGCACAGTCACCCTGTACACTGATAAACAACGCAGGCCACGAGGCTCATGGTGCTTTGAAGTGACAGAAGTGACAAAATCCGGTTATAGTTACAATCCAAGCGCCAATGTGGTTACAACGCAATGTGAGTAAGCGATTAATCCAATAGCAATCCGGATTGCCCTGGGCGAGACCGATATCGGTCTCGCCCAATTTTTGTTTCCGGACACTTCCGGTTCAGTGTAAACTTGAGGCATGACGACTAAAACTGAAATCAAAAATATCGAAAAATCTAACTTTCCCCTTCATGGCTGGCTTGGGTTGCTCCTGGCCATTACCTTCTGGATTCTTAACTGGACCCTGCCAGGCACGCGAACACATTGGGGTTTCTTCCCTATGTGGTTGGGCTATTGTCTTACCATCGACGGGCTGGTCTTCTGGCGCACGGGCACTTCTCTGCTGACGCGCAGTTGGCGCAAATATATCGGCCTGTTCATCGTTTCGGCACCGGTCTGGTGGTTGTTCGAACTGCTCAACTTGCGCACCCAGAACTGGACCTATCCCGGCGCTGAAATCTTCACGCCCCTGCAATATGCCTTTTGGACGACGATAAGTTTCACGACCGTCATCCCAGCCGTGTTCGGGAGTGCGGAATTCTTTACCAGTTTCGACTTTCTCAAGCGCCTCAAACACGGACCCAAGATTGATACCGATAAACGGACCACCACCGCCTTTTTTATGCTCGGTTGGGTCATGCTCGCGCTGATGCTAACCTGGCCGAAGATCTTCTTCCCATTTATCTGGCTTTCGCTCTACTTTATCTTGGAGCCAGTCAATGTCTGGCTTGGGAACCGCTCGCTGGGGGACTGGACGAAAAACGGAGACTGGCGTCCGGTAGTCTCTCTCTGGCTGGGCGTATTGTTGACCGCTTTCTTCTGGGAGATGTGGAATTATTATTCCTACCCGAAGTGGGTCTATCACGTTCCGTGGGGCAACTGGCTGCATATCTTCGAAATGCCCGCCCTCGGTTATGGCGGTTACCTTCCTTTTGCGTTGGAGTTGTATGCTATCTATCATCTAGTGGTTGGGTTATTAGGAAATAAAAGTAGTAATTACATCAGGGTGATTTCTGAGCCATGACATTTTGTGTATGATGGTAAGTGAGACGATTTATTGGTAACAGGAGTGAAAATATGGAACCGGAAAATGGCAGGAATGTAATGCTTCGCAGTGTTTTTATAGGTGTTGGAGTTACAGTTTTGTATCTATTGATCGGCCTGATTTTGGATTACCTCGTGACGCAATTACTGTCGCAATTTGTTATTCGAAATTGTTCGGAAGACTGTTAATTCGGGTTATTCAACACGATCTTCATCGTAGTTGCGCTTTTGAGCATTGTTGGTGGTATCCTGCGTGGTGTCCGCACTTATAAACGTTTATCTGAGAATGAATAGAGAATCGAGTGTATGACTATGGATAACGACATCTTCATCTCCTATTCCCGCCGAGATCAGGAATTTGTCATGCGCCTGGCCAGAGACCTGGACCAGCAAGTGGCTGGAGTCTGGTTTGATCAATCTGATATCCAGGTGGGCCAGCAATGGCACAATGAGATCATGGATGGTATCCGCGAATGCAAAGCCTTTATCCTGGTCTTATCTCCGGATGCGGCAGAATCAAGATATGTGCGCGAAGAGGTCAACAAAGCCCTGGAACTCGGAAAACCGATTATCCCAATTCTTTACCGCTCTTCAAATTGGACCGGTGAATTCGCGGCTTTGGTTAAGGACGTGCAAACATTGGATTTGCGTTCCGGAAGTTATTCGGAGAATTTTCAAACCCTGGTCGATGGGCTGGTGGCCGCCGGAGCAGCAAAGATAGCAGGTTACGAAAAGCCGTTCATGCGACAACCTGTCAAAGTTGGTTTAGGAGTTGTATTTCGTAAAATTCCCGGTTGGGCGTTTGCGTGGGGGATTGGCTGGGGTATCTTCTGGTCTATCATATTGCTTTTTCTAGTATTTCTGCTCCTCACGCAGGATGAAGCGCTTAGAGACAATCTTGTTTCCCTTTTCGTCATCCTCTTTAGCGGTGGCGTGGGCGGCTTTACAGGCGGTTTGTTGGCGGGGCTGTTCACCATGTTGTCTTTGCGCCCAAATGCCCCCAGCATCTCCTGGAAACATATGTCGCCCACAATCCGTGCCTGGGCAATCAGTGGGCCGTTGGGAATGATTGTCTCTGGTGTTGTTACCGCCATCATGGTGGCTGTCGGTGCGATCAGTGTTCAGAGTTCCGAACCGGACTGTGAGGGACTCGGCTTTGGTCAGTGCATAGGTGCCATTTTTGGAAATGCCATTGGCGAAGCCCTGGCGCTTGTCTTCCTGGTTTTGCTAGTTTTCTTACTCTTAGTGGGCCTCGTCTGGTTCCTGACGGGCATGTTCGCGGGCTGGCGGGTGGTGCGGCACATCCGCAGGTTGGAGCCGGGCATCACCAGACGGCAGGGTTGGGGCGTTTCCCTGGGATGGGGTTGTGGCGCCATCGTTGCTGCAATTGTTGCATTGTTATCGATTGGCATGATTTCCAGCGCGTTTGGTCTTTAATTACCTAGAAGTGAAATAGCTCCATAACGAAATGGGGGTAACTTCGTCTTGTAATAAAGAGATATCTCTATGCCAACTCGTCTTTTGATTCCGGCAATGCTGGTTACATTATTGCTTTATGCCTGTGGGACTGCGCAGCCTCGACCACCCGAACAGGTCTCTCCATCAACATCCGCTCCTGAGCAGGATGTTGTTGAACCGACTCCGGAACCGACACAGGAAACAGTACCGACACCCGTTCAAACGAGGTCCTCGTCCGACGCAACTTCCCCGCCGACCTGTCTGGGCGACGAGGTCAGCTCAATTGGGCAGGCAATTGCAGATGAGTACGAATCCGTCAGTTATGATCAGGTGATGACCTGGTTTTGCAATGGGGCCGAATTCGAGGACATCCTCGTTGCGCTGGAAACCGAATCCCAGACGGGTACTCCGACAGAAGAGATGTTGCAAATGCTGGCCGATGACTTTACCTGGGATGAAATCTGGCTGATGATCGGTCTGACCGAAGGAGATCAATGAAAGAGGAGAAGCTATGAAAAAAACGCTCGTCATATTTATGGCAGTGCTTATGCTCGCTTTACTGGCGGTGGGTCCGGCTTCCGCTCAAAAAGGGAAAGTCAATATCAACGGCGAAGTAACTGCTGTTGATACTGACACACTGACCATCCTGTCGAAAAAGGGTGAAACCTTTGTTGTGACCGTGCCGGATGGATTCGATACAAGTTCCGTTCACGTGGGCGATTCGGTATTGGTCAAGGCAGTGGCTGGAGAAGGTGACTCCTGGATAGCACAATCCATCAAACAGATCGGTCCGGGAAGCGTCGACGATGCTGAAGACGATCCAGTAGAAGGCGGCAAATATAACAGCGCTTTCTGCGCGGACGGGAAGCAGGAGAAGCCCCATCCGTTTGCGGCCAAGATGGCGGAACGTTATGGCGTGGATGAAGAATGGGTCATGGAATATTTCTGCGCCGGGCATGGCATGGGTGCCATCATGCTGGCGCTCAAAACCAGCGAAATCGAAGGGGTGGATGTTGACCCGGATACGCTCCTGACCGAACGCGAGAATGGCAATGGTTGGGGGCAAATCTGGCAGAACCATGGCTTGATTGGCAAAGAGAAAGATGCTCACAGCCCGCCAGGATTGCTCAAGAAGCCGGATCATGCTGGCCCCAAAGACAGGGATTAGTGGAACAAAATTAGATACACAAAAATTTGCCATCGTGTATAATCGTCTCATGCTTTCAAAAAGTGTGAGCACGTTTCAGAGAACCAAAGGAGCCTGATGGCTCCTTTTTAATTTAAGGAGAAATCTGATGGCAAAACTTGACAACATGGTGCAGGACTTCCTTGCCCAGAAAAAGATCGCTGTGGTGGGGGTCTCTGATAAACGTGAAACTGGAAGTAACATGGCTTATACCAAGTTCAAAGATAACGGGTATCAGGTTTACGCGGTCAACCCGCGTCTCAACGAATTTCAAGGCTCGCCCTGTTACCCGAATCTAAAATCAATCCCAGAAACGCCGGATGCGGTTTTCATCCTGGCCAACCCAAATGTGACGGATCAAATTGTCCAGGAATGTGTGGACCTGGGCGTGAAGCACGTCTGGATGCACTGCATGATGGGCACCAAGCCCGGGCTGGCACAAAGCATGACCAGCGTCTCGCAGGAAGCGGTTCAGATGTGCCGCGAGAACGGTATCCAGATTATCCCCGGCTCGTGTCCCAATCAATTCCTGGACCCGGACTTTGCTCATAAAATGATGCGCGGCATGTGGGGCCTGTTCGGTTTCAATAAAATCGCAGACTGATCCAATCATGTACACGCTCGCTGTCCGACGTGATTTCATCGCCCGCCATTTCCTGATCGGTGGGGATTGGGGGCCTGAGAACTACCCCAATTCCCATCATTACGTGCTTGAATTACGTCTGAGGGGTCCGAAACTCGATCAGCACGGTTACCTGTGTGACATCGTGGAGGTGGAAAAACATCTCGACGATGTTGTGATCTATTATCAGGAGCAGATGCTCAACGAGAAGCCGGAGTTTGAAGGGCTGAACCCGTCCATCGAGCACTTTGCCCGTATTCTGACAGAGACCCTGAACGAACGTATCGACGCGCCGAACATCACTAAGTTGAAAGTGGTGTTGTGGGAAAATGAGATTGCCTGGGCGTCTTATTCGTTGGACCGTTAGATCGTTTCTACGCTCAACCTTGTGAAACTTGGGCTGGTCATTTACGGCTCGCTGGATACACTCAGCGGCGGCTATCTGTACGACCGCAAACTGGTGGAATACCTACGGGTGCAGGGGGACACAGTAGAGATCATCAGTCTGCCCTGGCGCAATTATGCCGCGCACCTAACCGACAATTTTCACTTCCGCCTCCCACCGGGCTTCGACCTGCTCATCCAGGACGAACTGAATCACCCTTCGTTATTATCCGCTAACTCTTATCCCCATCCATACCCCGTTATCAGCCTGGTGCATCACTTGCGCAGTTCCGAGCAGCGACCAGCCTGGCAGAACTGGTTTTATCAAATGATCGAAAAACTATATCTGAATTCGGTGGATGGGTTTATCTTCAATTCGCAAACTACGAGAGATGTGGTTAATGGATTAGTGGAGGATGGAAAACCGCATATCGTTGCATATCCGCCAACGGATCGATTTGGACAGGGGATAACTGAAACTGAGATTGCAGCGCGTGCCAGAGAACCGGGGTTACTGCGGATTCTTTTCCTTGGGAATGTCATCCAGCGCAAGGGATTGCATACGCTTTTAGAAGCTATCAGACTTAAGACATTAGATGTTAGATTGGATGTGGTCGGCGGGTTAACTGCTGAACCAGAGTATGCACAGGCGATGCAAGAAAAAGTGACCGTCCACGGTCCGCGGTCTACTGTCCATTTCCATGGCCCACTTGACAACGAACCGTTGTTAGCAAAGCTCAAAGCCGCGCATGTGCTGGTTGTTCCCTCCTCCTATGAAGGCTTTGGCATCGTCTACCTGGAGGGGATGGCCTTTGGCCTGCCTGCGATTGGGACCACCGCCGGCGCTGTGTCCGAGATCATCAGCGATGGGGAGAATGGTTATCTTATCCGACCTGATGATTCAAAGACTCTAGCTAAGAGATTGTCTATATTGAAAAATGACCGCGAGTTGCTGGCGCGCTTATCGCTCAATGCGTTGAGGCGCTACCGTCAACAGCCGACCTGGGAAGAGACGGCAGGTCGGATTCAAGATTTTCTTCAAGAAATTGTAGGGGTGAACAGTCGTCCGCCCCTACGTGGAAAATGATAATGGAATATTCCTTTCCCCGTTACCTGCTCTCCAAACAAAGCGTCGATGACCGCGCGCTCAACAAAGACGTACTGGCCGCGCTCAAGGCCAATCTACCCCCAGAACCGCTCTCGATCATTGAAGTCGGCGGGGGGATAGGCACGATGCTGACGCGCTTGCTGCGTTGGAATGTCATCTCGCAGGCTGAGTACACATTAGTGGATGGGATGGAAGAAAACATCCAGTTTGCACGTTCATGGCTGCCGGAGTGGGTGCAAGAAAACGAATTGCAGATAGAAAAGATCGGGGAAAATCGATTGCGACTTTTTGGGCCAACGGTAAGTCGGATTGTCAATCCGACTTACGAGAACACTTTGGATGTGGGCGTTGAATTCATACAGGCAGATGTTTTTGATTTCATCGGGCAACAGCCCAAACCCGCTGACCTGCTCATCGCGCACGCCTTCCTTGACTTGTTACCTATGCCGGATAGTTTGCAAAAACTGTTTTCGCTGACAAAAAACCTGGCGTGGCTAACGGTCAACTTCGATGGGGTTACAACCTTCGAGCCGGTCATTGACTCGGAGTTGGATGCCAATATCGAACGGCTGTATCACGAAACGATGGATACCCGTCCCGGCGGCGGGGACAGCCGGTCGGGGCGGCATTTGTTTGGGCATCTGGAGCGGGCTGGGGCGAAGATCGAAGCGGTAGGATCTTCTGACTGGGTGGGGTATCCGGTTGATGGACGGTATCCTGCTGACGAGGCCTACTTTCTTAAATTCATCCTGCACTTTTTTGAAGAGTCACTGAGAGAACATCCTGGATTGGATGCAACTGCTTTCGCGGAATGGCTCGAAAAGAGACGTCAGCAAATTGCGCACGGCGAATTGGTTTACATTGCCCATCAAATGGATTTTCTTGCCAGTGTTTAGTGCAACTCCTGGCGATTTTCATCGTAAAGGAAATACATGATTTATACCTATCAAATCGAAGGCCTGACTTTGCAAACAGGCGACATCGTCTGCACCATGAACGGCAAACCGGATATCCTGCCGGGCGAGTTCTGGCGTCTGGTGGGGCGGTTGGTGCCCGGTGACGTGGACCATGTGGCGATTTACGTAGGCCCAGATGGGCGCTGCGTGGAATCCGGCTCGCGCGGGGTGATCAGCTATCACGCGCATGACGGCCACTGGGATACCGAATTCATGGCGCGCGAACGCGGTCTTTTGTTCGATACTTTCTACGGTGTAGCCTACCCGCTGGACGGGTTGGAACTTTCCGAAGATGAAGAAGTTCACATGCGCATGAAAGTTGCGCAGTATTGCTTTGCGCAAGTTGGGAAGTCCTACAACCTGAACTTCCTGAATTCTGAAACAGAAAATACTTTTTATTGCAGTCAACTGGCATATAAAGCCTATCAACAAGTGGGCATCGACCTGAACACCGGGCTGGCGATGGAACAATTGCCCGGCACCAATGCGATCATCTACCCCCAAGAGATCTGGGAAGGGTGTGCGCACAGGCAGGTAATCAGTGACCAAGATCCAACTACCAGTGGGCAACTGGCATTCGCTCCATCATCATAGCGAAATCTGTGTGGTTTTCGAAAGAGCAATAGCAAAAGCGTAAGCGCTTGTTCGCTCTTTCCAATGTCCATTCCCCGTTATAATCATTCCCATGAATTTTCTTATTACCGGTGCGGCCGGTTTTCTGGGTTCGGCGCTGGCTGAACACCTAGCTCGTGAGGGACATCAGGTGCGTGGGCTGGACGATCTATCTACAGGCGACCCGAAAGCGCTCTCCCCCGATGTCCATTTCACGCGCGGGGATGTCAACGACCGCCCTAAGTTGTGGACTCTCCTGCAAGAGGTGGACTGCGTCTATCACCTGGCGGCGCGCGTCTCGGTGCCTGAGTCGGTGCTATACCCGCGCGAGTACAACGCAGTCAATGTTGGCGGAACGGTCAGCCTGATGGAAGCCATGCGTGATGTGGGCGTACGGCGTGTTATCCTGGCTTCGTCTGGCGCGGTGTATGGTGATCAGGGTGAGCAACCCTTAGTTGAGAGCGCTATCCCCGACCCGCACTCGCCCTATGCGGTTTCCAAAATCTCTGCCGAACACTACGTCCGCACTATCGGCAATTTGTGGGGGATGGAAACGGTCTGCCTGCGCATCTTCAACGCCTATGGACCGGGTCAACACCTGCCGGCTTCGCACCCGCCGGTAGTGCCGCACTTCCTGCGCCAAGCTCTGCGCGGCGGTACGTTGGTCGTGCACGGGGATGGGGAGCAGACCCGCGATTATGTCTACGTGGATGATGTGGTCAGTGCCATGGTGGCGGCCTCGACCGCGCCGAACGTCAATGGATTGGTGATCAATGTCGGTTCCGGCACGGAAACCAGCATTCGCGAGTTGGTCAAGAAAGTGGGCGCAGCAACTGGCAACGAAGTGGATGCACTCTACAATGCAAACACATCTGGCGGCGTTTCACGCATGAGAGCAGATATATCCCTGGCTTCGCAGAAATTGAATTATCGGCCCTCGATCAAACTCGACGATGGGCTGCGATTGACCCTTCAGCGAGATCCTCGTTTCAAGTGATTTTTACCACGGAGAACACAGAGAACACTGAGCTTTTGAAACGTGAATCTGATGGGTTTGTTGATTGGTGGAGGAAAGCAATCTTTTCGATCAGAGGAGATTAAAATGCAAAAATTGAGCATGGATGAATTGAACAAAATCACTGAAGCGATTATTGGTGCAGCCATCGAAGTTCATCGAGTTCTTGGACCTGGATTGCTCGAATCGGCATGTGTTACATGTTTGGTCTATGAGCTCAGGGAAAAAGGGTTTAATGTTTTACAAGAAGTGCCGCTACCATTGATTTACAAAGAAGTGAAACTTGATTGAGGATATCGCCTCGATTTGCTCGTAAACGATGCTGTCATTGTTGAAGTAAAATCTGTGGAAAGCCTCGCGCCGATTCACGAAGCCCAGCTTCTATCTTATCTAAAACTGGCGGATCGCAAAATTGGCTTACTCATCAATTTCAATGTCAAAATGCTCAAATATGGCGTTAAGCGCCTTGCCAACTAAACTCAATAAAAAATTTCCGTGCTCTCTGTGAACTCTGTGGTAAATCCCCTGCTCCCGCGCAAATTTTACAACCGTCCCACGCTGAACGTAGCCCGTGAACTAATCGGCGCGCGGTTGGTGCGGATTCTGGATGGTGCCAGGCTTGTCGGTCTCATCACCGAGACGGAAGCCTACATCGGTGAGGAAGATTTAGCTTGCCATGCCAAGTCTGGACGCACGAAACGCACCTTCCCGATGTATGGCCCACCGGGACATGCCTACGTTTATTTTACCTATGGCAATCACTGGATGCTGAATGTGGTCACCGAACGGGAAGATTTTCCGGCAGCGGTATTGATCCGCGCCATACAACCGATTGAGGGGGTGAAAATCATGTCCGCACGGCGGAATGGGCGCGATACCTTTGGTCCGGGTAAGCTGACCAAAGCCATGGGAATCACCAAAAGCGAGAACACCCTCGATTTAATGGTGGCAAATGAAAGCTTGTGGATCGAAGCGGGGGTATCTGTCCCGGATAAAAACGTGACGATTGGGCCGAGAGTGGGTTTAAACACTGTGCCAGAGCCCTGGTTGTCCAAGCCCTGGCGCTTTCTGGTCAAAGGCTGGAAGATAGAGAGTAGAGAATAGAGATTAGTCCACTGCTCTCTACTCTCTGGTATCTAGTCTCTACATTTGGAGGAATCATGGGTTTATTGGAAGGTAAAAACGCGTTAGTTTTTGGATTAGCAAACGAACGCTCGATCGCCTGGGGCATCACGCAGGCGTTGCACCGCGAAGGCGCGAATATCGGCATCAGCTACGCAGGTGAAGTGCTCAAGCGGCGTGTCGATCCGCTGGCTGAGAAAATTGGCTGCACCTGGGTTGAAGAATGTGATGTCACAAAAGATGAAGATATTGATGCAATTGCTGAAATAGCAGCTCAGGATTTCGAAGGCATCGATATTCTGGTGCACTCTATCGCCTTTGCAGGCCGTGAAGAATTGGATGGGCCTTATTACAACACCACGCGTGAAGGTTTCAAGAATGCCATGGACATCAGCGTGTATTCCTTTGTAGCGTTGGCACGCGCCTTTCAACCCATTTTGCGGCCGGGGGCCTCGCTAATGTGTATGACGTATTATGGCTCGGTCAAGGTCGCACCGCATTACAACGTGATGGGTGTCGCCAAAGCTGCACTGGAAGCTACCACTCGTTACCTGGCTTACGACTTCGGTCCGCAAGGGGTGCGTGTGAACGCCATATCGGCGGGCCCGATTCGTACGTTGGCAGCAGCGGGGGTGGGCGGTTTCCGCAGCATGTACAAGCATTTTGCAGATATGTCTCCCATGCAGGAGAATATCACCACAGATGATGTCGGCAACGCAGCGGTCTTCCTGGCTTCGGATTTGTCAGCGCGCATCACCGGCGACGTGTTGTACGTAGATAGTGGCTTTAATATTGTGGGCGTCCAGATGGGGGCACCAGAGAGCCAAGAGTAATTTACAACCTGATAATAAACAAAGACGCTGATTTGAAAGTTGCATTTCAGCGTCTTTCCCTTTCTACGGTACAATAAGCGCGTATGTTCAGAAGAAATACGACCCCAGCCAGTGAATCGTCCCAACCTGTACAGTCCGTAGAACGTATTACCTCCGTGCTCGGTTCGGGTGTGATCTGGCATGGCAGCATCAACGGCAGCGGCGGCGTGCGCATCGAGGGCGCTTTCGAAGGCGAAATTGCCTTACGCGGGATGCTGGTCATCGGTGAGACCGGACGTGTCACCTGCGAGAACATCCGCGCCAACACCGTCATCGTGGCGGGAGCAGTGCGTGGCAATATCACCACCCAGAAGCTCGAAATCCGCGCCAGTGGACGAGTATGGGGCGATGTGGTGACCACCGCTTTCGTGACGGAAGACGGCGCCTTCTTACGCGGACAGATCCGCATGGAGGAAGCGGTCGAACTGGACCTCGAGCCTACTCCCGAGACCACACCCTCCGAGGCTGCCCTGGTTGAGTCCAGCTCCTCGGAATCCGAGTCTGAACCATCGGAAACCAACGCAGCCTCTAAAAAATCAACCCGCTCGAAAAAGACAACCACCAAATAACCCTGAACGCAGGAGGGTTCATTCCACTCGTATGAAGTACACAGACCTGTCTATTCAAACGCAACGTGAGGCCCCCAACAACGCCCGCACACAGGGCTTTGCTTTCCTCGTCCGCGGGAGTTACCTCACGCGCGAGAACCGACCCACTCCACTGGGTGAATATGCACTCAAACATCTGGAGGAATTGTCAACAGAACTGGGGGATGCGTTTATTTCAAAGCTCGATATCCTAACTATCGGCAACGAAGAAGAAACCTTCTTCGCCCTTGATACGGGCACATTTGATGTCATCCATTGCCCGAACTGCGGATACACTGCCCGAAGCGAGTTTGCGCGTTTTGCCAAAAGCGTCGCTTCAAAGGAAGAAGCGCTTCCCATCGAGAAGGTGGAGACACCGCACTGTAATACTATCGAAGACCTGGCCAATTTCCTTGAGATTCCAAAAGAACAAACCGCCAAGGCACTGCTCTTTACACGTCAGTCTGACGGTAAGCTGGTCTTCGCGGTTGTGCGTGGCGACATGCAGCTCAGCGAAGCCAAGCTGCAAGCGCAGGTTGGCGAGATAAAAATGGCTGATTATTACGCGATGGAAGAAGCCGGTGCGGTTCCGGGCTATGCCGCACCCATTGATTTGAAAGATACGCTCATCATCGTGGATGATTTGATCCCGGATTCACCCAATCTGGTGACCGGTGCAAACGATGAAGGTTATCATCTGAAAAATGTCAATTACGGGCGTGATTACAGTGCAGAGATTGTCACCGACCTTGTGCAGGCCAATGAAGGTGATACCTGCGTCAATTGTGGAGAACCGCTGTCTGAATTATCCGCCGATTTGTTGAAATCAAAAGATGGTTACGATTTCGACAGAATCCTGCACGCGTTGGCCGAAACCCACCACGACGACAACGGCCTGAGCCTGCCGCATCCCGCTGCGCCATTTGACGTGTACTTGATGAACATCCCCGGCAAGACGATGGATACGGGCGCTGTTGCAACCGAACTCTCCGAAAAATTGGATGAGGCCGGAATTTCGGTGTTTTTCGATGACCGTGATACCCGCGCTGGCGTTAAATTTAACGATGCGGATTTAATCGGTCCACCTGTGCGGGTCACAATCGGAGAGCGGGGACTGCAAAATGGAAATGTAGAGATGAAACCACGCACTGCTTCGCAGAATGGTCTTGTAAGTCTGACAAGTCTGACTGGTCTGACAAGTCAGGCCGAGTTCTGGAACTTGGTGGATAACCTCGACCTGTAAGACCTGTTAAACAAATTCAACTGCCATACTAACGAACTAACAAACTATCTAACCAATATGATGAAAATCCCCATGTCTTCCCCCGACCTGACCGATGCCGATCGTCAGGCTGTGATCAATGTCATCAACACGCCCAACTTGAGTATGGGTCAGCGCATTCTGGATTTCGAGCAGGCTTTCTGTGACCAGACCGGGCTGGAACACGCCGTCGGCGTCAATTCCGGGACGGCCGGGCTGCATCTGTGCGTGCGTGCAGCGGGCATCGGGCCGGGGGATCTGGTCATCACAACTCCGTTCTCGTTTGTGGCCTCCTCAAATGTGTTGCTCTTCGAAAATGCTGTGCCGATATTTGTAGACATCGACCCGCGCACGGGGAATATCGATCCAGAGTTGGTGGCGGATGCGGCGGAGAATATCGAAAAATATTTGCCTCGTAAATCGCTAATCGAAAATCGAAAATTAAAGGCTATTTTGCCCGTAGATGTGTTCGGCCAGCCCGCCGATATGGATCCTATCAATGCAGTAGCCGAAGAACATGACTTGAAAGTCATCGAGGATTCCTGTGAAGCGCTGGGGGCGGAGTACAAAGGCTGTCAGGCAGGTACTCTGGGCGATTACGGCGTGTTCGCTTTTTATCCCAACAAGCAGATCACAGTTGGCGAGGGCGGCATGATTGTCACTGATGATGATGAGGCTGCCGATCTCATGCGCTCGCTGCGAAACCAGGGGCGCGCCGTCGGCGATACCTGGCTGCAGCACACGCGCCTGGGCTACAACTATCGCCTGGACGAGATGTCCGCGGCGCTTGGGATTACGCAAATGGCCAGGCTGGATGAGTTGCTTGCAAAACGGGAGCAGGTGGCAGCCTGGTACGAAGCGCGCCTGAGCGAAGTCCCAGGCGTCGAAGTTCCCATCGTCGAGCCCTATACCACGGGTATGTCGTGGTTTGTCTACGTTGTCCGCTTCGATCCCAAAATCGATCGCGACGCAGTGGCAAGTCGTCTTGGAGAGAAAGGCGTGCCAGCTCGTCCGTATTTCCTGCCCATACACCTGCAGCCTTATATGACGGAGCGCTTCGGCTGGCGTGAGGGTGATTTTCCAATCACCGAAGATCTGGGGCGGCGTGGTCTGGCACTGCCGTTCTCAGGCGTGATGTCGGAAGAGCAGGTGGAGTACGTCTGCGAGGCGGTGCGCGAGGTTTTGAACGCGGCGTGAACGAAGGACATTATCCTCCTCCCAAACAATTGGGGATGCTGGTTCACATTCTTCTGATCCTGGTGTTGAGCGGGCTGGCCGGTTGGGGTATCTGGAACCTGACCTTTACCGAAGTGGGGCCTAACTTCGTCATCTTTTTGCTGGATACACTGCTGGCGCTGGTGCCGCTGCCGCTTTTCGTCTACCGTGCCTATGCTCTGATGCGCGCCGATTATATTCTCGACCGTGATAGCCTGGAAATCCGTTGGGGACTGCGCGACGAGGATATCCCGCTGACCGATATCGAGTGGCTGCGCCCCGCCACGGATCTGACCACGACCTTGCGCCTGCCCTGGTTACCCATACCGGGCGCCGTCCTGGGAACCCGCCGTCACCCCGACCTGGGCGTGGTCGAGTACCTGGCTTCTGACCCGCGAAACCTGCTACTGGTGGCGACTTCCAAGCGCGTGTACGCTATTTCGCCGAGTAATGCCGCCAGGTTCGCGCAAACCTTTGCACGCACCATCGAGATGGGCAGCCTGTTACCCGCGGAGGCCAAGTCAGTTTACCCGTCGTTTATATTTTCGCGCGCCTGGGAAAATGCGTGGGTGCGCTTTCTGTGGCTGGCAGGCTTGTTCTTGAACATCGGCCTGGCTGTCTGGGTGATACTGACCATCCCAACGCTCAGTCAGATATCCTTGGGATTTGCGCCCTCCGGTGCGACGCTGCCGCCCTCCCCGGCCAGTCAACTGATCTTGCTGCCGATTGAGAGCGCTTTCCTGTATCTGGTTGGGTTGTTTGGCGGCATGTATTTTTATCGCTGGGAAACGCATCGTGTGCTGGCGGTGGTCATCTGGGCTTCGAGTGCGTTGACCAGTATGATGTTCTTATTGGCGGTGTTGTTCATTATCTCAACGCCGGTTTGATCCTCACCCCTAGCCCATTCGCGGAGCATCCCTGGATGGGGCTCCCTGAGAAGGAGAGGGGAATTGCTTGAACATGCAACTCATCATCGGATTCTTTCTTGCAGTTATCGTCGCTTATGCGGCTTATCGCGCCCGCAGCTTGGATCGCAGCGGGGCTTTTGCGGCGCTTATCGTCGGGACAGTTATCTTCGGGCTGGGGGGATTGAGTTGGGCTATCCTGCTGTTGACGTTTTTCATCACTTCCAGCGGATTGAGCCGCGCGTTCAAGAATCGCAAAAAGGAAGCCAATGAGAAATACGCCAAAGGCGGGCAGCGCGATGCGGGTCAGGTGTTCGGTAACGGTGGGATTGCAACACTATTCGCGGCGTTGCACTTTTTCTACCCGGAAGCAAGTTGGCCTTGGCTGGGATTTGCAGCCTCGCTAGCGGCGGTCAATGCGGATACCTGGGCCACGGAGTTAGGCGTGCTCAATCCGACAGCACCGCGTTTGATCACAGATTTGCGCAAGGTAGTCGAAAAAGGAACTTCCGGGGGGGTATCGTTGGTCGGGACGCTTGCCTCGTTAGCCGGGGCGGGAGTCATCGGGTTGGAAGCGGCACTGCTCAATCCATTTGAGGTTAATTGGATGTTTTTTGTGTTGGTCACAATTGCGGGCTTGCTCGGCGCGTTGTTTGACTCACTTTTGGGTGCGACTGTGCAGGCCATTTATTACTGTCCCTCTTGCCAGAAAGAGACCGAGCGCAATCCAACGCATAGCTGTGGGACAGAAACAACCCAAATCCGAGGCTGGAAATGGTTGGACAATGATTGGGTCAATTTTGCCTGTGGGGCTTTTGGGGTTTTGGTGGTCGTTTTTTATTTCCTGGTAACCTGGACATTGTAAAAGTTGAGATATTTGGAGGTATTTCGATGAAGCAAAAAGTTTGTATTGCAGGCGGAACTGGATGGGCGGGCTCGGCGCTTTCCCGTGGAGTTTTCCAGGTCCCAGAAATGGAACTCGTGGCTGCAATTTCGCGGGGTCATGCCGGCAAATCTCTTGGAGAAGTTCTCGGGATTGACGGACTTACCACGCCCATTTTTGCGTCTGCGGACGAGGCGCTTGAAACCGAGCCGGATGTGTTCGTTGACTATACAAAACCTGATGTGGCTAAGTCCAATGTTTTGTCTGCGCTTAGAGGCGGCGTCCATGTTGTTATTGGCACATCCGGGTTGGATGAGGCCGATTACGATGAGATCGCTGCTGTTGCGCAGGAAGCCCAGCGTGGGGTTCTTGCGGTTGGAAATTTTGCTATGACGGTGGTGCTGCTGCAAAAATTTGCGGAGATCGCTGCCAGATATATTCCCCACTGGGAGATCATCGATTATGCCCATGCCGGGAAAGTGGATGCCCCCAGTGGGACCGCCCGAGAACTTGCCAATCGCCTGTCGAAAATTCGTGAGGCACAGTTGGATGTTCCTCTGGATGAGATTCACGGACCGATGGAGAGCCGCGGCGCCCGTTTGGACGGTTCGCAGGTGCACTCCGTTCGTTTGCCGGGATATGTGATTTCGATCGATGCCATCTTCGGGATGCACGATCAGAAGCTTATCCTGCGCCATGAGTCAGGCTCAAGCGCGGAGCCGTACGTGGATGGGGCCCTTTTGGCGATTCGGAAGGTGGGGGAACTGATCGGATTATATCGTGGGCTTGATAGCGTGATGGATTTCTGATTTGATTACTGTGGATACCTGGTGGTCTGGAGTTTTGTAAGGCGGGGTATTTTCGGCACTTGAACCGCGAAGGATGCTAAGATCGCGAAGATGATTTGAGGAAGTCCTCCTAGGTTTTCGTGAAACACCCTGAATCAAAGTGACAGGGTAAAGACTGCGGAGATCTGTTACGGGGTATACAACGGGCTGCCCTGCACAGCTTGCAGGATTTCATCCCATTTCAGGTCGGCATCAAGGCCGGAATAGCGGTTATAGAATTCTGTCCGGGCTCTATCCGGCTGCCCTAAATAGAGATAATCGAGCACCAGTGGTAGGATGGCGCAAATGTTGGTGCCTTCCCATTCACCAAGTTCGCTGGGAGCGGCCAGGGCCCGTAGCTCATTTGCCGTGATTTCTTCTGCGTACTGCTTGGAAAAGCGTGGGCTGGCCGGGATGTAACGATCCTGCCCGTGATCGTAAGCCATAATGACCTTGACCGCCACCCCAGCCGCATAAGGACAATACTGGTAAGCTAACGAATCATCGTAGGTGATGAATTCGAAGATGCCATCCGCGTCTAGGTCTTCGAAAGTGCCGCCTGCATTGGACTCGGGCTTCTGCAGGATGAGCGCCGCCCCGCTCGGTCTCAGGCTGAAAACCTGCGTGCCAAAGCAACAGTGCGCGCCACCCGAATAAGTCTCCACTACCAAATCGGGATAGCCATCTGCGTTAAGGTCACTGCCGGTCAGATCGTTGATAGCCGAAGCCATGTCCACGCGGATGGTTGATTGCCAGGCTGATTCGATCAGCACAACCGAGGAAAAGCCAAGTGGATCGTCCGGGTTTCTCCAAAAGCGGATGGCAAAACCGTTGATAATTCGTTCATCTTCAAGGATGTAGCCCGCTTCGGGTGGGCTGGCAGCCGGTGGTGGAGGTTCGGTTGGTGCTCCCAGGGTAAAGGTGGGGACAGCCGTAAATGTCTCAGTTGGCAGAGATTCTTGTGGGGATGATACAGGCTGAGGGCCCGGGTTTGAAGCGGGAGTAAACAATTTGCAAGCGAATGAGAAGAGCATCAAGACAACGATGAAAATTGTCAGACGACGCATATCTGTAGTCCTAATTGGATTTACCCTGCCAGCGCGTGAATTCTTTGAGGATGGAACCACCCAAAAATTCGCGTGCAATCGAGTTTTCGGGGATCAGGTCGATATCAATTGGCAGGAACCATTCCAGAAAGGCCAGCAGGCGTTTGGATTCGATATATTCGGGCGTGCTGCGCGGCACCTGGCGCAGAAGCGGCTCGGCCAGGGGTTTGAGCCCGGCCAGTTCATAAACCAGCGCCGAGTTGAACATGATGTCCGCGTTTTCCTGGTAAGGAAAGATGTAGCGTTTTTCGCCGCGGCGCACGGATTCCCAGCGCGAGATGGTGTCCCTGGCCGTATAGCCGCGCTCGCGGGCATCGCGCACGATGCGCCGGATGAGGCGCGTATCGGTGGTGGAAACACGGTTGTGACGGTCAAGGTTGATCTGGGTCAGCGCCGATACGTAGACTCGGAACGCCTGTCCTGAGAGTGCTTCGGGAATCAGTTGTGGATTGAGGCCGTGAATCCCCTCCAGGATGAGGATTTGTCCGCGTTGCAACTGGACAATCTCGCCGGGTTCGCTCAAACCCGTCTTGAAATTGTAACGAGGCATTTGCACTTTTTCTCCGGCTACCAAGCCTTGTAAATGTTCAGCCAGCAAGGACAGATCGAGAGCCTCGATCGATTCGAAGTCGAAATTGCCAAGTTCATCGCGGGGAGTTTTATCGCGGTCGACAAAATAGTTATCGAGTTCAAGAGGGTAAGGCGAGATTCCACGTGCCAGCAACTGGACAGTGAGACGCTTCGAGAATGTTGTCTTACCGGAAGATGAAGGCCCGGCCACCAGCACTAAAGAGAATTCATCCTGCCTTTCAGCAATCTGCCGGGCGATGTCGGAAATGTATTGCTCGTGTAGGGCTTCTGAGACCAGGATGATTTCGTGTTCGCGTCCGGCCTGGATGGCATCGTTGAGCGCGCCCACGTTGTCAATACCCAAACGCGCCAGCCAATCGCCATATTGACGGAAGGTTTTTAGCAATTTGGGGTAATTTGCAGGAGGCTGCAATTTGGTCGGTGCGTGGCGGCGTGGAAAACGCAGGGTGAATCCGCCATTCGTTACGTGTATATCGAACCAACGTAAGTAGCTGGTCGAGGGCACCATGTAACCGTGGTGATAATCCATGCGATCTCCCAGACGATACATGGTCAGGTAATCTTTATGACGATGCGAGAGCAGGTGAATTTTGTCGTCGTAGCCGAGCTCGCGGAAGTATGCGAATGCTTCTTCCAACGGGACTTCCTTGCGTTCGAAGGACAAGTCCTTATTGACCAGTTCCTGCATATGGATCTTGAGCGCCTCGATCTCGGACTCCGAAAGAGGCTGCCTGCCAGAGACCTGACAGTAATAGCCCCCAAAAGAGACCGAGTGGTCAATGGTCAGCTTGCCCTTGGGAAACAGGTCGCTGAAGGCCATCTCAAGCAAAAAAGTCAGCGAGCGGCGATAAATGCGCGCACCGTCCGGCTCAGACATGATCACAGGTTGGACGGTCGATTCGTATTCGACGGGATAAGTCAACTCGCGCAGATTGCGATTGACCACAGCCGCGACAACCGGTGCATCGAAGCTGTCAGCTACGACTTGTAGAAATTCGCCAACCTTTGCTCCGCGCGGGCCAGATAGAACACGACCGTCGGGGAGATGGACTTCCACTTCAGGGCGCGGTTGTGTTAGATGAATGTTGGATGTCTTGCCCATAATACCCTTTCCAAAATGGACAGGTATTTTATCACTGTTAACAAACGTCTGTCGCCTTTGAAATGTGACTGAGATGTTTAAACTATTTTCCAAGGGAGAGAGAGATTTGGGGTAAAAATCAACCCGACTTGATGGTCGGGCCGATGAATATTTTGCGTTTCAACTGAATTATTTTAACTCTGCTAATAACTTCTCTGGCTTATGGGCATATTTTTCCAGGATCATTTCGCCGTTGGTAAGCGCGAGCAGCGTTTCAGTCAACAATCTGTTGACCGGTGTAGGCACGCCGGTTTTCTCCCCTGCGCGCACGACCGCGCCGTGTAAATAGTCCACTTCACTTTTGCCACGTCCGGAGTGTAGGTCAATGTGAAAGGAGGGCATCTTTCCGCCCCGTCCGGCTCCGGCGGCACGTCCCAGCAAGGGTTTTGATAGCCACAGCGGCAGCTTTGTAGCAAAAGCTAACGCTCGCACTGGTGTACCGGGCAGGTCTACGACCTCGAGATTTTGAGCTGCCATCACGGCCAGGCACTCGCGCAGCATATCGATTTCCATTTTAAACAGGTCACCGTGGGCATAAATCTCAGCGGCGCTCATATCCAAAATAGCTGAAGCCGGGTTGGCAAGTAAATTGGTCAGCATCTTGGACCATTTCATGCTGTGTGCATCGGGATATGCCCGGGCGTTGAGGAATGCACCGTTAAAGGCAGCCATCAATCGGTCAGAGAGCGGGTGTGTTGAAGCAATGCCAACGCCGCGCAGTTTTTCGAGTACGATGTCCCCGGCAGCGCGACGCCCGATAGCCGAGGTCACTGTGCCGTAGATCACTTTGTCGGGTTCCAGCACTTTTGCGATGGCGGGCTCGTTGTCCACACCGTTGGACAGGCACAGGATGGGCGGCATCTTGTCTGCGAAAGGCTTAATTCCTTCCAGCGCAGATTCGGTGTCGAAGGATTTCAGGGCATATAATGCCACATCAAAGGGACCGTAGCGCAGCGCATCTTCCAGCGTGGAAGCGATGACGAACGATGATGGTTCGACGAGCAGCGCTTCTTTGGTTTTGCGACGTTTGTCCAGAGACAGATCAAGCCGCAGTCCGCGTTCATGCAGTTCTTCTGCGACCTTCGCCTGCTCCGAAAAAACAACATTGTGCCCGGCTAATACTAGACTCCCGCCAATATATGTGCCAATAGCCCCCGCACCAAAAGTTAGGACATTCAATTGAGAAGCCTTTTCCTGGGGAACTGCCATAATGACTAATCTGACTCCTTTCCATTCCAGTGGGAGCGATCGTTATGGACATTGATCTGCCACTGATTGGTATGGGTGCGATACGTCAGGTGTGCAAAACCGGTATTTTTGAAACGAAAACGCGGACCGCTGAAATTGGCGTGGGGTGTGATCCCGACCACTGCGTACATGACCTGATTGAGCAGCCCGCCATGGGAAACCACCAGATATTTCCCTGGTTCCCGCCGGAACAGGCTGTGTAAAGCCTGGCCTGCACGCAGATAAAGCTCCCAATCTCCTTCGCCTTGATCCCCGATGATAGCTGCAAACGGGGTTGTGAACTCACGGTTCGGGAAACGCCGGTTGACTTCTTCTCCTGTCATACCGGCGAATTCACCGATATTGCGTTCCAACCAGATTGAGTCAGTCTCTACGGAAATGTCTAAAGCCTCGGCGATGATTTCGGCGGTCTCTCTGGCGCGTTTGAGGGGACTGGTCAGGATGTAATCGAACTGTTTGTCTTCTGCCTGCCACCTGTTGGCCAATGCACGAGCTTGATTGCGGCCTTGATCGGTCAGGGGGTAATCGGCCTGACCCTGCCAGCGCCTTTCTGCATTTCCTACCGATTCACCATGTCGTAATAAGATAATGTCATAAATTTCTTTCTTAGTCATTCTCTATTTCCCCCTTCTTGACCAGGTAGACAGGACGGCGTTTGACTTCCTGGAAGATGTATCCTACATATACGCCGATAAAACCCAGCAGCACCATTAAAATCCCGCCCACGATCAGGATTACGAACATAAGCGAACTCCAGCCCGGCGCTAGGTTGGATGTGCGTCCGGTCACCCAAAAGGATAGCACGTAGACCATTTCCGCCAGCGCCAAAAATAAGAGCAGCCCGCCCATACTCAGCCCAATGTATAACGGCATCAACGAAAAGGAAAAGATAGCATCCATCGCCAGGCGGAACATCTTGCTGAAAGAATATTTTGAAATGCCGCTGATGCGATCTGCCGGCTGGTAGGGCAGGATAACGGTCGAAAAGCCGATCCACGAGACCATGCCGCGCAGGAAGCGATGGTATTCCGGCATGGCTTTGAGCGCGTCCACTGCCTGACGGGAGAGGGCGCGGAAGTCGGCGGTGCCTGGCAGCACGCGCGTGCCGCTGATGGAATTGATCAAACGGTAGAACAGGCCTGAGGTCCATTTTTTGAACGATGGGGGCTGGGCTAAATCTACGCGTTGAGTCTGCACCACATCATATCCGTTATTGATAAGGTCGATCATCTCGGGGATCATCTCCGGCGGATGCTGGCCGTCGCCGTCCATCGTGATGATAATGTCCCCCCGCGTCGCGTCCATACCGGCAGTTAGCGCAGCCTGGTGACCGAAGTTACGGCTTAGTTCCAGTATTCGCACGTGGGCCTCGTCCAGGGATCGTAGCGAATCGAGTGTGCCATCTGTGGATCCATCGTCCACATAGTAGATGGTGAAGTTGTAAGGCAGGTTCTCGATGGATGCGCTGATGCGGGCATGTGTCTGCTCGACAACGCCTTCTTCGTTATAGACCGGAATGACCAGGTCAACGGATTGTTTGGGCTGGGTGGGGTTCATCAAGAATGGATTTTACCATTGTGAGGAGCGAAATTATGCTGGCATTCTAACGAGTAGATTTTTATACTATACTTTTTCGCAGAGCAAACGATGTCATCAGACCCCAATTTCCACATCACTCGACGTGACTTTCTCAAGCTGACCATCACGCTCGCCGGGGGAAGCCTGCTGAATGCCTGCGGGGCGACCGAGTCGCTGGCCGCTCTTCCCGATGGTCAGTGGGCGTTTTGCCTGCACGATTATCAGCTTGAAGGGGTATGGGATCATGATTTCAAGCATCGCTCTTATCCGTTGAAAAAGGCTGCGCCCGAAACAGTCGCGACTACGATGAAAGAAAAATTCGCCGTATTAACTCCGGAGTGGCAATGGTTCTGGTACCGCAACTTGATCTATTGCGCCTTCGGTCACTTCGATGAAACGCAATTGAACAAGAGGCAGACCGCAGACATGCACGAGGCCTGGCTGTGGCTGACCAAAGGCACCGAAATGGTCACCAACCGGCACGGACCGGAGACGCATTGGGAGGTCATCACAGGGGAAAGTAAAAATGAAGGCAAGGATTACATCGAACATGACGGCTTGTTGGCCGGTGGAAATATTGTCAGGATTACCGGAGAGCCGACCCGCATAGCCGGACAGGTGGTGGTTCCCTTTGAATCTCTGGATGGTTCAAATCCGCCACCGGACATCAACGAAGTCAATGTAGAAACGCGACCCGACCTGTTACACCGCGCCACTATCGCCCATTTCGAAGAACTCAATGACGGCACGTTCCGAGTAGACCCTTTCCCACAGTTGGAAAAATATAACGCGCACACGGTCATCTTGAATATATCCAACCAACAGAACCATGTGCCCGCCGATAGGATCATGCTCTTGGATCAATACGAGACCCCAAATCCGTATAACCCGCCGCGCGAGATGAATTTTGCGAAGTGAATCTACCCTTTGACTACGCCTAGTCTCCCTAGCCCGGAATGCTAGGACGTGCACTACTCCGCTGCGCGATATTCGACCGACGGCTCTGGTCAGGAACAATTTCATAGTACCCTTTTGGCTGATTGCAAAAGGGTACTATTGTTATATACTCTTAATAGGTTCTTCGTTGTAAAGGTTGGGATACATGTCTAATCAAATGCGCATCAAACTTCCAATAGTTGCCAAAATCCACGTAGCTCTGTTTTGGGGAATTGTTATGTTTTTTCTTTTTGCCTGTGCACTTAAACCTGCCCCAAATCCGAGCTGGGATTCCAGCGAAATCGCCACCTATGCCTTTGAGACTGCCCAGGTCTTGAATGCGCAAACCCGGGCGGCTGGCAGTCTCGCCATGGAGCCAACGTTGCCACCAACCGAGACACAAGTTTCGCTCTCTACTCCAACGAATACACACCCCCCTCCACCAACAGCCACGGAAAACTTTATCCCTGTAACTGGAGGAGATTGCATCCCAAACAACCCACCCCAAACCGGCCGAGTAGTTGACGTGGTTGATGGTGACACTATCAAAGTGCTACTTGATGAAGATGGCAAAACTTACTCTGGCCTGTGAAAGTTTGCCATAATTTCTATAAGTTATCATAGCAATAACAACAAATTCCAATGAAAAAGAGGCCCTGTTTCCAGGGCCTCTTTTTCATTGGGCAAAGTAATTACCCTTACGTACTTGAGATGCTGCTGTTGATGGTACTGAACACGTTAGCGATGATCGGACCGAGCAACATAAGAACTGCAATAACGACAATGGCGACTAATACAAGGATCAATGCATATTCAACCAGGCCCTGGCCCTTTTCCTTGGGTGCGAACAACATAGCTTTCACCTCCTCTCCTTATTAGGATTTTTTTTCACATATTCAAGACGATGAGACCGCAATAAAGTTACGATAATTCCATCATATCATATCTGGGTATTTTGTCTATACTATTAGAAATTAAGAAAAAAACGATGCATGTGTGCATCGCTTTTTGAGTAATTAATCGATTGTAACTAATCTTTTTTATCGCCGGTTTTACTTTCTGATTTCGCACTTTCCTTACTGGTCTTACTTTCAGATTTCTCCTTAGAACCATCTTCCGTTTTCGGTGTTGATAAGCCGGAAGTGGAACGATTATCGGTGGAGTAGAAGCCGGAACCTTTAAACACAACACCCACCGGCCCGATCACCTTACGCAGGCTGTTCTTGTTGCATTCCGGGCAACGCTTGAGCGGTGCGTCAGTGAACGATTGGTGTCGTTCAAATTGAACCCCGCAGGATTCGCAACGATAGGCATAGATAGGCATAAATTTAATTGCTCCTTACATTAGCAGACGCGATTATAGTCCTTCATTTTACATGTGACAAGTCTCCAGGGGGCGCATGTTATAATTTTCTAACAAAAAATTCCGTCCCTGAGCGTAGCGACGAGTATGGCGAGGAGTGTAGTCGAAGGGTGGGTTCTTGTCGAAATCGCCCTTCGACTGCGAGTCTCACTGTCGTTCGGCTCTTCGCTCTGGGCCAAAGTTGGAGAAAATCATTTAATGCTAAAAAACATTGAAATCGTTTACTGCGCTGTTTGACATTACACCGACCGGGCCGTGGGCCTGGCAAATGAACTGTTGAAAGAATTCGAGTATGATATCGGGAACCTGACCTTGGTCCCTTCGGACGGAGGCAGGTTCGAGGTCACGGTTGGAGACGATCTGGTCTACTCCAAACTTGAAACCCGTCGTCACGCCGAACCCGGTGAGGTGCTGGGGTTGGTGAGAAAAGTTATAAATAATTAATACCGGAGTCAACGACTCCAGTCGTTGAAATACAAAATCAGGAGACTTTGGACTCCGAATCTACTTTCGAGGCAATCAATGGCAAAAAAAGGACGCGTATTTTCCGGCGCCCGCCCCACCGGGCGTCAACATTTAGGGAACTATCTCGGCGCGATCAAAAACTATGTCGCGCTGCAGGATGATTATGACTGCATTTACTGCATTGTCGACATCCACGCCCTGACCACGGTTGAAACTACCGCCGACCTGAAAAACAACACTTATGAGATGGCGCTCGACTGGCTGGCGGCCGGCATCCGTCCCGACGAAACCATCGTCTTCATCCAGTCGCATGTGCCGCAAGTTATGGAACTGCATACTATGCTCTCGATGGTCACGCCGTTGGGCAAATTGACCGATCTGCCGACCTTCAAGGAAAAGATCAGACAGAATCCCAATAACGTCAACTACGGTCTGGTAGGCTATCCCGTTTTGATGACGGCCGACATCGTTCTTTACAAGGCCGGGCTTGTTCCCGTTGGTGTTGATCAGGCTCCGCACCTGGAGTTTGCCCGCGAAACCGTGCGCTCGTTCAACTACCGTTACAACACCGACGTGTTGATCGAGCCGCAGGCCAAACACACCGAGATTCCCAAGGTTATCGGCATTGACGGCCAGGACAAGATGAGCAAAAGCCTCGACAACCACATCGAGCTGGCAGCCACGCCCGAAGAGACGCAGAAGCGCGTCATGCAGATGGTCACCGACCCGGCGCGCATCAAACGCACTGACCCGGGGGATCCCGATGTGTGCAACGTCTATTCGATGCATAAGATATTTTCCTCCGAGGAGGAGATCAACATGGTCAACATCGAATGCCGCCGGGCAGGCATCGGCTGTGTGGACTGCAAAAAACTCTTTGCCAAAAACCTGAATGCGCACCTGGAACCCTTCCGTGAAAAACGCGCTGAAATCGCGCAGAACCCTGATACCGTCTGGGATATTCTGCATGATGGCGCTAAACGCGCGCGTGTTATTGCCGATGGTGTGATGGAAGAAGTCCGCGAGGCGATAGGTTTGCCAGAGTAGGTTAAATGAACCGCGAAGATCGCTAAGAGCGCAAAGGAGAAAAGAAATTTACCTTCGCGTTCTTTAAGTGCTAGGTGCCCGAAAGGGTATTGCGGTTCAATTGTTTCCCAATGCGTGCATTAATTCAAAGAGTCAACTCAGGGGCAGTCACTGTAGATGACCAACCCATCGCCCAAATCGGGCACGGACTGGTTATTCTGTTGGGCATCGGTCAGGAGGATGGGGAAGAACAAGCCGTTTATCTGGCTGAAAAGATCGCCAACCTGCGCATCTTTGAAGACGAGCAGGGCAAGACCAATTTATCGGTTTTGGATGTAGGGGGCGAAGCCATTGTGGTCTCCCAGTTCACGCTGTATGCTGACACTCGCAAGGGAAGGCGACCATCCTTCGTTTACGCTGGTGCGCCGGATATGGCAGAACCATTGGTCGAGCGTTTTGTTGAATTGTTGCGCGGACACGGCGTCCCAACTCAGACCGGTCAATTTGGCGCGCACATGCTGG
>JASFRG010000025.1:0-36904 GCA_050115035.1 Anaerolineales bacterium | reverse complement strand
ACTTGAAGTACTTTAACGTTTCAAGTGTGCACACAGGAATTCACCCGTATATGACCCTTTCGCTTTACACAACTCTTCCGGTGTGCCTTCGGCGATCACTTCACCGCCACGATCGCCGCCTTCCGGGCCCAGGTCGATGATCCAGTCGGCGGTTTTGATGATGTCTACGTTGTGCTCGATGATCAATACAGAATTACCTGTGTCTACCAGGCGCTGCAGCACTTCGACCAGTTTGTGCACATCCGCTGCATGGAGCCCGACCGAAGGTTCATCAAGCACGTACAAAGTCCGGCCTGTAGCGCGCTTTGACAATTCTTTTGCCAGCTTGACGCGCTGGGCTTCGCCGCCGCTTAAGGTGGGGGCGGGCTGTCCGATGCGGATATATCCTAATCCCACATCATGCAGGAGTTCAAGTTTGCTCATCATCCGAGGAAAGGCTGAGAATTCCTCCAAAGCCTGCTCGACCGTCATATCCAGCACATCGGCGATGGTATTTCCCTTGAATTTGACCTGCAGAGTCTCGCGGTTGAAGCGACTGCCGTGACACACGTCGCAGGGCACGTACACATCGGGCAGGAACTGCATCTCGATGCGCAATTGACCCTGTCCCTGGCAGGCTTCGCAGCGCCCGCCATGTACATTGAACGAGAAACGCCCTGGTTTATATCCGCGAACTTTGCTCTCTGGTAGCTCAGAGTATAGCTTACGGATCTCGTCGAACAATCCCGTGTATGTACCGGGGTTGGAACGCGGCGTGCGTCCGATGGGGGATTGGTCGATGTTGATGATCTTATCGAGTTGATTCACGCCCTCGATGCGCTCGTGTTCTCCCGGGTAGGTGTGCGAACCCATCAACTTGGCGGCCAGCGCGTTATACAATACGTCGCTCATCAAAGTGGATTTGCCACTGCCCGAGACGCCCGTGATACAGACCAGCTTTCCCAGCGGGATTTTGACATCCATGCCCTTGAGATTGTTAGCGCGCGGCCCAATAATTTTCAAAGCTTTGCCATTCCCGGTGCGCCTCTTCTCTGGAATCGGAACTTTTTTCTTCCCTGTGATATACGCGCCAGTGAGCGAATCGCCACATTTGAGAATTTGCTCGAGCGGCCCCTGACAGACGATCTCGCCGCCGTGTTCCCCGGCGCGCGGGCCAAGATCCAATACCCAGTCAGCGGTGCGGATGGTCTCTTCGTCGTGCTCAACGACTAGTACCGTGTTGCCCAGGTCGCGCAGACCAAGCAGCGTGTTGAGCAGACGTGTATTGTCACGCGGATGCAAACCAATCGACGGTTCATCCAGCACGTACAGCACGCCCACCAGCCGCGAGCCGACCTGCGTCGCCAGTCGGATGCGCTGCGCTTCACCACCGGAAAGGGATCCGGCAGAACGGTTAAGAGTCAGGTAATCCAACCCGACATTGACCAGGAAGTTCAATCGTTCGTGAATCTCCTTGATTACGCGCTCGGCGATGGCTTGCTGGCGCGTGTTCAGGGTTGATTCCTTCCCTGAAATCTTTTCAATCCATTTCAACGCTTTCAGGATATGCCAGCCGGTCACTGTGATGATGTTGACATCGTCTACGGTCACCGCTAAGGCAGCCGGGTTGAGACGCGCGCCGCCACAGGTTGGGCAGGGTCGGTCGGACATGAACTCGCTGATCTTCGAACGGATGTATTCCGAGTTGGTCTCTCGGTAGCGGCGCTCCAGGTTGCCAATCACACCTTCGAAGGCGCGCTTGAACTTGAACTCGTTCCCGCTGGTGTTCTTATAGCGCATCTCGATTTCTTTGCCGTTGCTGCCGTACAGGATGACATCGAGTTGTTTCTCGGTCAGTTCCTCTACCGGCTTATCAAGATCGATCTTGTAAACGCGCGCCGCCCCTTCCAGCGCCTGCCAGTAATAGCCGCCTTCTTCTTTCGGGCCGCTCCACTCCATGCTGGCGATGGCGCCTTCGTTCAGTGTCCGTTCCTTGTCCGGGATGATGCGGTCAGGATCAATCTCGAGTTTGTTGCCCAATCCCTGACAATCTGGGCAGGCGCCGTGTGGCGTGTTGAACGAAAAGGTGCGCGGCTCGATCTCAGGGACGGTACTGCCGTGTTCTGGGCAGGCCAGATGCTCGGAGAAGTGGGTGTCCTCGCCGCTGTCCACGTTGTTGATGCTGACATAACCCTCACCAAATTTGAGCGCCGTTTCGACCGAGTCGGTCAATCGCGTTCGGGCTGCCATCTGCTCTTCTTCACTGTCTTCCTGTTTGATGACCAGCCGGTCGACCACAGCTTCGATGGTGTGTTGCTTGTAGCGGTCGAGCTTGATCTCATCATCAAGCCCCAGAACCTCGCCATCCACGCGTGCGCGCACGAACCCGGCCTTGCGGATCTCCTCGAAGACGGCCTGATAGGTGCCCTTGCGTCCGCGCACCAACGGTGACAGGATCAGGATGCGGCTGCCCTCGGGCAGTTTTTCGATGGCATCCACGATTTCCTGCGCGGACTGCTTGGTGACCTCGCGACCGCAGACCGGACAGTGGGGGATGCCCACGCGCGCGAACAGCAGACGCAGGTAATCATAGACCTCGGTCACTGTGCCGACGGTGGAACGCGGGTTGTGACTGGTCGATTTCTGGTCGATGGAAACAGCAGGGGACAGCCCTTCGATGTAGTCGACGTCCGGTTTGTCCATCTGGCCGATGAACTGGCGTGCATAGGCCGAGAGCGATTCGACGTAGCGCCGTTGGCCTTCTGCGAAAATGGTGTCGAAGGCTAACGATGACTTGCCAGAACCCGACAAACCGGTGATGACCACCAGCTTGTCGCGCGGGATTTCAACGGTGATGTTTTTCAGATTATGGACGCGTGCACCAACCACGCGAATGACATTGGTTGACATAAGTTCCTTATATAATTTTGGGGACCAAACGATTATAGCACATATGTTTCATTAATATTGTTTCCGAATACGCAAATAATAATTATATCATTTGGGTCTTTGCCAATTTTTGTATAATCGGGGCATGTTAAGGCCTCTGCACAGGAATAGTATGACTTCATATTTGTTGGTTCTCATCATAGCATCAGGCTTGGGCTGGCTGATATTTCGCTTTGTAAAAGCAGAGAGGGTTTCTCTGGATTCTTCTCCACCTCCAAGACCAAACATTCTCTCAAGGGACGAATGGGGTGCACGTCCGCTCAACCTGCTGGCCCCGGAAGAGCTCGGATTGTTTGATGTGGAATCCAATCCGGAAGGGGTGCTGTACTATACCGATGACTTACGCAGTGTGCTAAACACAGTCGTTCTTCATCACTCAGCCATTTCCAACGCCGGACCAGCCGAGATTCAGGAATTACACATGGATAGACGCGGTTTCGCGGATGTGGCTTACCATTTTTTGATCGATTCCGATGGGAATATCTACGAAGGCCGCGAGATCAACGCTCGTGGGGCGCACGTGCAGGGATTCAACACTGGTTCTCTAGGAGTTGTTCTGCTCGGGAATTTCGATGAAACAATGCCAACACAGCCCCAGCTTGATAGCCTTGAGAAGCTGGTCGATTATTTACGTTATACCTATGGAATCAGATATCTGGCGGGTCATAAAGATTACCCCGATCAAAGCCCGGATGGGACCGAATGCCCCGGTGCTAATCTATATCCCTTGTTACCAAAGTTGGCGCGTTCCCTGGGGATGAAATACGGAATTGATGGGTATGTCAAGCCCGATTGGGTTGAGTGACAACCCAATCAAGGTAAGGCGTCACCTTATTATTCCACTTCTAAAGGTTTACATGATACACCCTGATGGGCGTGATATACTGACTGCAACTTCTCAAATCCGGCGGGGTTAAATAGCATATCCCCGCCGGTAAGGTTTTTCAGTGCCGGAACAGGAATATAACGAACAAGATGTGTTGTCGCGTGCTTCGCAGGGTGATCGCGATGCTTTTGGCGAACTGTATGCGCGCTACATTGACCGCATCTACAATTATGTCTACTACCGGACGGGGAACACGCATGACGCAGAAGACCTCACTGCCCGCGTTTTTCAACGGGCGATGAATCACATTCACAATTACAAAGACCGTGGCGTCCCATTCTCTGCCTGGCTGTATCGCATAGCACACAACCTGGTTGCTAACTGGCACCGTGACCGCAGCCGCAGACAGGAAATCCCGATTACTGATATTCCCGTCTTGCCAGCCAAAGGCGACCATCCGGAGACCAAGCTTGTCCATACCGAGGAGCAGGAAGCGCTTCTCAAGCTCATCCGCAAGCTGCCGCCGGAACGACAACATTTGCTAATCCTGAAATTCGTGGAGAATCTCTCTAACGCGGAAATTGGGCAGATTATGGGGCGCAGCGAAGGGGCTATCAAAAGCCTATACCATCGTACTCTTCTGGCGCTGCGTGACCAAGTAGGAGATAAAACCCAAATTTAGCAAGGAGCACATGAAATGCTTCGTATCGTTACAGATGGCGCAACAGATTTTCCTGTAGGGTGGGAAGAAGAGTTTGATATTCAAATCATCCCGATCAATATTCATTTTGGAGAAGAAACCTTCTTACAATATGTAGAAATGAGCCTGGATGAGTTCTACAAAAAGATCGAGACAAGCTCGGTTTTTCCGAAAACTTCCCAACCTTCTCCCCATCAATTTACGGAATTCTACAAAACAGTTGCTGAAGAAGGCGATACGATCTTGTCGATCCACGTCACCAGCAAACTTTCCGGCACATATGCCTCGGCGGTTGCTGCTGCCAATGAGTTGAAAGGAAAATATAATATTGTGCCATTCGACTCAGCCGGTGGTTCTTTGGGAATTGCATTCATGTGCCGCGCAGCCCGTCAAATGGAATCGTCTGGGAAAAGCGTAGAAGAAATTATAGCCTACCTCGAATCGGTCCGTGAAAAAGTGCAGATTATCTTCACCCTGGATACCCTCGAATACGCCCGTCGAAGTGGGCGAGTTGGTACGCTTTCCGCAGCCCTGGCCTCTCTATTAAATATTAAACCTATTGCTAGGCTCGAGGACGGTGTCCTTAACATGGTAGATAAAGTCCGCACAAGAAAGGCAGCTGTCGAGCGGGTTCTAGAAATGGGCAAAGATGTTTTTGGTGACCAGCCTGTCCACATAGGGGTAGCTCACGCGCGTGATCCGGAATCTGCAATGAATTTGTCAGATCAAGCTAAGAAACTTTTTTATTATAAAGATGTTGTACAAAGTGACTTATCAATTTCTTTGGCCATCAATCTGGGCCCTGGCACGGTCGGGCTGTTGCTCTACCCTGCCAATGAGTGAGGAAAAATGAGCAAGCAACGAGATAAACTTTCCCCCGAAAATATAGAATCTTTAGAAGCGCATCTGGCTGGGACCTTGCGGCCTGTCGCACCGCCAAAGGACTTTGTCCAACGCCTGCGAGATCGCATTCACCTGCCGGAACGGGATGTTATCATCAGCCGCCTGCGCGATTGGAACCGGTTATTCTTGGTCTTTGGCAGTGTGATGTCGGGGATGGTGATCCTGATTACTGTTGCCCGAGCCTTATACTACTTGGTTGGGCGCAGGAAAATGGCATAAAGCCCGTTAACAAAATAGACCCTAACGGTTTGGATAAATCGTTAGGGTCTATTTTATTTCCGTGAGCAGACCATCACACAACTTTCGTGCTTCAGCCAGCAGATCTACATCAACAGGTAATTTAAATTCTTTGTTAACGCGCAGGGTCAAATAGTTAGCGGACTGCTTGAGTTCTGGAGATAACTGCGGTTCATCCATAAGCATTTGTAATAGATCATATGCACTCGGCGTGCGGACATGATACCCGCGATGGGCGTAATATTCGCGGATGGCAATCCCTGCAGCGCGGCGTGCACAGACGCGCGCCTGCCCCTCGTTGCCACTCGCACGGGCGGATTCGGCAAGCTTGAATTCTTTTTGAAGTTTCTCTTTCCAATCTGTCATTGTTGGCATTATACTTGGCCTATGGATAAATGGGAAAAACTTAAGGGCAAGGCGCTCACAGCTTGCGGCGGCATTCTGAGAGATCCATCTAATTATCCGTCGCGAGAGTACAAAGGAATGCGGATTTATTTTTGCAATCAGGAGTGTCTGCGCGAGTTCGAGGCAGACCCCGAACGATTTATGTCCGGTGAAGTGGTGCATCCGATTGGACGGGAGAAATAACAGGGTTTTTGGGGGCGGGCCAGGTTGAGATAACGGGAAAAGGTTCGAGCCTGGCTTGAGGCGTGTACGGAATGTTCGGGTGGCAGTTTAACTGCCACCCGAACATGTCTTTCTGCCGTTCGAACTTTCTTAATCCACGAAACGATATTTGAGCAAAGTCCAGACCGCTTCGAAAGCATCCTTGAGCTTGATCTTCTTGCCTTCGGAATAATCGCGCGGGTTGAAGGAGATGGGTACTTCGAAGATGCGATATTTGCGCTTGAGGATTTTGGCGGTGAATTCGGGCTCGAAGTCGAAGCGTTTAGCGTGTATGGTCATGCCTTCCACGACCTCCTTGCGGAAAACTTTGTAACCGGTTTCCATGTCGCTCAGGATGGTGTTGTAGAGGATGTTGGTCATGAAGGTCAGCATGTAATTGGCAACCAGATGCCAGAACATGACCACCCGCCGCGGGCCGCCCAAAAAGCGTGAACCATAGACTACATCAGCGATACCTTCTTCGAGTGGTTGAAGCAGAGTGGGATAATCACGTGGGTCGTACTCCAAATCGGCATCTTGAATGAGTAGAATTTCGCCTTCGGCGGCTTTTATCCCTACAGTGACAGCGGACCCTTTTCCATCGTTCTTCTGCTTGAGGATAACCCGTACATTGTCCTTGCCGTCCAACTCTTTGAGCAGATCGCGCGTACCATCTATGGAGCCATCATCGACCAGCAGAATTTCCTCAGCGAGTTTGGTCCTCTGGACACGTTTGACGATCTCACGAAGGCTTTCAACTTCATTGTAAATGGGAATGATCACGGTGAGTTTCATAGTTTGGGATTATAAACTAAAAACACATGGCAGTTCTTTCATTCTTGTAGCCATGCTATAATCGATATACCATTTTTTTGTTCGATGAGAGGCATTATGGTCAGCAACTTACAACGCCCTACAACCGGATCATTCGCTCCTGCTCCGAGCGAAAGTTTCCTGCCGCCACAGGTTACCAGTCTGGAAGACACTGGACTGAATCCGCTGTGGTTGCAGGACCTGGTCCTAAAGGTGCTCTATTTTCGCGGCTATCTGAGCGGTTTCAAGATCGCCGAGGAAATCACCTTGCCCTTTGCAGGCGTAACCGATCATATCCTGGTAACGTTGAAATCGGAGAAGTTGATTGAGGTCAAATCTTCGCAAGGCGGATTGGGTGAGGGTGCGTACACTTACGGGATTACCGGGGCAGGCATCCAACGTGCTCGTGAGGCGCTGGAGCGCAGCCAATATGCAGGCCCAGCCCCCGTTCCGTTCGAAGTGTACAACGAGTCTATCCGCCGCCAGAAGAGCGGACGTATGACAGTCACCACACGCACTATGCGACAGATCCTGTCGCAGCTGGTCATCTCGGAATCCACCTTCCAGCGATTGGGTCCGGCTTTGAATTCCGGTACTTCCATTTTTATGTACGGACCTCCCGGAAACGGGAAGACCAGTATCGCACGTGCTTTTGGCAACCTGGTTCTAAGCCAGGATATGTACATCCCACATGCGCTATACCTGGATGGACAGGTCATCAAGGTTTACGACGCGGTCAGTCACAAGCTGGCTTCGGATGCCAAGACCGGTCCGGCAGGGACAACCACAGGCAATCTGCGCACCAACGCGCGCCGCGACCCACGCTGGGTGAAGATCCGCCGCCCCTTCATTATGACTGGCGGCGAGTTGACCCTCGAGGGTCTCGATCTGGTCTTTGACGACACGCACAAATTCTATGAAGCGCCCTTCCAGGTGAAGGCCAATGGCGGCATTCTTTTAATTGACGACTTCGGCAGGCAGCAGGTGCGTCCACGTGACCTGCTCAACCGCTGGATTGTCCCGCTTGAAAACCGTGTTGATTATCTGACGTTACACAATGGGCGCAAAGTTGAAGTGCCCTTTGATGTTTTGATCGTCTTTTCCACCAACTTGCCACCAAAGGACCTGGTGGATGAAGCATTCCTGCGTCGTTTGCGCCACAAAATCGAAATCGGCGATCCTTCCTATGAAGATTATCGCAAGATTTTCATGCGCGTGGCAGATGCCAAGAAGGTTGAATACAACGACCAGGGGTTAGCCTACCTGTTGCAGGAATGGTACATCAAACGCAATCGCAAACTGCGTGCCTCCCACCCGCGCGACCTGTGTGACCAAATCCTTGATATTTCTGGCTATCTCTCCGTGCCTCCCGTGATGAGCCGTGAAATGATCGACCGTGCAGCCCAGGCTTACTTCGTGGAGATCTAGTGCAAGACTGGCCGCGTCCGTTGATCCTTGCTCATCGCGGCGCATCGGCCCATGCGCCGGAGAATACGCTTGCGGCTTTTGAGCTTGCCCTAACACAGGGGGCACACGGCGTGGAACTGGATGCAAAACTCAGCGCCGACGGGGAGGTCGTTGTCATTCACGACGCAACGGTTGACCGCACAACCAATGGGAAGGGCCACGTTTCACATTTGACCCTGGCTGCCCTGCGTGAACTGGACGCGGGCAGTTTTTTCTCGGAAGATTTCAACGGCGAAAAGATCCCTGCGCTGGCAGAAGTGTTCGAAGCGATTGGGGACCGGGCGCTGATTAATGTAGAATTGACGAATTACAAAACACCTCGTGATGGATTGGCGGACAAGGTCTGTGATCTGGTGAAAAGATTCGGGTTAGAGAAACGAATCCTTTTTTCATCGTTTCTGCCTTCGAATCTACGACGAACCCGGAGCCTGCTTCCGGACACCCCATGCGGACTCCTGGCCCTGGGCGGCTGGGTAGGTTGGTGGGCGCGCTCATTTGGATTCAACTTCGGTGATTACCAGGCGCTGCATCCACATTTGGACGATACTACCCCTCAACAAATAGCCCGTGTGCATCGCTTGAAACGGTATATTAATGTGTATACTGTCAATGCCGCCGAGGATATCCATCGTCTCATTAACTGGGATGTGGACGGTATCATCACTGACGATCCAATGCTTGCAAAGGAAATAGTAGCTGAAAAAACATGATCCCGTACGAATGGCTGGAACAAGCCGAAAACCGCATTGCTCCTTATATCCAAAGCACGCCGCTCACTCATGATGCGGCGCGTAATCTGTATATCAAGTGGGAAAATCGGCAGGTAACCGGATCGTTCAAGGCGCGCGGAGCTTTTAACAAAGTGCTATTGCTTGAGGATTGGGAGCGCGAGGTTGGACTTGTAGCCGCCTCAGCAGGCAACCACGGTCTGGGTGTTGCGTTGGCGGGGAAGGAAGTTGACGCTAGAGTAGAGGTCTTCGTTTCGGAAAGTGCCGTCCCTGCCAAGGTAGAAGCCATGCGCGCGCTTGGAGCGGAAATTCATGCGATTCCGGGTGGCTACGGAGAAGCTGAATCTGCCGGGAAAGCCTATGCTGAAGAAGGACAAAAGACCTGGGTATCCCCATACAACGACGGACAGATTATCGCCGGGCAGGGCACCATTGGGTTAGAAGTATTTCGTGAATTGCTGGAAGAAACGGCTGTCTGGCTCGTACCCGTAGGTGGTGGCGGTCTGTTGTCGGGAATCGGTGCTTCGCTCCAGAAGCAGGCTCATTATCCGCGTTTGATAGGGGTACAGGCTGAGGCTTCCGCTTTCATGCACAGTCTGTTCTATCAAAATACACAGGATAACGTTCCCGATCTGCCTACTCTGGCCGATGGATTAGCAGGGTCAGTAGAAGATGGATCTGTGACCATTCCCGTGGTTAAACAAACCGTCGATGAGATTGTGTTAGTCAATGAAGATGAAATTGCGCATGCCATCGCATTTGCGTGGTACGTGTACAAAGAAAAACTGGAAGGTGCCGGGGCAGTTGGCCTGGCGGCTGTGATGGCTGATAAGGTGGAAGCACGCCCGGCGGTTGTTATCGTTTCTGGTGGAAATGTGCAGCCCGAAGTTCACGCCGAGATCGTGAAACAATACGCGGGAGAGATATGGCAGTAAAACGAAGTCTTTCCCTGTTCCTGTTGCTTGTCATGCTAATGGCTCCATTATTGCCAACAGCAGATGTCCGTGCACAGGGTGAAGTACCTCCGGAGGAGGTTTTGCGTTTATTGGAATCACTTACCCCGGAAGAACGGGTAGGCCAGTTATTCCTGATAACCTTTACCGGAACGGACACGGATATAGAATCCCCTATCTATAATCTGATCACGAATTACCATGTTGGCGGTGTCGTTCTGCTGGCCGAGAATGATAACTTCAATGCGACACCGAACACAGTTTCCAGCGCACATCAACTGATTTCTGAATTGCAAAATGTCGAGTGGGATGCTACCAACTCTCCGATTCCAGATACCATAACGGGAGAAATCCCACAGCGGGCTTATGTGCCCTTGTTCGTGGGCATCGAGCAGGAGGGCGGTGGTTCACCATATGACCAGATTTTCAACGGTCTGACAGCTATGCCCAGTGCCATGGCAATCGGTGCCGCCTGGCGACCGGAACTGGCACAACAAATGGGCGCGATCCAGGGTGGAGAACTGGCAGCCCTGGGTATCAACCTGTATATGGGCCCATCATTGGATGTGCTGGATACACCCAACCCTTCTGCACGCAGCAATATCGGAACGCGCTCGTTTGGCGGCGACCCATACTGGGTGGGCGAGATGGGAAGGGCATTCATCAGTGGGCTACATACCGGAAGCGATGGACGCATGTTGGTAGTCGCCAAACATTTTCCCGGACTGGGCAGTTCCGATAGACCGGCGGACGAAGAAGTGGCTACAGTGCGAAAATCGCTTGAACAATTGAAACAAATCGAACTGGCGCCGTTTTTTGCCGTAACTGGTAAAGCCACGGATGCACCTTCAACAACCGATGGACTGCTGGTCTCTCCCATTCGATTACAGGGTTTGCAGGGAAATATCCGCGCTACCACGCGTCCGGTCAGCTTCGATCAATCTGCGTTGGGAGAAATCCTGGCATTACAGGAATTGTCCGATTGGCGCGACAATGGCGGATTGATCATTAGCGATGATCTTGGCAGCCGGGCCGTGCGCGTTTTCTATGCACCTTCGAATGAAGGCTTTTCAGCAGAGATTGTGTCCCGCGATGCTTTCCTGGCCGGCAATGACCTGTTATATCTTGGAAACATCGTTTCCAGCAATGTGGAGAATACATACGAGACCACGCTTGATGTCTTGGATTTCTTTGCCCAACGGTATCGTGAAGATCAGGCTTTTGCCGCACAGGTGGACGCAGCTGTTACCCGCATTTTGACCAGGAAGCTGGGATTGTTTGACAATTTTCAAATATCTGATGTACTGATTCCTGCTAGCAGACTCTCGGATGTCGGCCAATCGCAGCAGCAGGTTTACGAAGTGGCGCGCCGCGCATCGACGCTTATCAGTCCCAATGTACAGGAACTGACATCTGTCTTCCCCTCTCCACCGGCGCTGCGAGATCGGATCGTATTTATTACCGATACCGTGGAATACAGGCAGTGTAGTACTTGTTCGGAAGGTTCTTCGTTGGCCCTGAATGCTTTACAGAATGCCGTTGTTCGCCTTTACGGACCTACAGCCGGTGGGCTGGTTTCAGAAGCTCGTCTGACATCCTACACCTTCGATGATCTATCGGCGCTGCTGGATGGCGCTGAGCTGGATGCAATGGTGTTTAACATCAACCGTTCGAACTGGGTCGTGCTTGCATTGTCCGGTTCCAATCAGGGGCAACCCGAGCTGGTCAGTCGCTTTCTTTCTGAGCGCCAGGATTTGTTACGTGAGAAGCGTGTTGTCCTGTTCTCGTTTACCGCGCCCTATTATCTGGATGCGACCGACATCTCTAAATTGAGCGCATATTATGGCCTGTACAGCAGTCAACCGGCCTTCGTTGATGTTGCCGTACGCTTGCTGTATCAAGAATTGACGCCGTTAGGATATTCACCAGTATCGATTCCCGGGACTGGCTATGACCTGATTGAGGTCACACGCCCAAATCCGGATCAAATCATCACGCTCTCTCTGGACTCCCCGGCTGCTTCCGATGTAACGAGTACTCCTACGCCTGACGGTTCGACCACGCCAAACACCACGCCAACTGCCGAACCCGAACCAACGCCTATCCCATTGCTTCGCATTGGAGATACGATCAATGTGCGTACAGGGGTGATCTACGACTACAACGGACACATCGTTCCCGATGGTACAGTTGTACGTTTTTCGATGTTGTTGAGCGGTGAGGGGGGTGGTGTTATTCAGCAGGTGGAACAGACGACCCTGCGTGGAATGGCGCGTGCCTCCTTCGCTTTGGAAAGACCGGGCCTGGTTGAAATTCGTGCATCCAGCGATCCGGCGAACGTCTCGAACATGCTTCAACTGGATGTCAGTTCAGGCCAGGCGGCGGCTGTCACTGTGATTGCGCCTAACCCCACCGAAACGTTAGTAGCACCAACGCCTATGCCTCCTACTCCCGTGGATGAAAATGAATTTGTAACCTTGGAAGGTTTTCCACGCTTCAGCAGTTGGATGCTGGCGATCATGTTCATTGGTTTCAGCACATTGCTGGCATACTGGGCAGCAAGTCTGATGCGTTCACAAGAATGGGGATTGCGTTGGGGATTGTGTGTCCTACTCGGTGGGTTGATCGGTTATAACTTCATTGCCTTTGGTATATTCGGCAGCACGCAGGTTTTGCTCACAAGTGGTCTGGGTGGTGTATTGGGAATGTCTGCAATTGGGGAAATTGTCGGGATGGGGGTGGCCTGGATTTGGTCCCGAAGCACTTAGCGTATTAAAGTAGTAATCAAACTTAGCAGGAAGAGCCCGCCCGCTATTCCTAACAGGATGATTTCTGGTGGGGATGAAATTGTTTCCCAAAAGGTTGGGGTTGATCGCTGTCTTACAACGGCAGCCGGAGTAGTTGGAGGTTCTCGATATCCGAGCAAAGCCTGTCGCAGGGCCTCGATGGAATCCGGGCGTTGGTCGGGGTGCAGGGACATGGCCCACAGTATGGCGCGCTCAGTCCGTTGACTGACGGACGGGTTGATCTGTCGAATTGGGAGCAGACTATCGGGCTGTAAGAAGCGCCTGCGCGCGTCTGCCGGAGATTCATTTGTCAGTAGATGATACAGTGTTGCGCCAAAGGCATAGACGTCAGCACGCACGTCGGTGTGCAGCCCATCGCCGCCGTATTGTTCGAGAGGCGTGTATAGGGCGGTGCCCTGTCCCTGAATGACCGTAATCGTAACTTCCTCCGGTGCCATGATCTTGACCAGTCCAAAATCGACCAGTTTCAACAGCCCGTTGGGCGTTAATTTCAAATTGCTGGGTTTGATGTCGCGATGCACAATGGACGGTTCCTGGCTGTGCATGAAGTGCAACGCGTCGGCCAGCTGGTTGGCCCAGTTGAGCACATCCTTTTCCCGCAGAAAGGTGTTGTGACGGCGAGCTTCCAGCATCAGGTCGCGCAGATCGTTGCCCGGCACGAAGTCCATCACCAGATAATCGCGTTGCCCACTGGAGAAGAAGTCTGAAACTTTGGGCAGGTTGGGATGATCGAGACGCGCAAGCACAGTGGCCTCGCGCAGGAACTGTTCGCGAGCCTGTTCTAAAACCTTATCCGGGAGGTTGCGGTCGTAAAGAACTTCTTTAAGCGCACAAAGGCGGCCAGACAGGCGCAAGTCTTCAGCCAGGTAAATGGATCCCATACCACCCTGGCCGATCCGTTCGCGGACCTGATAGCGACCACGCAGTACCTCCCCGTTCTTGAGAGGGAAAGACATAGTTATTCGTTTCTTCTTGAAAGCTGGCTGTGCAGGAAGATTTTCGGCGTTTATTCTGCACAGAAAGTCGCTTTTCTGCTATATTATAATTGGTTTCTGTATTATGTTTATGGTTCTTTGGAGATGTTTAAAGAATCTTATTTATTGAGGTCTCATGATTTTATCAAATGAAGAATATCCCATGCTGGTCGCGCAGGAGGGACCACTTAATAACCAACGCTGGCCGCTGGCACGGACGGTTGTGCTGGGTCGCGATTCGACTTGTGATATTGTGATTCCTGATAGACAGGTTTCCCGCTATCATGCACGCATCACACCAACCCAGGAAGGCATGATTCTGGAAGACCTTGGCAGCAAGAACGGTACGCATTGCAACGGGACGGCGCTTGCGGCACCACTGGTGCTGCAGGATGGCGACTTGGTTCAGATCGCGCTGGCCCAAATGTTCCAATATCTAACATCAGATGCGACCATGCCGTTGTCTGACATTGCAGGACGTCCTGGCCGCCTGATGGTGGATGCCCGTTCGCGGCGTGTGTGGATCAGTCAGCAGCAACTCGTCCCGCCGCTATCGGCGCAGCAATTCAAACTCTTGTGGTTGCTTTACGAAAACCAGGGACAGGTGATCAGCCGCCCGGATTTGATCTCGGTTGTGTGGGGCGAGGAACAATCAGCCGGGGTATCAGACCAGGCGCTGGATGCGCTCATCCGCCGTCTGCGCGACCGGTTGGCATCACTCGATCCGACACATCAATTCATTGTTACTGTACGCGGCCATGGCGTGCGTCTGGATAACCCACCCGTTTAAATTAAACCCTAAATGTTTCCCCAACCTTTAGGGTTTTTGATTCCTTATGCCTGAAGAAAAACTTCCTTTAGACCAGATCGTAAAAGGGGATTGTCTCAAAATCCTGAAAGCCCTGCCTGAAAAATCAATCGACCTGATATTCGCCGACCCACCCTACAATTTACAACTCTCACAGGAACTCTGGCGTCCCAACCTGACCAAGGTAGATGCAGTGGACGATGATTGGGACCAGTTCTCAAGTTTCGAAGAATACGATACCTTCACGCGTGACTGGTTGATGGCTTGCCGGCGTGTGCTCAAAGACACCGGTACGATCTGGGTAATCGGTTCGTATCACAATATTTATCGGGTGGGGAAAGTCTTACAAGATTTGGAATATTGGATCCTTAATGATGTTGTCTGGGTTAAGACCAATCCCATGCCGAATTTTCGTGGGGTGCGTTTCACCAACGCTCACGAGACCTTGCTATGGGCGCAGAAGGAAAAAGGGGCACGCTACAAATTTAATTATCAAGATATGAAAGCGCTGAATGATGATTTGCAAATGCGCAGCGATTGGGTGCTTCCACTGTGTACTGGAACAGAGCGGGTCAAGCTGAATGGACAAAAAGCACACTCGACCCAAAAGCCCGAAGCTCTTCTTTACCGAGTCATTATGAGCAGTTCCAATCCTGATGACGTCGTGCTCGATCCGTTCTTCGGTACAGGGACGACGGGCGCTGTTGCCAAAAAGCTGCATCGGCATTGGATTGGGATCGAGCGGGATGTAGATTATGTCCGGGTGGCGCAGGAACGGATTAACGCGATTCAGGCTTCGGCTTATGATGAAGCGGTCTTCGCCTCCTCGTCTGAGCGAAAGCCCCGCCGCGTTCCCTTCAGTCATTTACTCGAAAGTGGCCTGATCCAGCCAGGACAGTCTCTATATTTAGGAGAGAAAGGCGAAACCGAAGCACTCGTCCGCGCGGATGCTTCACTCCTGTCCGGCAAACTGACGGGCTCAATCCATAAAGTAGCCAAGCTTTTGTTAGGCGCTCCGGCCAATGGCTGGGATAAATGGTATTATGTTGATGAGGGTGGGCAAAAGTATCCAATTGATCGGCTGAGAAAAAGATATCTTGAGATTGAACGAGATGAAAATTAAGCTCAAAAAAAGACCGTCATCCAAGAGAAGACGGTCTGACTTTTTATCCCATATTTTTCTTCATCGAAAACTTTAGTGCTACTTTATACACGCTTTCAAGTTTTTCTGTCAGTGCCCTGGCCTGTTCGCCGCTCTGACCCGCCGCCTGCCCCTGCGCTTCGAGTTGAGACATCAAGCCGCCGAGCGTATTCATGAAGTCTTCATTGACTTTGTCTGGGTTCTCGTTCAACATTTTTTCGACTGCGGCATCATCCGACGCTTCAAGCAGTTGCTCGATAAAAGCTATCTCCGGTGGTGGGGCGCTGGCTTCTTGCAGCACCTCCATCATTTTCTGCAATTTTCCCATGCGAGCATAATCATTCTTCTCGGAAGCCTGTCGCAGCATCTGGCCAACGAGGTCCACCGATTCCTGTGTGAAGCCCTGGATGTTTTCCCTTGTGGCTTTGGCAACATCATCCTGCTCGAGTAATTTCTCCACGAAGGATTGGGCTTCCTTGATTTGCTCTTCCATCTGGCGATCCACTTCGTTGACATAATCGAGCAGCTTTTCGCGCAGCTCTTCCAGTTTCTTCTTTTCATCGCCTTTGGCTGCTTCGATCTTTTCAGTCAGATTTTGGAAGAAGGTGTAGTCCATCCCGTTGCGTGTCATGCTGACATAAGCCCGGAGGCGGGCATCGTTGGGGGCTTCAATGACCAGATCGAGCAGTTTTTCCCGCGTCAGACCCTGTCCCGCATCTTGCAGTGCCTTTGAGGCTGCTTCCAATTCACCAACGGATTCCTGTAACCCGCGGCCAAATTCCGTCTCTTCGAGTATCTGTTTTTGAACATCGGCCAATTGCTTGGCAACTGCATCCTGGCTCGCGTTAGCAGAACGGGGCAGCAAACGACTGAACAGGGCAAAGAACTGCTCATCGATCAAATTCTCATTTTGCTTGATGATCTCAGAGCGCACATCCGGGCTGGAGGCCTGCACCAGGCGCTCGATCAGCATCAGACGATCCTGTTGTCCTTTAATCATCTCCGGCGTGATTCCGTCTTTGCCGAGAATAGTCTCGACCATTGATTCGTAGGTCAAGTTGGCCTGTGGTTTGAATAAGTAGGCTTTACGCTTCTCAGCAGGCAGGTTGTCGGTGACTTTTTTGATGAGCGGGCCAATTGTCTTTTCCTGCTCGTCGAGTGGAACGTTCAATTCGGGTGGAAAGTAGGTTAGCAGTAATTCTTTGTCGGCATCATGGTAGACAATGGGAGTTGCCAGGCGTCCGTTGTAGCCACAATGCGGGCAATTTACAACGTTTGAAATGCCGCCCAGCAAGCGTTGCTTGGCGGCGGGATCCTGAGTGACATCGAAGAGCTGTTCTACATTGGCCGTGATCTGTTGTCGGCATTGGGGACAAGAAATTTTGGTTTGAGGCATTAGTAAAATCCGATTTTTTATTCTAGATTTATGATTACAGTTTTTTCAAGGTGAAGTTCAATTGTACCATTCGCATGCAGCCCGGTCAGCGTGGAAGTGAGAAACAGATCCTCGCTCCGGAACCAGGTTTCGAGCGCTGGGCTGAGTCTGCCTGCCCCGGTTGAGCAGTTCGGGCCGGGGTTGAAGCGTCCACCCAGATGCGTCCGCCATGGGCTTCGACGATAGCGCGCGCCAGATAAAGTCCCAACCCGGCGCCTTTGGTCTGTTTGACTGCGTTTGTCGAGCGGTAGAAACGGTCGAAAATGTGCGGCAGGTCTCGTGCCTCGATTCCGGGGCCTTCGTCGCTGACACAAATGATAACCTGCTCAGGACGCACCTGCCCGCTAACCCGGATTTCACCTGCAGGCGCATACTTGATGGCATTCGAAATCAAGTTGGATAGAACCTGCTCGAGGCGGTCCTCATCTGCAAGGATCACCGGGCAATTTTCAGGGAAGTCCGCCACGATGGTATGTTTTTTGGATTGGATGCGGAAGCGTTCGATAAGGCGCTCGGTCAAGGTTGGGAGTGAGACATCAGAACGGTTTAAACTGAGCCCACCGGCTTGCAGGCGGGAGGCATCCAGCAAGTCATCTACCATCCTGGATAGGCGGTCTGCTTCTTCTTCAATGACAGACAGGCTGTCGTTGATAACGCCCCGATCCCATTTAGCATCATCGCGACGCAACGTGGAGGCATATCCTTTAATCAGCGCTACAGGCGTGCGCAGTTCGTGACTGACGATAGAGATAAATGTGGACTTGATTTCCTCGGCGGTGCGGAAATGCGTGATGTCACGCACGGAGGCTACGATGTTGCGTAGTTTGCCCTCTTCAGAGATCAGTGGAGCATACGTTATTCCTACGGGCAAAGGCGGCAGTTCTTTTCTTTCAATGTCACCTTCTACATATAACGTGGCTTTGGGCGTGAGCGGCCAACCGCCCTGTTCAGCTTCATCAAGGGTAGTTCCCTGCGGTTCGCGTGTCCAACGAATTATTTCATTATGAGGTTTACCAACCAATTCCGTGCGGGTCAACTCAATCAATCTCTCGAAGGAGGTGTTGACACGTTCGATGGTGTGATCTGCATTTAGGATCAAGATGCCGTCTGCAGCTGAATCTAGCAGTGCATCGAGACGTTGTTTTTCGTAAGTGACCTGTCCATACAGCTGGGCATTGTAGACGGCGATAGCGGCCTGGTCAGCAAAGGATTGTAGGAGTCGCCGGTCATTCGGCGAAAACACATCAGGATAGTTACGGAAGATGAAAATGACACCAATCAATTGACCGTGCGCGGAAAGCGGTAAGCCAACACCGTTGAGCAATCCTTTGCTGGCTGTGTAGGTCAGGTTCTTCAGCATGCGATTAAGTTCGCCTACATCCAATTCACGGACTTTTTCCTCGGCCAGCAGGGGGGTTAGATAGCTCAGAAAGGCGGGAGCAATTCCATGGGCGGTCGCGACGCGCCAACCGTCCTCTTCTTTAAGCGCAAGTAGACCGGCTTGGCCGGCTAACATCTCGATGGAGATACGCAAAATACGCGCCAGCAATTTTTCCAGGTCAAGTTCCTGGGTGAGGGCGCGTGAGATCTCGAGTAGGTAATCGCGTTGCCTCACACGGAAATCAGGTAGCATATCGTGATTCTAACACCGGTATGTTTGTAAAATATAAGAAAAATCTATTGTATTGACGATAGTTTATCGATTTTGTCAAAAGCTTGAAATAGTAAGAGATTCCCGTGGAAAAACATCGGGGGTTTCTTTCGTTATAGAGAGATTTGAAAAACGGGATCAATTTCAAAATCAGAGAAGCCGCGTTAATTAACTTTCGGGAGCAGCCCTTAAAAAACTGTAAAGTTTGTCTTTACAGTTTTGTCAGTTTTACCTTCATACATTTATCTCTTTAAAATAAACTAGTACAAAAGTACTGATGTCAAGTAAATGCGGGTGCGATGACTCCGGGCTGGATATTTGGCCGCTTCCTGTAGGGTAATTATTTTTTTATCAGGTAAGGCCCGGATGAGCAAGTAGCGAAACCGACCGTAACGGTTTCGCTACTTTTTTATTTCATAAGCGTGGAGAGTTTTGAATGAATCATCGTCGTTTTTCTCAAATCCAAAAATTGGTTTTGGTCGTTATCACATTGATTTTGATCTTCCTATGGCAAGGAGTCGCCCAGGCCGCGGGAGAACTGACTGTGGAGCCTATAACCTGGAATATCATTGGGCTAGACAGCAATAAACCCTTGATCAGTGGCCCGGACCATTACCCAGTTGGAGTGCGAGTTTGTAACAGATCCGGTACGGCGGTCAACAATGTAGTTGCTGATTTTGTCTGGGATACGAGTAATAGTTACATCGATATTCGACCAGGAACAAGCAATACACTCTCCGTAGCCAGCTTAGCAAATGATGCCTGTACGGATTTTTACTTCGAGGTCGAAGTATCCCGGGATACAAATGCCTACGATACCACCCGGGAATACCATATCGAGGTGACGTCGACTGAAACCGGCGCGACGATTTTTAGCACGCCAACCCCGCGCGAGCTTTTTGTTGAACGCCTTGTTTCACAAAATCGCAATGCGGTGACGGATGTCCAATTTAGCAGCAACAGTGATTGCAGTGTCCTGGCAGACTACGTCAGTGTTGCGCCCGGCGGAACGATGAGCTTGAATGTGGATACCGCATATTGTATAAAAGTCATTGGTACAACTGCGACGAATGGGTACGAACAGATCGAAAGCTTTATTACGTTGCCCAACACCATTTTCCAGGTGCTATCTGTCGAAACAACCTATACGGCAGATTCATCCACATATATCCCTGATCCCGCTACTGCACCCCTGCATAAGAAATTATACGGTGATGCCTGTTCATGGGAAAACGATCCCAATAGCCCGAACTATCTGGCCTGTAACGATGTCGGGAAGGCAGGTGGCGGCGTGGAAATAACCTATCAGGTGTATATCCTGAGTGCTCCCTCAGTGCCGTTGGTTAACCCAGAGCCGTTGACCACTTTGCTTTATGATTTCTCTGGCAGCAGTTTTCACTATAACTCGGATTTTGGGATCTCTACCCGTTACATGTATATCGTTGATCCCTCCCTGGTAACGATCGAGAAACAATTTGTTCCCGATACGATCGCCCCCGGTGATGTCTCCACAATAAAGTTCACCGTCACAAACCCCACGCCGACAACCGTCAGCGGCGTAAAGTTTGATGACACTTTTCCAACATCTCCGGCTGCAATGATAGTGGCTGGGAGTCCCAACGTTTCTTATGGTGGTTGTGGATCAGGTGCCTTTTCACCCGCATTAAGCGGAGGAGAAGCTTCGGTTTCATTCTCGAATGGAAGCATTGCACCGAACAGTAGCTGTGTCATAAAGGTAGATGTAACTGTTCCTGTTGCGGGCGATTACCTGAACACGACCGGTAATCTGTTTGTCAACAGTACAACTGATACCGGAAATTCGGCCAGTGCCACACTGACGGCTGCCACCGTGGCCAGTTGTGTGCCCGGGCAAACACTGGTCAATTGGACAATGCCAACCGGAGCCACATTTCCTCCAGATACGGCTGTCGGCGTTCCAACCACAAATAATACGGGTTATGCTGCTACAGCTTATCACTACCCTGTAGCTAGCCAATCGACTGTTAATGGTACATCTAGCCCAGATGGTACATCAGATGATGCTTCCTGGGCAACGTGGGGCTATAAAAACGATGGTGGATATGTAGAGTTTGTGGTTGATACTCGCAGATACTCCAATGTTCAAATGGCTTTCATGGTTTATCCGGATGGCAATGGCCCTGACGCTTTGACCGTTATCTATGACGGGAACGGATCTGGCACGGCTGCCTCTTATGTGGAAGGTGTAAATTTAACCTCGGATATATGGAATTATATGTCGGTTGATCTGTCAACCTATGCGAGCACAACCGGAACTACCACCATACATATTAGTGGAACGGGCGCGACAAATGATAATAGTGGCGCAGTTGCGTATTTTAATGATGTGGCATTTACCGGATGTCTGGAAGCTGACCCGCCTCCAACGATCAGCAAAACTTTTGCGCCGGATACTATTCCCGTCAACACTATATCTACTTTGACCTTCGCAATCCACAATACGGATGCTGCTGCAGTTGACCTGACTGGCGTTCAGGTGAGCGACACCTTACCAACTGGTGTTGAGGTTGCCAGTACACCGAACGCTAGCACGGACTGTACGGGTGGCTCTATCAGTGCCCCTGCTGGCGGCTCGACTATTGCATTGACAGGTGCCAGTATGTTGGCTGGTACAAGCTGTACCATGCAAGTAGATGTAATTGCCACCAGCGCCGGTCAATTTGATAATGTCAGTGACTATATTTCTTCCAACGAAAGCGGTGAAAACAAAAACGTCAGCGGGTATGCAACCGATACTTTAGTTGCAATTGCACCGCCGAGTATTACCAAATCTTTTTCTGCCTCGCCGATCCTGGAAGGTTCAATGACGATATTGTCGTTTACGATTACCAACCCGAATCAAGCTACCGATTTGACTGGTGTGGCTTTTACGGATACGCTGCCTGCCGAAATTGACGTTGCCAATGCATCGTCAGCTCAGTGTGGCGGTACGTTGAATATGACTGATAACAATCCCACCGCCGATACGGTTGAACTGAGCGGAGCAACGCTCACTGCCAATGATAGCTGCATGTTTAATGTTACGGTAGCCGGTACGGTAGCCGGTGATTACACCAACACTACCGACAATGTGACCTCCACAAATGGCGGTACCGGGAACACCGCCTCGTCAGATTTGATCGTCAACCCCATAACTCCACAAGTTTCCATGCTCAAGCAAGTGGGATCAAGTAATACCGGTCCCTGGAATAAGTTTCTGCAAATCGACGCTCTTCCCAACAACGTATATTACCGTTTCGTTATTGAAAATACTGGCAACGTAAATATGACCTCTCTCAATATCACCGACCCAACTCTGGGAATGATCGGTGATATGAGCGGCTGTGGCCTCCTGGGCTCTAATGATCTGGCGTTTAGTGAGCCATTGGTTCCCGGAGATTATGCCTACTGTATTTATGGCCCGGTTGCAGCCAGCGCCGGCTCGCATACAAATACAGCTACAGCGCATGCCACCTACAATGGTACAGAGTACGATTCCAGCGATAAATCAGCTACATATGGAACCAGTGCGATCACACTGACAAAATCTGCTTCGCCAAACTATTTCACGACAACAGGTGATACGCTATCTAATTCATATATTGTCACCAACAGCGGATATGCAGACTTGCTCGGCCCGGTGTCGGTTGCCGACGACAAAGTCTCTGTCACCTGCCCGGATGTGAGCACGGTCGGCGACGGTGATGCATGGTTCGATCAGGGTGAATCTATCACATGTACGAGTGTCGCTGATTATGTAACGACAGACACTGATGTTTCAAATGATTATGCGGCAAACACAGCAACTGCTACGATAAGCGGGGTGGATTCCAACACGGTGGTCAAGCGTGTGAGTCTGATTGGAGCCGTGAAATCCGTTGTTACAACGTCTGAAGATGGTACTTCGGGAAGCAATGTTTCTATTGGTGAAGTTGTTCGTTACCGATTGGTCGTTGATTTATCCGAGGGTACAACCGATGCGGTAGAGATCCTGGATAGTATTGTTACTAACATGTCCTATCTTAACGATGGTACCACTAAGGTGGCCTTCGTTTCCGATAGCGGTGGCACGTGTAACGTCACATCCTCTGATGCGGCTATTTCTGGGGCGGGGTTGTGCGTAGTTGGCAATCAAACCATTTTATCGAGTATCACGCCGACCTTTATGCTGCCTTCTTCGGCCATAGTCAATAATGATGGTGGTGCGTCAGCCAGTCCCTTCCCAACGGGGGATGATCCGCTTTTCAGTCTGGGAAATATCACCAACAATGATAGCGATGACAACGAAGAATATATCATTATCGAGTTCAATTCACTGGTGCGCAACTATGCTGCTAACCAGGATGGCAATTCACGCAGTAATAGCTTCTCAGTGAGCTTTGATGGCGTTTTGGTGGACACCTCCAATTCTGTAAACGTGAATCTTGTAGAGCCTGTCATTGATGGTATCACTAAGTCCGTAACTACTGCGCCGAACGACGCTGGCGATCAAATTGTTTATACCCTTGAATTTACAAATACTGGAAATGCCCCGGCTTATGACATTGTTATGACAGATACGTTGGATAGTGTCTTAACAGGTAATACAGTCACAGTGGCCGGTTCGACCACAGGTGGGGCTTGTGGTTCGACCGCATCGGTAGTCAATGGCAGCTTCACCATCCCGACTGCCACCACTATTGTTTCCTGTCTCAATCCCGGCGGCACGGCTACGGTCACAATCACGGTCAATATCAGCGATACGGCTGAAGCGGGGTATACCTTCACAAATTCAGCCGGCCTGACCTATACCAGTCTCCCCGATGCTACAGGAACTCCGGGCGCTAGCAACCCGACTGGTTCATCCACACCGGGTGGCTCTGGCACTTCAAGTGGTGAACGCAATGGTTCTGGCGGTACCAATGATTACATCGCCTCCAGTAACACAGTCACGACTACTTTGGCGGCACCCTCACTTGCGAAAACTGTTAACCCGGCTGGCACGCAGTATGCGGTTGGTGCAGCTATTCCTTATCAGATAACTGTTACCCTTCCCGAGGGTGTGATCAATAACGCGGTTATAGAAGAGAATATACCCAACAACCTAACTTATATTTTCGGCAGCCTGTCGGTAACCTTTGGCACGGATGTCGCATCCAGCATGGCTGCACCGTACACTGACGCCAACGCGACTTTCTACGATTTGACTGGTCAGGTGATGACCCTGGATTTCGACACCCTGACATCTACCGCTTCCACTTCGGCCAATAACCGTACTATGACCATCACCTTTAATGTCACCGTAGACAATGTAGCTGCCAACCAGTCGGGCACTTCCTTTACCAACTCGGTTGACCTGATTTACGATGATCCCAACTCTGCTGGACAATTGACGATCCCAGCTTTAGCGCCTACGGTTTCAATTATTGAGCCAGGTCTAAATGTTAACAAGGGTCCCAGCACAACGAAGCCGACTTACAATTCAACCCTGACTTATACGCTCACCGTAGCGCATGATTTCGCTAGCAATGCCCCGGCTTACGATGTGGTCATTATCGACGTCGTGCCGGCTGGTTTGACTGGTCTTACAAATATCAGTGTAACCAGTGTTGATGGCGGCGGCACAAGTTGCGCGGTCGGCGTGGATACAACCAATTCAACCGGAACAACTCTGGATATTCAAGTTGGTATACTTCCGAATGGTTGTACCCTGATAATTACCTACGATGTCACAACCTCCGGTACAGGCGGTAGTACGCAGACAAACGATGTCGATATGACCTGGACCTCCCTATCTGGTTCCGTTGCAGGGGAACGAGATGGCGGGGACGGCCCCGGCAGCGCGTTGGATGATTATTCAGCTTCCACATCGGTGGATGTCACGATCTCTGGAATGCCAGATTACACAATCACCAAGACAGCCACATCGGTCGATTCTGCTGGCAATGGTGTGATTGATAACGCTGGCGAAAGTATCTTTTATCAGATTGTGATTGTGAATACAGGTACACTGGATATTACAGGTGTCGATGTAACGGATAGCCTGATCACGTTGGGCGGACCCACAGGTGATGCCGGAAGCGATAACATTCTGGGTGTAGGCGAAACGTGGACATACACGGGTAACTACGAAGTAACGCAAACTGACATGAATAACAACGGCGGCGGAGATGGCGATATCGACAATACAGCCAGCATAACCAGCGACCAGATTTCTACGTCACGCACATCCAGTGAGGAAGTTCCACTAACCCAAAATCCTGCCTTAGCGTTGACAAAGACAGGGGCTTTGGATGATATGGTGGTTGCCCCGAGCGGTGTTGCGAACGTTGGCGACCAGATCACCTACAGCTTCAATGTAGAAAATACCGGGAACGTGAACCTGACGAATATCGTAGTAACCGATCCGCTTCTGCCGAGTCTGGGTTGTACGATGGCGGGACCGTTGATGCCGGGAACAAATGCGAGTTGCGCGGCCACGAACAATGTGTACACACTTACCCAGGCAGATATCAATGCCGGGGAGAGAAACAATACAGCTACGGCTACAGGGAAGGACCCGGGGGATAACGATGTCACAGACAATGATTTGGAAAATGTTGCCCTGACGCAAAGTCCGGCGATCAGCATTGTGAAGAGTTCGGATGCGACCGGCACAAATGCGGACGGCGACACAATTATCTATTCTTATGATGTCGAAAACACGGGCAACGTCACCCTGACGAACGTAACCGTAACAGATGCTCACACGGGCTTGAGCGCCATCACATGCATACCAGCCCAGGACTCGGCCTTGAATCCCGGTGATACGATGAGTTGTTCGGCGACTTACACTGTGACGCAAGCGGATGCAAATGCAGGTCAGATCGATAACACGGGCGTAGTGACGGGAACTGACCCAACTAGCAACCAAGTGACAGATAACGATCCGCTGAGCGAACCCGTGGCGCAGAACCCGGCGATCAGCATTGTGAAGAGTTCGGACGCGACCGGCACAAATGCGGTTGGTGACACGATCACTTATAGCTATGATGTCGAGAATACTGGCAATGTCGCTCTGACAAACGTGACGGTGACAGATGCACACATTGGCCTGAGTGCCATAACGTGTACGCCTGCCCAGGGCTTGGATTTGAATCCTGCCGATACCATGAGTTGCTCGGCGTCTTACACTGTGACTCAAGCAGATGTAAATGCAGGCCAGATCGACAACACGGGTGTGGTGGCAGGCACTGACCCGGGGAGTAATCTGGTGACGGACAACGATCTGTTGAGTGAACCTATAGCGCAAAATCCGGCTTTGACGTTGACCAAGACGGGCACATTGAACGATGATGATGGCACATCCGGTGTCAGCGCTGGCGACACGATCAGTTATTCATTCCAAGTGGAGAATACTGGCAATGTCACCTTGACGAATATCAGTGTTACGGACCCGCTAGTAGATCCAATTACTTGCCCGAGTGGTAATCCAATTCCAAGTTTGACGGTGGGGAATAGCGAAACTTGTACCGGCACCTACACTGTGACACAAGCGGATATAAATGCAGGGGTTAGGGATAACACAGCCAGCGCAAGCAGTGCTGAAGATGCCACAGATATGGATAGTGAAAGTATTCCACTGACCCAGAATCCATCCTTGATGTTGACGAAAACGTTGACAGGGAATGCCGATGAGGATAGCTCCGGTGATGTAAGCCTGGGCGATACCCTGACCTTCTCAGTGACCATGACGAACACTGGCAATATAACTTTGACAAGCGTATCGGTAAGTGATGCGGACTTGACGCCTAACAACCAAACGTGTGCCAATGTCGTGCCGGAGGCAATGTGTGTCTTGACTGGTACTTATGTGATCCAGCAAGCAGACGTGGATGCAGGCCAGTTCCAGAACACGGGGAGTGTGGTTGACGATACAGTTTGCCCCGGAGCGGGAGCAGGAACATGCGAAGATACAATAACGACACCTATTTCCAACAACCCTGGAATACGGATCACCAAATCTTTGTCCGGTGTGGTCTTCGACAGTCCACAATTGCTGCGGATGACCTATAGCATCCTTGTCGAAAATACGGGCGATGTGGCTCTGTACAATCTTCAGGTGACGGATGATTTGGCATCCGCTTTTGCTTCTGCCACGTCATATAGTGTTGTCTCGGTTTTGCCTGGGCCGTTTACCCTCAATTCAAATTTTGATGGGGAAGCGGATATCAACCTGTTGGGCGGTACGGATACCCTCGATTCTGGAGACAGCGGTACCATTACGCTGGTTGTACTTGTCGATACCGGCGGAAAAGCGGAAACGTATAGAAATACCACCGAAGCCACTGGCGAACCCCCTGATGACGATCCGGTCAGCGATGATGACTTTGCAGATGGGCCGGCGTTCGTCGATCCTGCCGTGACCAAAGCTGTTTCCCCCGATCAGGCAGCCGTGGGCGATCAGGTAACCTACACGATTACAGTTTTCAACAACGGTACCCAACCGGCTGCGGATGTGGTCGTGACCGATACTTTCCCAGCCAATCTTGATCTGGTTCTAGGCAGCGTAACAGTGAACCCGCCGGTCAATGCGAGCAATCCGCCGGATTACATTACGATTACCGCCCTGCGGACACTGGAGGTTCGCCTGGGTACGCTGGACGTGGACGATGTATATGTCATCAAGGTGCAGGCCGTGGTGAACAGCCTGGGACAACCGCCGATTCAGAACACGGTTAATCTCTCGACAAGCTCCCCAACGCCATGGGCTGGCAATTTGTCTTCGAACGACCAATCTTCGGTTGCACTCAATATGACCGACGATCCTGGAGTGCGCGCCTTACCTGATACCGGTTTTGCTCCCAATAAGATGACAACTTTGCCGCCCCAACCTGCAAACCTGACCTATGCAGACCTGGGGGAAGTCTGGTTAGAGATTCCGAGTTTAGGTGTTAGGACGTCCATTGTTGGCGTGCCGAGATCGGCTGGGGCCTGGAACGTGGACTGGTTGGGGGACCAGGCCGGATGGTTGCAGGGAACCGCTTTTCCATCCTGGCAGGGTAACAGTGTGGTGACCGGGCATGTCTATTTGTCCAACGGTCAGCCGGGTCCCTTTGTCAATTTGTCTGGATTGCGTTGGGGAGATCAAATCATTGTACACACGTTTGGTCAACGACATATATACGAGATACAGACGAACCGTTACCACTCGCCAGATGATTTGTCGGCGCTCAAGCATGAAGACCAGGCCTGGCTGACGCTGATTACCTGTCGAGGGTACGAGGAGACGAGCGATAGTTACAAATACCGTATCGTTACCCGCGCTATTCTGACAAACGTCGAAGCAGAACAATAAAACAAAAAAGGCTCACTCGCAAGAGTGAGCCGTTTTGATGAATTTTTGAAATGTCCGAGCAGGAGACCGACGGCACCCGGATACGCTTCCTTACCGCTGCTACCTCTCGGTCCTGACGGGGTTTGGAAGGCTCCGCCGCGCCGGGCCTGCCCGGACAGGCGCAAGCATACTCGAAGAAGCGAAGACTGTCAATTTATTGCCGGGGTTACAGCATCCCCATTTCTTTTTCAGCCAGCGTAATGGATTCGGCCAGGATTTTCAGGCCTTCGTCAACTTCCGACTTGGAAATGCTCAACGGTGGTGCAACACGGATAACGGATTTGGCACAACTTAATAACAGCAATCCGCGTTCGAAGGCCAGGTCCACGATCCGCTCTGTCAATTCTTTGGCTGGGACTTTCGTTTCTCGATCCTTCACGAACTCTACACCGATCATCAAGCCTTTACCACGTACATCGCCGATACTGGGATGTCGATGCATGATCTCTTCCAGCGCGTCCAGCGCATATTTTCCAGTTACAGAGGCATTCTCCAAATATTCCTTCTGGATCAGGTCAATGGTAGCCAGCGAGGCTGCGCAAGAGACAGGATTCCCACCATAGGTATTGCCATGCGTGCCTTTGCCCCAGTCCATCACAGATTTGCGCGCAACGCAGGCTCCAAACGGCATACCGGAAGCGATTCCTTTGGCCGTTGTGAAAATATCTGGTTCCACGCCATAGTGCTCGATCGCCCACCACTTGCCGGTGCGTCCCATGCCGGATTGCACCTCGTCTACGATCAACAGGATGCCGTACTTGTCGCATAACTCGCGCAGTGCTGGATAGAAACCTTCCGGCGGGACGATGTAACCACCCTCACCCTGGATTGTCTCAACCAGCACGCCGGCCACTTCATCGGGCGGCAGGATATGATCCAGGATTTGCTCCTCGATATAACGCACAACCGTTTCGCCGTAGTCTTCGCCGGATCTGCGTTCCAGCACTGGGCGATAGGGATCAGGGAAAGGGGCATGTACAACGCCGTTCATCAGCGGGTAAAATCCTCCATGATAGGCGGTTTTGCTGGCAGTAAAAGTGACTGCACCCATCGTGCGCCCGTGGAAAGCGCCGGTGAAGCCGATGAAATTCGTACGATCGGTGTGGTAACGTGCCAGTTTTATAGCTGTTTCCACCGATTCAGTGCCTGAGTTGGTCATGAACGATATGGCTCGCTCTTCAAAGGGAGCAATTTCATCCAGCTTTTCCCCCAGTTCGACCCACTTCTCGTGATAGAAATCAGAAGAGATATGCAGAAACTTTTCAGCCTGTTCCTGGATGGCTTTGACGACCACTGGGTTAGAGTGACCGGTTGAGACCACCGCAATACCGCCCATAAAATCCAGGAAGCGGTTGCCATCTACGTCCCACACCTCAGTGCCTGCCCCATGATCCATCACGAACGGGTATCCGCGGGGATAGGATGGGGAGATAACGCTGTGATCGCGCTTGATCAGCGCTTGGGCTTTTTGCCCGGGTAACTTCATTGGTTCCATTCTTAGGAAAGCTCCTTTTATTGGTCAGATTCTTTCATTTGTGCCAGGGCCAATGCGCCTAGTAAACCGACATCATCGCCCAGTGCAGCGGTTGTGATTTCCAGATTTTCAAGATAGCGGGGATAAAAAACATGCTCATGCAGGCTGGCTTCGAACGGATCGAAAAGTAACGGGCCGCTCTGCGAAACGCCCCCACCAAAGATGACAATGGATGGATCCAGGGTATGCAGGAAACTTGCCACTCCGATTCCCAGATATCGTCCGGCGCGCTCATAAGCGGACTTTGCTAATGCATCGCCGCGCTTGGCTGCTTCGGCCACATCGTAAGCGTTCAGATCCTCGTCGCTGCTTAACTCGGATTTCGTGCCTACTTCCAATTGTTCACGGACATAGCGTACGATAGCCGGTCCCGCTGCCAGCGCTTCCAGGTGGCCTTTGTATCCGCAAGAGCAAACGGGGCCATCTGCCAGCACGGTCACATGTCCCAGTTCGGCTGCCAGGCCGTGATAGCCGTGCAGCAGGCGGTCGTCGATGATCACGCCGCCGCCGATACCGGTGCTGATGGTCAGATATAGGACATTATGATGATCACGTCCAGCGCCGAATTTCCATTCTCCCAGCGCAGCCAGATTGGCGTCATTATCCAGGTAGACGGGCACGTGGAAATGCTCGGATAGTTTTTCAGTCAGAGGAAAATTATCCCACTCAGGAATGTTAGGAGTATCAAGCACTACGCCTGTTTCCGGATCGAGCGGACCAGGTGAAGCCATACTGATGGCTTTGACATCGCGATTATCAGGCCAGGCGGATTCTATAGTTTTGACCAGGCGGTCAAAGGTTCCTGGTTTTTTACCATAACTGCGTGTACGATTATGTGTCAGGGGGGTAGTGTTGTCTGATTCGTAAGCGGCAACGCGGATATGCGTACCGCCGATATCCACTGCTACGAAAGTGCTCATGCGGGCAATTATAACGGGGGGACAGAAAGGCGGCAATAGCTATAATGATTCCCAACAAAATTGACATGCCCTTGATTGACTATTCATCTAATCACTGCTAAACTCGCCAACATAATGAACTTCCCACAAAATAATAGAGTACATTTTCAGTGGTTGCGTCGATTTTTGCGCTGGTTTGTGCCCGGTTTGGGCGTCAAACGCTGGTTTTTACTCGCGCTGGCCGGGATGACATTGCTGGGTGTGGGGCTGGCAATTCTTTTGCTGGATTTATATCGAACAGATTCAACCAACCCAGCATTGCTTACCTTTCTGTCCTACGCATCCTTGCGCTTCCTGCCGCGTTGGGCGCGTGTGCTTGTATTTGGTGGCATTGGGTTGGGCTTGATCGGTTTCGGCATCTGGGAAATGAATCGCGCTTTGATGCGCCCATATATGCGACCCGGCTTGCATGTGGTCGATCGCTTGACTGATTACCGACGCCGGGGACGAGGGCCGCGCATTGTCACTATCGGCGGCGGTCATGGGTTGTCCATGCTATTGCGCGGTCTGAAAATCTATACACACAACCTGACAGCTGTTGTCACCGTGGCAGACGATGGCGGCTCCTCCGGACGATTGCGCGAGAGTTTCGGCATCCTGCCGCCGGGAGACATTCGAAATTGTCTGGCGGCGCTTTCCAATGATGAAGCTTTGCTGGCCCAATTGTTTCAGTACCGTTTTAGCGGTGAGCCGGGCCTGGACGGACACTCGTTCGGGAATTTGTTTATCTCGGCTTTGAGTGATATTACTGGCAGTTTCGAGGAGGCGGTGGCTGAGTCCGGGCGGGTTTTGTCGGTGCATGGGCGCGTAATCCCTTCCACATTACACAACGTTCGCCTGGTGGCGGATGTTCGCCTGCCGCATATGGTCAATGAGGTGCGTGTGGAGGGAGAAAGCCGCATCCCTGAGGTTGCCGGACGTGTGCAACGTGTTTGGTTGGAACCCAATGATGCGCCCGCTTTCCCTCCGGTGATCAGGGCATTGCTCAACGCGGATATGATCGTGATCGGACCTGGCAGTCTATACACCAGCCTGTTGCCTAACCTGCTGGTTCGCGATGTGATGGCGGCAGTGCATAGTAGCCGCGCACTCAAGGTATTTGTTTGCAATATCGCTACACAGCCAGGTGAGACACGGACTTTCTCTTGTTATGATCATGTGCGGGCTTTGGAAGAGCACGTTGGCGAGGATCTATTCGATATCGTCCTGTGTAACGATAATTATGCTGGTAGCCTGACAGAATCATCCGAGTGGGTATTGGCAGATGAAAAGTCCCGCAGTGACGTGCGTTTGTACACTGCTGATTTGGTGGATTACGATCAACCCTGGCGGCACAATCCGGACAAACTGGCGCAGGTGCTGATGGACCTGTTTTACGAGCGTACTGGTCCGCTGGGAGGGTAGTATACTTAAGAAGATCTCTTCGACGCTGGAATGAAATTCTGCCCGGCGAAGGACATAACAACCGAGATTGTGATAAAATTAACAATCAAACTGTTCCAATTTCTATCCGATAATTACGCTCAGATTGATGAGCGTATATTTTCGAGTAAAAAAGCATATCCTATTCTATATGGAGGTTTACTATGACTGTTAAAGTAGGTATCAATGGATTTGGCCGCATCGGGCGGCAGGTGTTGAAAGCCATCAAAGAGCGCGCCGGTGATACGTTGGAAGTTGTTGCCATCAATGATCTCTTCGATGCTGAGACTAATGCACATCTGTTCAAATACGATTCGAACTACGGTCGCTACCCCGGAACTGTTGAAGTAAAGGATGGTGACCTGGTCATCGATGGAAAGGTGGTCAAAGTTTTAGCAGAGCGCGATCCTGGTAATCTGCCCTGGAAAGCATTGGGCGTTGACATCGTGATCGAGTCTACGGGCGTGTTCCGTGATACCAAGAAAGATCCGGGTCCCCAATCGCATATCGAGAAGGGGGGCGCCAAGAAAGTCATCATTTCTGCCCCTGCTAAAAATGAAGATCTGACGGTCGTTTTGGGCGTCAATGGCGATCTGTATGACCCGGCCAAGCACAACATCATTTCGAATGCTTCCTGCACCACCAACTGCCTGGCTCCGGCTGCCAAGGTTGTCAATGATTCGTTTGGAATTGTCAAGGGCTTGATGACAACCGTCCATTCATATACCAACGATCAACGTATTCTCGATCTGGCCCACAAGGATGCCCGCCGCGCTCGCGCTGCGGCGCTCAACATCATCCCGACCACCACTGGTGCTGCCAAGGCTGTTGCTCTGGTCATCCCTGAATTAAAGGGCAAGTTTGACGGCTACGCTCTGCGTGTGCCCACCCCCACTGTCTCTATTGTGGACTTCGTTGCTGAGACCGAAAAACCGGTCACACTGGAAGCGCTCAAAGCTGCTTTCAAGGCTGCTGCTGAAGGTCCGATGGAAGGCATTCTTGGCTTCAGCGAAGAACCACTGGTTTCCATGGATTTCAAAGGTGACCCGCGTTCCTCGATTGTCGATGCGGATTCATTGATGGTTATGGGTGATAATATGGTCAAGGTAGTGACCTGGTACGATAATGAATGGGGTTATTCCGTCCGCACGGTCGACCTGGCCGTGATGATGGCAAAATCGCTCTAGGCAAGTAAACCACATGAAATTCAGACCGTATCCTGGTGTCACGAGGGTACGGTCTGTTTTTGGGAGTAAACATGTTTAACAAAAAGACAATTCGCAATATTGATTTCAAGGGCAAGCGCGTGCTTGTACGTGTGGATTTCAACGTACCGGTCAAAGATGGAAAGGTAGGGGATGACACTCGCATCCGTGCGGCGTTGCCGACGCTGAATTATTTGCTGGAAAAAGATGCTGTGTTGATCCTGTGTTCGCATCTTGGCCGACCGAAAGGCCAGCCACTGCCCGAATTTTCACTCAAACCCGTTGCGGATCGCCTATCCGAACTCTTAGACAAGCCTGTCTCCTTTGCCGAGGATTGCATTGGTCCCAAAGCGGAGCAGGCTGCCAAAGGGTTGAAACCGGGCGATGTGCTGTTGCTCGAGAATACGCGTTACCATGCCGGGGAGACCAAAAACGACCCGGAGATGGCCAAACAACTGGCCTCCCTGGCGGATGTATTCGTCAATGATGCCTTTGGAACTGCCCACCGTGCGCATGCTTCGAACGTTGGTGTTGCCGATTACCTGCCGGCGGTGGCCGGCTTCCTGCTCGAAAAAGAGATTAAATATCTCGGGCAGGCTGTAGCCGATCCTGAAAAGCCTTTCGTAGCTATCCTCGGTGGAGCCAAGATCAGCGACAAGATTGGCGTCATCAAGAACCTGCTGTCCAAGGCTGATAGCATCCTGATTGGCGGTGGCATGGCCAACACATTCTTCAAAGCTGAGGGTTATCCAGTAGGCGATTCACTTGTAGAGGATGATGCCCTGGATTCAGCTAAGGAAATCCTGTCGGAGGCTGGCTCTAAATTCCGCCTGCCCGTGGATGTGGTCATTGCCGATAAGTTCGAAGCGGGTGCCGACCACAAGACCATGTCGACCGGCCCTATCCCTGATGGCTGGCGCATCCTGGACATCGGCCCTGAGACGACCGAACATTATGCCAAGATCATCAAAGATGCCAAAACTGTCGTCTGGAACGGCCCGATGGGCGTGTTCGAATTTCCGGAGTTTGCCACAGGCACATTGGACATCGCGCAGGCTGCGGCTGAGTCGGGTGCGGTCACGATCGTCGGCGGCGGTGAGTCCGTGGCGGCAGTCAAACAATCTGGCGTAGCCGACAAGATTACTCACATCTCCACCGGAGGTGGCGCCTCGCTGGAGATGTTGGAAGGCAAAGTCTTGCCTGGTTTAGCGGCTTTGCAGGATAAGTAGAGCGACTGTTTTCTACTTTGTTTACCAGACCTGACAGGTTTACCCTTCATCTTTGATGTGAGGTGCTTAGCAAAAACCTGTCAGGTCTTTGTAGTTAACGAAGCAGTAACGTTTCCTAAAATAAGATGGGCTATAATGAAAAATATTTTCATACGGGAGTAGTGTATGCCCTTCGCTGAAGGCGAAAATATCGGCCCATATCGCATCATCGAGAAGCTCGGACAGGGTGGCATGGCCACTGTTTACAAAGCCTATCATGCCGCGTTGGACCGTTACGTGGCGATCAAGGTGCTGCACCCGGCTTTTCTGGAAGATCAGACCTTCACTGGGCGTTTCCAGCGCGAAGCGCGTGTGGTCGCTAAGCTGGAGCATGCCAGCATAGTACCGGTCTACGATTATGCCGAGCACGAAAAACACCCGTATCTGGTGATGAAATATATCGAGGGGGAAACGCTCAAAGCGCGCCTGTCACGCGGACCGTTGAACGCCGCTGAGATCACGCGGGTGGTGGATTCGGTCGGCTCGGCGCTGGCGTATGCTCATAAGCAGGGTATCCTGCATCGCGATATCAAACCCAGCAACGTGCTGATCAACAACGAAGGGCAAATGTACCTGGCTGATTTTGGGCTGGCGCGCATTGCCCAGGCCGGCGAATCAACGCTTTCGTCTGACTCGATTATGGGCACACCGCAGTACATCTCGCCGGAGCAGGCGCGGGGTGACAAAGACCTGGATGCGGGTACAGACATCTACTCCTTTGGGGTGATGATGTATGAGATGGTGGTCGGGCAGGTTCCTTTCAGCGCCGACACCCCCTTCTCGATTATCCACGATCACATCTACACGCCGCTGCCCATGCCGCGCGCCATCAATCCTAATGTGCCAGAAAGCGTGCAGCGCGTGCTTCTCAAGGCGCTGTCCAAGGAGCGCGGGGACCGCTACCCGGACGTCCCCTCGATGGTGGAAGCATTCAAAGCCGCCTGGCAATCGGCGGGGGTGCCCATGCAGGGTACGGCTTTGACTTTGCCGGATGTCACCGTCAGACAGGAGAAAAAAACAGCAACGGTCCAGCCGATTAGTAAACCTGTTCAGGCTACAAAAACGGAAACCGCCCAACGAACCAGCTCTGTTCCAACAACCGTTGCCAAAGAACCTGAAAAGAAACGTAGCCTCTGGCCTTATATGGCTGGCGCCGTCTTGTTGACGATCTGCTTTGTGTTTGCTTTCTTTGCTCTTCGTCAAAATCGCTTGAGCTCGCTCGTAAACCGGATTCCAGAACCAACCCCTACGCAAGTTTTGGAAATTCTTCCGACAGTGGAACCCACCCAACCAAATCCCGAACCGCCGCCTTCGGCCCAGGAAGAACTGCCTCCAGAAGTGCTGGAAGCCCGGCGCAAAACCGATCAGAATCCTGATGATCCGTTTGCGCAGCTTGATCTGGCATTAGCCTTTTGGGATGCGGACATGCAGCGTCCGGCCTTCGAAACCCTGAACCGTGCTGCAGATTTGGGATCAGAAGATATTGATTTCTTGATCGAAGCGGGCAATCAATTCCGGGCCCGAGAAGCCTGGATTGCTTCCGCTGCTATGTATTTACGCGTGTATAAACGGATTGGCATCCGCGGCGATGTGCCAGAAGAAATCGTCATGAGTTTCCATGAGGTGGTCTTTAAAGCGGCGCCCAATCCGGAATTGGAAGTGACCTATCCTCTTATCGATGAGATCATGCGGGTCGACCAACCCATCGGTCTGGTGGCGCAGGCGCGGCATGCTTACTACAATGGCAGATTTGATGATGCTCAGGTGGCGCTCAACAAAGTCAAGCAGCTTGAACCGAACATGTATGAAACCACTTTATTGGAAGGGGAGATAAATGTTATTGAAGAACGTGATGATGCGGCCAAATTGCAATTGCAATCGCTGATGGCCGATCTCAATGCGCCTGAATGGGTACGCGTGATGGCAGAAGTCCTGTTCCTGCAAATCCCCTAGCCTCGATCATATGAGTACTGGAAGTAGACTGAAAATAAGGGGTCGTGCGGCGCACGACCCCTTATTTTCAGTATCTTTTTTATGGTATCCTACTCACCCGAGAGGATATAACTTTAGTTTCGCCAAAAATGGCGATTGAACCTAAAAAACAACCACAAAAAAACGGCAGATATTCGCTGTCCAGGAATGGCAAAGCCGGAAGGCTATTGACTG
>JASFRG010000024.1:0-38612 GCA_050115035.1 Anaerolineales bacterium | reverse complement strand
CTTTACTATTGAATTGTTGGAGGTTCTTAATGGAAAATAAATTTATGCGTGGCACATTGATCGGTGCAGTCGCTGTCATCATGTTGCTGGGGTCCTTCTCTGGCGGTTTTTTGGTCGGTCACTTTGTGCCGATCCAACTTGGCGGAAATCAATCCCCTTTTAGCAGCCTGCCCGAAGTAGCCCCGACTGTATCTCCACAACAACAGTCATCTACGCCAGAGGAACTGGATACACTTTTCGCACCCTTCTGGGAAGCCTGGAATATCGTTCATGACGAATATGTGGACCAGCCAGTAGATGATGTCACACTCATGCGAGGCGCTATCCGAGGCATGATGGATGCCCTTGGCGACCAGCATAGTTCATACATGGACCCGAAGACCTACCAGGATGCCAATGACAGCCTGGCAGGTTCCTATGAAGGTATTGGCGCCTGGGTAGATACTACTGCGGATTATCTGACCATTATCAGTCCCATCCCCGGATCGCCTGCCGAGGGCGTGGGAATGGAACCCGGCGACAAGATTATTGCCATCGACGGTGAGGATGTGACCGGGATCGACGCCGAGTTGGTACGCCAGCGTGTGCTTGGCCCGGCCGGGTCAACGGTCGTTTTAACGGTAGCACGTGAGGGCGAGTCCGAACCGTTGGATTTCACAGTCACGCGTGAGAAAATCGTCGTCAAAAGCGCGACCGGTGAAATGCTCGAGAATAATATCGGGTATGTTCAAATCACCACCTTTGGTAACAATACCACATCCGAACTGCGTGCAACATTGGAAGAATTAATGGCTCAAAATCCGGACGGTTTGATTATCGACCTGCGCTACAACGGCGGCGGTTATCTGCAAACCTCAGTAGAGGTAGCTTCCGAATTCATCGGCGATGGCGTCATTCTGTATGAGCAATATGGTGACGGCGAACGCACTACTTATCGAGCGCAAAAAAATGGCCAGGCAACTGAAATTCCACTGGTTGTCCTTGTCAACGAGGGCACGGCTTCTGCTTCGGAAATCGTAGCCGGTGCTATTCAGGATTATGACCGCGGCCGATTGGTCGGAGTTACTTCCTACGGCAAGGGTTCAGTACAAAACTGGGTACCGCTTTCCAACGACCAGGGCGCGGTGCGTGTCACAATCGCCAAGTGGCTGACTCCTGATGAGCGCACCATCCAGGGGACGGGCCTGACACCCGATTTTGAAGTCGAGATCACAGACGAAGACCGACAGGCCGGCCAGGACCCCCAACTCGACAAGGCCATCGAGGTGTTGCTGCAGGAGATCAACGGCAGCGCTTCTGAATAATTTGAAGTTTTTACAGAGCTAAGCCTCTGTAAAACGAACAGCACGAGGTGAAAAATGTTTTTCAGTCCAACATACTTAATCTTCATGGCTCCGGCCTTCATCTTGATGATGCTGACGTCATGGTACGTCAAGTCGGCATACAATAAATGGAGCAAGGTGCCATCCAATAGCCGTATGACCGGCACGCAGGCCGCACAGCGACTGATTGCAAACAGCGGTTTGTACGGTGTACAGATCGAGGGCGTGAGAGGCAATCTTTCAGACCACTACGATCCGCGCACGAAAACGCTGCGTTTGTCACAGGGTGTGGCAAACAATGCTTCGGTAGCAGCGGTGGCCATTGCCGCACATGAGCTCGGTCATGCACTGCAAGATGCAGATGATTACATCCCTCTGCGTTTCCGCGCAGCGCTTGTGCCTGCAGTCAATGTCGGCTCGTGGCTGGGTTGGATCCTGATCATGATCGGTATATTCCTGCAGATGTACAACCTGGCCTGGATAGGCGTGCTGGTTTTCTCTGGAGGCGCGATCTTCGCCCTGGCGACCTTACCGGTTGAATTGAACGCCTCTGCGCGCGCCAAGCAACTGCTGGCCGACACGGGCATAATCCAGACAGAAAAGGAACGCCGCGGTGTGAACAACGTGCTCAATGCCGCCGCGCTGACCTATGTCGCTGCACTGGTGACAGCCGTCCTGCAATTGCTGTACTTTGCCAGCCTGATCGGCGGCCGGCGCGATTAGGATAGTATATTTGATTAAAGAAAACCCGAAAACAAGGGTGGCGTGCTGGCCAGCACGCCACCCTTGTTTTCGGGAACTTTTTATACGAGTACGTAAATTCCAAAGATATGCAACCTTTAGAGATTGTCGAAATCCCTGAAGGCTTTTGTGTGTAAAGTCCCACATTCAAAACGCACCGCACTTCTCTTCTCCAGAATGTGGGATAATCGCCCGTATGCGTAAATTCATTGTTCTGATTATTCTGTTCCTGGGGGTGGTTGTGGTTATCACCAGTTTCAGCGAACTGGAACAGACGGTTGAAACGTTACAGAAGGGCAATCTCTGGTATATCTTGCTGGCTCTTCTGATCCAGATTTGCTGGTTTATCCTGGTGGGAATCACCTATCGTTCCCTCTATCGTCTGCTGGGCATGCAGGAATCAATTCTCAACCTGGCACAGATGGCCGCTGCTGCAACCTTTGTTAACTATGTCATGCCTACCGCAGGCGTAGGCGGGATCGCTGTTTTTGTGAATGCATCCAAAAGAAGGGGGGAAAAGGTTGGGCAATCGACGGGCAAAATCACCTTGGTGGCTGCCCTGTTCGTTTTGGTCGATCAGATTGCATTTCTGGGGGTGCTGGCGTTAGGGATCATCGTGCTCATCCGCCGCAATGATCTGGGGGCAGGCGAACTAACAGCCTCAATCATATTTTTTTTCATTGCATCCCTGTTGGCATTCACTCTTTATTTAGGCTATCGCTCCGCTGAGGCAATGGGGGCATTCCTGGCCCGAATAGTGAGATTGATCAATGCCATTTTGCGTCCGTTTATCCGTCGCAATTATTTACGAGAAGAGCGCGCACATGAATTTGCCCACGAGATGGCAGATGGTCTGGCTGCCCTGCCGGACAAGCCGCATGGTCTGCTCAGGCCGCTTTCCCTTGCACTTTTGAACAAGGGTTTGATGATAGGGATTCTGTTGTGCGCCTTTCTCGCATTCCAGGTTCCCTATTCGCCGGGAACCATCGTCGGCGGGTACGCAATCGGCTATTTGTTTATGATCGTCTCGCCGACACCGGCAGGTATCGGTGTTGTGGAAGGCGTTTTACCATTAGCGTTGAGAACCCTGCGCGTGGATTGGAGTCAGGCAGTTGTGATCACGATTGTCTATCGCGCGATGACCTTCTGGGTTCCGTTAGGCGTTGGCGCATTGGCTTTCCGTAACTTGCATCTGGGTGAGACAAAAAAGGAACTGGCATGAAAACACAAGAGATACTGCCTGTACTTCTGTCGATTGTTGTTATCATCCTGGTAGCTGTATTGGAAAAACAAAGCAAATTGTTTGCCGCCATCACCGCTACCATGCCTCTGGCCGCACCGCTGGCCTTATGGATCGTGTACTCCTCTTCAGGTGGGGACAATGAAGCCGTTTCAATCTTTACGAAAAGCATGTTCCTGGGATTTCTGCCTACGCTGGCATTCATCGTCACCGTCTGGCTGGCGGCGCGGGCGGGGATGAAATTGGTTCCTATGATCCTGACAGGATACGGTGTCTGGGCACTCGGCGCTGGGATCTTGTATCTGCTCAGGAACTTCTTCGGTATAAGGTGAAAATGGAGCTGCTCAAATTACTGGATTTACGCCCAAATAACTGGTACCTTAACCGGGAAAAATTGGAACACATCCGCACTGCCTGGAACAATGGCGAACAGGAACAATTGCCATCCGTGCTGGTCTCGGAAATCGACAGCGAATTGAGCCTGATCGATGGTCATTCGCGCGCTTATGCGGCCTTCGAAAGAGGGGAAACTCATATCAATGCGACCGTTCAGGGTATAGAAAGCATCGAAGGTTCGAGCGAACTTTATCGACACATTCACCGCGAGGGTCCCACCTTGGGAATCAACACCATCGCTGACCTGAGAGAATGCATACTCCCGCCGGAAGAGCACCGCCGCTTGTGGACGGGTTATTGCGACAACTGGCTTGCAGAAAATGACAACACTTCAAAAGTTAGGGAAGGTTAAGGGATGAAATTTTATCGAAATGTGACTGAGATGATCGGGAGAACACCGCTATTGCATTTGGAGCGCCTGGCAGCAGAAGCGGAAGTTTACGCCAAATGCGAGTTCATGAACCCGCTGAGCCTTAAAGATCGACCGGTCTTGCAAATTATTCAAGACGCGGAAGAAAGCGGACAACTCAAACCGGGCGGGACCCTCCTTGAAGCCACCAGTGGAAATACCGGCATGGCAGTCGCCTCCATCGCGGCGGTACGTGGTTACAAGGCTATCCTGGTCATGTCAGAGATCCAGAGTCTGGAACGGCGTAAGGTGCTCAAGGCGCTGGGCGCGGAATTGGTGCTGACTCCGGCATCAAAAGGGACAAAGGGCGCAAAGGAAAAATTGCACGAGATTCTGGATGAAAATCCCGACTATTTCTACGTCGGGCAGCACATCAACCCGTCCAACCCAAAGGCCCATTACCGGACGACTGGGCCGGAGATATGGGCGGATACGGAGGGTCAGGTGGACATACTGGTAGCAGCTTTGGGAACGGGTGGAACGATCTGCGGGGCTGGCCGGTATTTGAAGGAGCAGAAAGCAGATGTCCGGTTGATCGCGGTCGAGCCACGGGAGTCACCCTTTATCTCGCAGGGGATCTTTCATCCCCATCGCATGATGGGCACCGCGCCGGGCTTCGTGCCTGAGACGTTGGACCGGGAAATCATCGATGAAATCTTCCTGGTAAGCGAAGAGGAAGCCTTCGAAACCTGTCGTCAAATGGCACGTACAGAGGGCGTGCTTGTGGGTATCTCTGCAGGGGCAGCAACTTTCGCGGCGATGGAAATTGCAAAACGGGAAGAGAATGCCGGCAAGGTGATCGTGTGCGTTTTGGCTGACACGGGGCAGAGGTATCTGAGTGTGGAGGGACTGTTCGAATAAATACACAAAGGGAGTACATTTGATTGGTTACCAAAACAACTCGGATAACTTAATGTTAATGTGGATTTGTGTGTTGTAATCCTTGCTAGTTCTTTGGAGATCATCAATGGTTGAGAAAGGCGCTATTACAAGCCCGCGGTTACAACAATTGCAGGGCGAGTTGGAAGCCGGGAAAAAAGGCGCTTTGGGATCATTCTGGAAAGAGATCAAAGTCCAGGGGACACCTTTGGTCGAGCGAATCGAAGGCGATGAGGGGCATCGTCTGGTGACTTTTCTATGGCAGGCCAGGGAGGATCTGCTGAGCGTTTCGTTGATCAGCCTGATGACCAACCCAAGCCAACACTACATGATGCTCATACCGGATACAGACATCTGGTATCTCAGCCTGCCCTTACCATCCGACCTACGCGCGACTTACCAGTTCTTCCCTGAAAAACGGTCTGGTTCCGTGCATGGGAGCAAAGACTCTGCCTTTGACCCTTATCTGCCCGATCCCTTCAACCCGAACATCTTCGCGTTTTACACTAAAGACGAAGACCCTACCGGAGTAAAGTTTGCCCGCTCTGTACTGGAACTGCCTGATGCGTCGACCCAACCCTGGGTAACGCCGCAAAAAGGTGTCGCCAAGGGCAAGGTACATCTCCAAACGTTGGAAAGCAAAATCCTTGGGAACAATAGACGTGTTTGGGTGTATTCCCCGCCAAAATACACAGCCGAATTAGGCAGACCGCTTTCATTGATGATCTTGTTCGATGGATGGGCCTATGCAAATTTGATGCAAACGTTCACTATCTTGGATAACCTGATTGCGGACCAGCTCATCCCGCCAACCGTTGTGGTTATGCTGGACAGTTTAGACACGGAAACGCGATTGAAGGAGTTGGTCTTCCATCCGCCATTCAACCAGTTCATCGTTTCCGAGTTGATGCCCTGGATCTATTTGCAGTACGCTGTCACGACCAACCCTGCCAAGACAGTGATCGGGGGTTCAAGCGCCGGAGGCTTAGCAGCGGCTTATGCTGCCTTGGAACATCCTCAAACTTTTGGGAATGTATTATCCCAATCAGGCGCATTCAGTTTGAGCCCGTCTTGGGAAACCGACTTTAGCTGGCTGACTCATCAATATGCGCTGCGAGAAAAGGAATCACTGAAATTCCATCTGGACGTTGGTACTCTGGAGAAAAACAGTTATCGAGAATTGAGAGGCAGACCGAACACTCTGGAGGCCAACCGTCACATGCGGGATACACTGACAGAAAAAGACTACTCGGTCCACTACGTTGAATTCAGAGGCGGGCATGACTACGTCAGTTGGCAGGGCACTCTGGGAGAGGGACTTAAGGCCCTGCTGGGATAAAGTACAAGCAGATTTGAAAGAAAGATAAGAGGCGCATGGGTTTGTTATCGAAGAGGCCGAAGTCATTATTGCGCTCGACCCGGAAAATGTTCCAGATGTATTTTTGTAGCCCTATGAGTCTTCCCACTTTAGAGAAGTATGGGTTTAAGATAATCGCCTGTTCCTATCCTTGCAAATGGAAAACTAAAACCAATTGATTGAATTGGAGGTTTATTGTGAAAAACAGAAAAGTTGTTGATGCCTGGTTTGATGCGTTCCGCGAAAAAGATATTTCCAAACTTGAACTGGCCGAAGATTTTGTCCACACAAGTCCTTTTGGGGTTATCAGAGGCAGAAAAGCCTATCTCGACATGGTCCGGGAAAATCCGGAAGCTTTTTTTAGCCCTGTTTTAAAAACCCTGGATGTGATCGAGGATGGTGATAAATTTGCCGTTCGATATCTGGTCAATGAGAACCCGGCTTGTGATTGCATTTATGTTCGCGATGGTCAGATTTCGGAAATCTATTCGTACTATCATGTCGGCGAAAAACCGGTTTTGTATGATGACTGAAGTTGAAAGAAGAGCGAGTAAAAAACTTTGCAAGATAACCGATCAAAAAGGGCCCGGAAAAATCCAGGCCCTTTGGCATTTCACTAAGTTCCCGATGTGTACTTGTTCTCCCATTGGGCAATGGCCGCTCGTATGGCAGCTTTGATATTCTCATCCGGCACATCTTCAACACCCTGGAATTTGTCGATCCCCACCCAGACAATCACGCCACCTTCGGGTGACTCCTGCAAACGAATACCTCTTTCGACCAATGGCGTACCAGCAATGTGAGCTTGCAAGATCGAATCGATTTGGGCAACAATGCTATTTGATGACGCAGCCGGGGCACTATCTTCACTAACCGGTGGTGGCGAGGCCGGTCGAGAAGCAGCCGTTGACGCGGGGGAAGGTTCAGGAGAAGGGATGGCTGCCGGTGGACGCGCTTCACGTGGGGAAGAGGCAGGTTTGGGCTGCGCTGGTCGTGCCGATTTTGGTGATTCCAACCAGGGCCGGATCATGGTCAATACCTCGATCAAACGCTTGCGCTGTTCCATACTCAGGCTGGACGGATCCGTATGCTGGCCATCCAGCATCAGGCGCAGTTCCCCACTCTTATCCTTACTGACATCCAAAACAGGAGTTTCATCAGAAGACACCACAGGAACGGCTGGCGCTGGTTCTTCAGCTACTGGTTTGGTCTCCTTCTTCTCCGCTTCTTCTTCCTGCCGGCGCTTGTATCCCTGACCACGACCTTCGAACAGGCCGAAAAAATAGCCGAAGAACATAAGGCCAATCGCAAACGCGATGGAAACAATTGGATTCTGTAACCATTCAAGCATAGTCAACTCCCAATTTTCTGACAATTCGGGCAAATGTGGGTGCCACGTTGTCCAACTACCAGACGCTCGATCGTCGTCCCGCAAACCGGACAGGGCTGACCCTTACGGTCATACACGCGGAAATAATTCTGGAACTCGCCGCCGCGATAGACCCAGTCGATACTGGCGCCATTGCGACGGATGCCTTCCCGCAACACTTCCCGGATCGCTTCCCACAACGCTCCGGCCTGCTCCCAACTAACCGAGCTGGATTTCGCCAACGGGTGCAGACAGGCCTTATGCAAGGCTTCGTCGGTGTAGATATTGCCCATCCCGGCCAAAAAGGATTGGTCGAGCAGCAAAGGTTTCAACTGTCTGTGCCGGGATTGTAATCCTTCATACAACATCTGAGCTGTGAACTCCTCGCTCAACGGTTCTGGCCCCAGCCCGCCGATCACTTCATCAGGGTCTTGCACCAGCCAAACCCGTCCGAACTTGCGCGTGTCGTTGAAGACCAGTTTTTTGCTACCGGGATCGAGACTCATAATCAAGCGGTCGTGCTTCTCGGTTGATGCGTCACCTTCTTTTATATACAAATCTCCGCTCATACGCAAGTGGATGAACAGGGTGTACTCTGACAATTTAATGACAAAATACTTGGCACGACGGCCAATTTCCTGGATTTCCTGCCCTTTGATCTGTTTATGGAACTTCGCCGGGCTGGGTGTTGCCAGCGTACGATGCCAGAGCAGGTCAGCTTTAAAGATACTTTTACCGACCAACTCCGGCCGTAATTTGCGTGCAATGGTTTCGACTTCAGGCAGCTCGGGCATTTGAACGAAAAACGACTATTCGTTGAACATTTCACCCACGCTACGCCCCTCATGCGCACGACGAATGACCTCTCCTAATAACTCTGATACCGAAAGAATAGTGATGCGGTCTTCAAGATACACCAGCTTCTCAGGAGGAATGGGAACTGCGTCGGTGGTGATAATGTGTTTCAGGGGCAAAGCAGCCAGACGTTGCGCTGCGTTGCGGGATAGCACGCTATGGATAAATGTCAGATAAACGTCGCGAGCGCCCTTATCCTTTACCAGATGGACAGCCTGCGACGTTGAGCCGCCAGTATCCACCTCATCGTCCACAATAATGACATCACGCCCTTCCACGTTACCAATTAGAGTCAACGCTTCTGCTTTGGCATCGTTGGTAGAGCGGCGTTTTTCAATAAAAGCGATGGGGGTGTCCAAATCAGCGGCAAAGTTGCGACCTTTCTTGGCAAAGCCCAGGTCTGCAGCGACAACGACCGGGTCTTTCAAATGCGGGAGTAAATTCTTAGTGATATGCTCTATGACAAGATGCGAAGCAGTCAGCACATCGCCAGGAACCGTGAAGAACCCCTGGATCTGACCGGCATGCGGATCGAGGGTCATGTAACGGTCTGCCCCCGCAACCTCAATCATGTCCGCCACCAGACGCGCTGTGATCGGCACACGCGGTTGGTCCTTCTTGTCCGAACGGGCATACGCCAGATACGGCACAACTGCCGTGATGCGCGCTGCAGAGTCCAGACGCAGTGTCTGGACCATGATCAGCAACTCCATCAGGTTGCGATGAACGTTTGTCGCAGTTTGTTGGATAACGTATACATCCTGTCCGCGCACGCTGCCATGCAATTTGATGAACAAATTCTCGTTGGGAAATTCGATCACATCACGACCACACAGGGGAATATCCAAATAATCCGAGATTTTCTGTGCCAGTTCGGGAGAACCCGTTCCGGCAAACAACATAATATCCCCGTACACTTTCATCTCACGGTAGGAATGAGGGGTCATTGACCCTCCTTCTTTCGGGCGTTCCACTCGTCACGTAGAACGCTCATATACAAAACATCATCATAATCCCCATGCTTGAATACAGCCTGGCGCATGCGTCCCTCGTGCACAAAACCAGCCTTTTCGTAAGCGCGAATGGCGCGTTTGTTCTCGGCATGCACTCGCAAATAAATCCGATTCAGGTTCAGGGTCTCGAACCCGTGGCGCTCTAACAACCTCATCACCTCGGTACCATATCCCTGGTTCCAGATTGTCTTATCGCCAATCATGATGCCCACTTCCGCCGCACGTGCGATCCATTCGAAATTAAGAAAACCGCTGTTTCCGATCAGGCGCCATTTCTTGCCATCCTTCATATCGATCACCAGCGGTTTCTCTTCTTGCGAGCGTTCCATCGCCCCATCGAACCATTTCTCTTCATCCGTGGACGACATAGGCAAAAACATTGACAGGCCTTCCGTCACTTCAGGATCATTGATCCATTCCATAAATTTATCGAGATCGCTGCGTTCCACACCCCGCAGCCGAACCCGTTCACCATAAATGATGCTCATTCGGACCGTCCATTCAACAAAACTTTGACCGCTTCCAAGGGAGAAAGTTCGCGTTGGAAAACCTGATCGAGCACTTCTTCATATCTGGAAACAGGAACCTGCTCATGAAAACGTCTCACCAAAGTCCCTTGCAGCAGCGCATCCAACTCGGACCCCAGCCTGCTACGCTCGCGAACAGTCCAATCGCCGCTCTCACGCAAGTGCTCCGCGTGACGGGCAATTTCATGCGCCAGTTCACTGATGCCCGTGCCCTCGGTCGCAACCGTTTTCTGGATGGGTGGAATCCATGAGTTGTAGACCGGTTCATCCGGCGCTTCGACCGCTTCCAGTTGTCCATGATGTTGGAACATATGTCGCACGGGGTGCGCCAACTCCAGCGCATTCTTAAGCGCCTTGAGCGTGTTCTCCACACCTGGGCGGTCAGCCTTGTTGACCACCAGAACATCGGCAATCTCCAAAATCCCGGCTTTAATCGCCTGGATGTCGTCACCCAATCCGGGCGCTTCGACCACCAGTGTGGTATGCGCCAGTCGGGCGATTTCTACCTCCGCCTGCCCCGCACCGACCGTTTCGATCAGAATGGTGTCAAACCCAGCCGCATCGAAAATCTGTACCAGACCGGCGGTAGTCTGCGACAGACCGCCCAGCGAGCCGCGCGAAGCCATCGATCGGATAAACACACCGGGGTCACCTGCCAGGTCGCGCATCCGCACCCGGTCACCCAGCACCGCCCCACCCGTAAACGGACTGGATGGGTCCACCGCCACAACCGCCACGCGGCGTTCTTCCTGTTTGCGAAAGTGAAGCGCCAGTTGGTTGACCAGTGAAGACTTGCCCGTTCCCGGCGCGCCGGTCACACCGATCAAATGCGCCTTCCCTGTGTGCGGGAAAAGTTCAGTCAGTGCGACGTGGCCCTCGGATGTGTCATTTTCCACCTGTGTCAGCAGGCGGGTCAACGCCAGGCGGTTACCGGAGAGGAGTTGCTCTGCTAAGCTCATTATGCGCGGAAAATTATCCTGTCACCGCTTCTCTTACTTGCCGGATAATATCTTCCGTTGAAGCGCCAGGGCCGTAAATTCCGGCTACGCCGATCTCTTTTAAGCGGGACAGGTCTTCATCCGGGATAATGCCACCGATAAAGACCTTGACATTCTCCTGACCGTTGGCCTTGAGCAACTCCAACACACGCGGGACGAGCGCCATATGCGCACCCGAAAGAATGGATAGGCCCACGACGTCAACATCTTCTTGCAATGCAGCTTCAGCTACCATTTCCGGGGTCTGGCGTAGTCCGGTGTAGATAACTTCCATACCCGCATCCCGCAGGGCGCGTGCAACCACTTTTGCACCGCGGTCATGTCCATCCAAACCAGGTTTGGCTACCAGTACACGGATTTTTTTACCTTCAAGACTAGTCTTTTGTTCGCTCATGGGTCCTCCATCAGGGGGATTTCTATGCGGATTATACTATGGGAGCTTTTTCATATTTTTATCGACAAAAGACGAAAATAACCAATTCAGGATTGCAAGCATTTTGCAATTCAAATAGGGTTCTTTGTAGACCATTTGGGGCAGGTCAGCGTGTAACCAACCTTAAAATTTATGCTATACTCAACTCATGCAAATACCGCGCGCCTATTGGCCCGCCTGGGCTGAACGTCTCCACCAATGGAAACTGACCGCCTTCGCCGCCTGGCTGCTCGAAGCAGGAGGTCCTTTGACCCTGCTCGGCTCCCAGGTGCTTTATTTTGCCCGGCCGTTCCTGGGCGGAGAACAGATGCAGGCCCTGGCGCAAATCTTCGAAGATGACAATGAAGTGCTGGCATTTGCCAACTACTTGCGCGAGGAGAACTCTGTATGAGCAGTGTAATCGGTTTTATACTGGTTCTGGTCGCGGCTGGACTGTTACTGGGGCTTGCGTTTCTCCGACGCAAATCGGTACCTGTATTCCGCGTGATTCCGGCGTTTACACGCCTGAAACGCGCGATTGGCATCTCAGTTGAAGATGGCACACGACTACACATCTCGTTGGGCCGCGGTGGACTGCAAACACTGGACGGTGCACCTGGGCTGGCCGGGTTGGCCATGTTGCGTCATCTTTCCGAACAGACCTCAGCCAGCGATAAACCACCTGTCGTCACATCCGGTGCGGCGGACCTAGCAATTCTCTCACGTGACACCTTGCAAGCCGGGTACAAAGCTGCAGGCGCAGAGGACATTTATAATCCCGCCACCGGACGTTTGACCGGCCTGACTCCCTTTTCCTTCGCTGCCGGTGCCATTCCATCTATACGGGATGAAAATGTATCCTCCAATGTTCTCATCGGTCATTTTGGCTCGGAAATTGCCCTGCTGACCGATACCGCTGAGCGGACCAATGGTCCGACGGTAGCGGCTACCGTTGACCCGGTTGCCCAATCCGTGCTCTACGCCAGTGTGGACGAACCGCTGATCGGCGAAGAGTTATTCGCCGCGGGGGCCTACAGCGACGCCGGGCGCGCTCACCAGGTTAGTCTGCAGGTGCAAGATATCTTTCGCTGGGCCATTATTTTGATCTTATTGGGCGGTTCGGCCCTGAAATTATTCGGACTTATATAATGCGCATTATTGCTGCTGTTGTTGCCATCGCCGCTGGTTTGCTTGTATTGCTGGGATATTTTGTTCCGGCTAGCATGTTGCTCGAAATTCGGCCGGCACTGGTGCAATGGGCGGTTATCATAGCGGCATTTGCTGTCCTGTTGGGCGTGTTCAACCTTTTTGGAGTCCACTGGCATAAGATCCGCACACGCCAAAAGGGAATCGCTTACAGCATCCTGCTGATCTTTTCAATGTTCGCCACAGCCGTATTGGGGATAGCGGGTGGCACCAACGGACTCGTACTGAATTTCGCTTTAGATGCAATCATCATCCCGGCAGAAGCCACCTTGCTGGCACTGCTGGCTGTCACATTGATCTATGCCAGCGCACGTCTGCTGCGACGGCGTGCTGATGCGATGAGCTTTATCTTTCTGGGTATCGTCGTCGTTATCCTGCTGATGTCTGCGCCCCTGCCCTTCGGGAGAATACCCGGAGCCGAAGTAGTAGAGTGGTTTATCACTCAATTCTTTGCAGTGGCGGGCGCACGCGGCATCCTGATCGGCGTAGCGTTAGGCGCGCTTACCACCGGTCTGCGCGTTTTGTTCGTGATCGACCGTCCTTACGGAGGCAATTGATGGCTGAAGAGATCAAATGCCCCATGTGTGGTAAGCCCAACCCTGCAGAGCTGGATGTCTGCCAGTATTGTGAAGCGCGCCTGAAACCCGTTACCGATGAATTAGCCCGCTCGCAGCCTCCCATCCATCCCGGCGAGGAACCTACAGACCAGGATACGAGTGATCTGGAACCCATTCTGCCGCAATGGCTGCGCGATATACGCCAACAGTCACGTGATTCGGCTGAGGATGCTGAGAATGATGAAAGTGCCGAGCAAGCTCCGGCTGAGAAAGAAGCGCCGCAACCTGAACCCGAAGAGCCCGCTGATCTGTTGGCCGGTCTACAATCCCAAGCCGACGAAGATGATGAAATCCCTGATTGGCTGGCTGGTCTGCGAAGCGAAACCGGGCAGATAGCGGACGAAGAAGAATCTACGGAAGAAGATGACCTGGCTGCCCTGAAGAGCATGCTGGGCGAAGATGCCCCGACCTCCGAGAAAGAGGAAAGTCAAGCCGATGATATCCCTAGCTGGATGTCAGACCTGGGAACACAAGAGCCAACACAACTCGAACAGCCACCCGCCTCAAGCGCGGACCTTGAATGGGGTGCCGATTTTGAAGCGGAATCCCCCTCTCAAGCAGATTCCATGCAAGACGAGGCCCCAATTGATACCGGCTTACCCGCCTGGTTGCAAGGCGCAGATGAACCAACCGCAGAAGAAGACGAAAGTTTCTCACCTGCAGAGATAACGCCCGAAGAACCGGCACCTGCCAGCGAAGGTGAACTGCCCGATTGGCTGGCATCCCTCGGTGAGGAAGAAACAGAATCCGTTCCACAACAAGAGACGGATCAACCAATTGATCAGAGCGCCCCGGATTGGATGTCATCTCTGGAAGAAGAAACTGCAGAAGGTACTCCAGAACAGGACATAGAATTATCGGCGGAAAGTACACCTGATTGGCTGGCTTCGCTGGGCGATGATACCCCTGAAGCAGAATCAGAGCGGGTAACTCCTCAACTTTCATCCGAGGATGAGATTCCGGACTGGATCTCGTCACTGGGAAGTGAAGACACCGAAAGCGGATCTCAACCATTTGCTGAAGAGCCTGCCGATGTCGAAGAGGTACCCGATTGGGCCGCTCCAATTGAAGAAGAAAGCGTTGAAGAGTTTCCGGTGCCCCAACCGTCTGATGAGAGGGACTTGCCAGACTGGTTGTCATCTCTCGGAGAGGAAGGGAGTACACAAGAGGAAGATGAACTTCTTGCAACATCTTCTGAATCTCCGGACACAGCACAACCGGCTGCTCAGGATGAACTGCCCGATTGGCTTTCGTCCATGGGTGAAGAAACTGTTGAGACCGAGCAACCTGTAGAGTCAGACGAACTTTCAACGGTAACGCCTGATAAACCGACACCATCTTTTGTAGATGATGAGGGTAAGCCCATATCCACGGAGGACGTGGAGTCCATTTTCAACATGGATATGCCAGATTGGTTAACCGATACTGAAAGTATAGCCGAAGGGGACGAAGCAGCACCTGTTGGCGCACAGGCAGATGAACTGGATCCTGGTGAGTTGCCCAGTTGGGTGCAGGCCATGCGTCCGGTTGAATCGGTTATCTCTGAAACAGAAGATGAACCAATTGAAGAGCAGCCCGTTGAAGAACAAGGTCCGCTGGCCGGTTTACGCGGTGTGCTGCCTGCCGTGCCAGGCGTTGGCCCTTCAAGCACACCCAAGGCCTACGCGATCAGGCTGGAAGCCAGCGCAGAACAGCAGGCCAACGCAACCTTGCTGGAACGGTTATTGGCCGAAGAGGTTCATCCTAAACCGGTTAGCACGCAAAAAGCGGTGACTACTCAGCGTATCCTGCGCTGGGTAATTGCAGTTTTGGTAATTCTGGTCGTTGGTGGGACAGTTTTCAGCGGCATGCAGATCAACCCGATGCCCACCAGTGCCCCTCTTGAAACCTCCGCCGCATTGAACTATATCCAGAGCAGCCTGCCAACAGATGCACCGGTTTTGTTGATTTTCGATTATGAAGCCGCATTCGCAGGCGAAATAGAAGCCGCCGCTGCACCATTTATCGATCATATGCTGACGCTCAAAGCTCCACGGCTGAGCTTGATTTCTTCCACTCCGACAGGCACTGGGTTGGCTGAGCGCCTTATGGCAATTGAGCAAGACAGCCATAATTATGAACGCAACCAACAATTTGTCAATCTGGGCTACTTACCCGGTAGTGCTGCAGGGATCCTGGCCTTTTCCGAAAGCCCGGTAAGCACAAAACCGCTCACTACCACCGGAGAAAATGCCTGGGAAACTCCCGCCTTACAAGGTGTTGGCAACTTATCTGATTTCGCCGCCATTATCTTATTAACCAATGATATCGAAACAGCCCGCATCTGGATCGAGCAGACTGAGAACGCGCGAGGAGAAGCCCGTCTGCTGGTCATTTCCAGCGCGCAATCCGGACCGATGATCCAGCCCTATTATCAATCGGGGCAGGTTGATGGAATGATCACCGGACTGGGCGGCAGCGCCCCAATTGAACGGGTAAACAGTGGACGCCCTGGCATGGTCCGCCGCTACTGGGATGCGTATGGTTTCGGTTTGCTGATGGCGGCTGCGATAATCGTATTGGGGTCGCTGTGGAGTCTGTTCGCAGGCTGGCAGGCCAGTCGTAACCAGCAGGGGGAGGCATAATATGCAAATTTCGCCTGACTTGATCTCTGCCGGCATCAGTTTTATTGTTACCGTTCTTATTTTGAGTTATCTTATCGGTGACAACCCACTTTTCCGTGCCATGATCTATATTTTTGTGGGTGTTTCCGCGGGATACGTAGCAGCCGTAGCCTGGAATGAAATCATCCAACCGTTATTGCTCCAGCCGATTTTTTCTGGAGAGGCTTTCGCCAATCCCAGTCTGGCGGCTTCGCTGGTGATTCCGTTGCTCGGAAGCATCTTGCTGCTTTTCAAGATTTCACCCCGTTTTTCCCATATCGGTCAACTGCCCATGGCTTATCTGGTCGGTGTGGGTGCTGCGGTGGTAATCGGCGGCGCGGTGCTGGGAACCCTGCTGCCGCAGATCAATGCCACCTTCGATGGCTTCGATGTCAGCCTGGCCGTGCAGCGCAATACCAATGCAGCTTTCATGATCCTGAACGGTGCATTCGTGCTGGTCGGCGTGATCGGTACGCTGGCATACTTTCAGTTTGGCGCCTCAAAAAAAACGGACGGCTCGGTCCGTCGCAATATTCTGGTCAATATCCTTTCCTGGGTCGGGCGCGTATACATTGCCATTACTTTTGGCGTGCTATTTGCTGGCGTCTATATGGCTGCGCTGACTGCCCTGATCGAGCGCATGGATTCAATGCGTAATTTCTTTACTCAATTGATGCAATTATTCTAATCTTATGCCTGTATCATTACTTCAAGACACCTCCCTCCTGGCTGTAAACGTCGGTGCGTCATCAACGCGAGCGGTGTACTTCGATGTGGTCGAAGGTCAGTATCGCTTTATTGCCTCCGGACAGGCGCCCTCGACCGCAGAAGCGCCTTTTAATGACATCTCGTTGGGCATGCACGAAGCCATTTTCAATTTACAAACGGTCACTGGGAAAATCTTTCTCGACCAGAGCAATCAGCTCATTACACCGGTGCAGGCTGATGGATCCGGTGTGGATGCGTTCGCCGCCACACTTTCAGCAGGTCCGGCGCTGCGCGCAGTCGTAGTTGGTTTGCTCTCCGATGTATCTATGCAAAGCGCGCAACGTCTGGCAGAGACTGCCTATCTGCAGGTTCTGGAAACGTTCGGGCTGAATGACCAGCGCAAACCGGACGAGCAGATCGATGCAATTTTGCGCGCCCGTCCCGACGTCATCATCCTGGCTGGCGGCACGGACGGCGGCGCATCACGTTCTCTCCAAAAGATTGTTGAATCGGTCGGCCTGGCCTGTTACCTGATGCCGGAAGAGAAACGCCCAATGATTCTGTTTGCAGGCAACCAGAGCCTGAAAGATTCTGTCAGAGAATCGCTCGGAAATCTAACCCCGTCACTGCATTTCAGTCCAAATATCCGTCCTTCGCTTGATACGGAAGACATCACTCCCGCCGCCCGTGAACTGGCGCAGGTCTTTTCGGATGTGCGCAAACGGAACATGCCGGGCGTGGATGAACTGAATTCCTGGACAGGTGGGCGCACGCTGCCCACGGCTTATGCCGAAGGGCGCATCATCCGTTTCCTGAGTCAGATGAACGGGGCAAGCCGCGGCATCCTGGGGGTAGACATCGGCACGACTGCTGCCGTGGTTGCTGCCGGCTTCAATGGTAAGCTCACTCTGGGCGTGTATCCTCAATTTGGCTTGGGTGATGACCTGCCCGGCCTCCTGAAATACACGCAACTTGAAGACATCATGCGCTGGCTGCCGCTCGATATTTCACCCACTGTTGTACGTGATTACTTATTTCAACGGACGCTTTACCCGGGCACCATTCCGGCAACCAAAGAAGACCATGCCATCGCGCATGCCATTTCCCGTCAGGCGTTGTATCTGGCGATGCAAGAGGCCAGGCGCAACTTCCCGCCCGAGACACGCTACATCCAAAAAGGATTGATGCCGCTGTTCGAACCCATTTTGGCCGGAGGAGGCGCGGTGAGCGACGCACCCACACCCGGGCAAAGTCTCTTGCTGTTGCTGGATGCGCTGCAACCCGTTGGGATCACCTCGATCATTCTCGACCAAAACAACCTGCTTCCGTTGTTAGGTGCGGCGGCTGAATCCAATCATCTCCTGCCCGTGCAGATCCTGGAATCGGGCGCGTTCATGAGCCTGGGCACGATCGTATCGGTCATCAGTTCGGCCAGCCACGGCACACCCGTGATAAGGGCACGCCTTACCTATGAAGACGGCTCTGATGTACGCGCGGAGGTCAAATTTGGCGGGCTCGAACTGTTGCCGCTTAACACAGGACAAACAGCCCGGCTAACCCTGCACCCCCTGCATCGCTCCGATATCGGCAATGGTCCCGGTCGCACTGCCGCTGTACAGGTTGCTGGTGGGGCCATGGGCGTCGTCATCGACGCGCGCGGCAGGCCACTGGCGCTGCCGGAAGACCCAGTGCGTCGCCGCGAATTGTTCAAAAAATGGCTCTGGACAGTGGGAGGTTGATTCTATGTTAGCACCTGTCAACCATATCCTGCCTCTGACAACCATTGAGCGTGAGCGTGTGCTGCCCATTGCTGGAACCGTAACGGCAAAGCTCAACCAGAAGGTTTCCTCGACAGACGTGATCGCTGAAGCTATCTGGTCTCGTGAACATGTATTGATCGATGTTGCCCGCACGCTGGGTATTTCTGCCAATGCCGCCGACCGCCTGATCCGTGTCAAAGAGAATGAGCGCGTTAACGAGGGGACCGAAATCGCCGTTGGAAAAGGCTTCATGTCGCGCACCATTCGCGCGCCGCGTGAGGGGCGTGTCGTCGCAGCTGGGGGGGGGCAGGTCCTGATGGAAACCGGCGATGCCGCGATCCGGCTCAGAGCCGGTATTCCCGGTACTGTTGTAGAACTCGTCCCCAATCGGGGCGCAATCATCCGCACGATGGGCGCGCTCATCCAGGGGAGTTGGGGCAACGGACGCACCGACACCGGCCTGCTGCTCAACTTCACCGAAAATCCAGATGATGTACTCAACGCTTCACGCTTGGACGTCAGCCTGCGAGGCTCCATCATCCTGGCCGGGATCGTGAAAGATGCAGAAACTCTGCGCATCGCTGCTGAATTGCCTGTGCGCGGATTGATCCTATCGAGCATATCACCCGGCCTGCTGCCCGCTGCACAGCAGATGCGCTTCCCAATCATAGCAATTGACGGGTTTGGAAAAATCCCGATGAATTCCGCAGCCTACAAGCTGTTAACCAGCAATGCAAAGCGAGAGGTCACGATCAACGCCGAAGCCTTCAACCGCTACACCGGCGCGCGACCTGAAATCATTATCCAATTACCGGTCTCACAACAACCACCCCTTCCTACCAACGCAGAAATGTTGGAAGTCGGGCAAACTGTACGCATGCGCCGCGCGCCACATGCCGGAGAAATCGGAACCTTGAGCAAATTACTTCCCGGGTTGTCAAAATTGCCCAGTGGTTTACGCGCACCTGCAGCAAATGTCAAGCTGGAAGACGATGAACAAATCCTTGTTCCTTTGGTAAACTTGGAAATTGTGGGATAATATTGTTAACGTAACCACAGCCAGATATGGCTACGCTGCAAAGAAAGTGAGGAGAGTGAATTATGTACGAAGGCGATGATCTTAATTTTGATGATGAAGAGGCCCCACCGGAGGAATCGAGTAATCGCACCTTCCTGATTGCAGCGGGTATTCTAGGCGGCATCGTGCTGCTTTCCATTGCCTGCCTGGCAGGGTATGCGTTGGTTATTTTGCCACAGCAAAGAGCTGCTCAACAAGCTGGAGAACAAAATGCCCTGGCTACTCAAAATGCGCAAGTCAACGAAGCGCTGACTGCCACAGGCGTTGCTTTCGATCTCTCCCAAACACCACAGGCAACTGAGACGCTTCCCCCAACGGAAACGCTCGTCGTTGCTCAACCAACCTCAACAGATACGCCGGAATTTACATTCACCCCTGACCCTGCAACTCAGACCGTTGCAGCCGGATTTACGCAACTGGCCGAATCCACATCGACTGTGGTAGCAACAACTACTGCACTGCCAACATCCGGCATCGCAGATGAGTTCGGACTGCCAGGCCTGGTGATCGCGGCGATGGTTCTGGTGATCGTCATCTTCCTGGCACGCAGGCTGCGAGGCTCACCAACACAATAACGAACATAGACTTATTATAAAAATAGACCCCGAAAGTCATTAGAGGCTCTCGGGGTCTATTTTTTTAAAGAATAATTAAACAACAGACTCAGCGACCTGCTCACCATACCCCAACAATTCCTTGACCATTTCAGGAGTGCGGCCCTCAGCATAGACACGTAACACCGGTTCTGTACCTGAAGGACGGATGAGCAGCCATGAATCATCTGCCATGATGTACTTGACCCCATCCCGGGTACTGACTTCTAATACCTTCTCGCCTCCAATCTCAGCCGGGGCCTGCTTCGTGAGAAAATCAGTCATCTCAGCTTTGGCAACCGGTCGGCTCAGGCGCAAATCAGTACGCTCGTAGAATGCTGGTCCCACATCCTCGAGCAAGTCATTGACCATTTCATACAATGCTTTATTCTCAGCAGCGACCATTTCTACCAAAAGCAGTCCCATCAAGGTGCCATCGCCTTCGGGAATATGTCCCTTGAAAGAAATACCACCTGATTCTTCACCACCGATCAAAATATCATCTTTCATCATGTGATCGGCAATGTGATTGAATCCAACCGGCGTTTCGTGGACTGTCAGGCCATAGCGCTTAGCCAACCGGTCGATCATGCGCGTGGTGGAAACCGTGCGTACCACTGCACCGCTCATGCCACGTTTCTCGACCAGATATTTAAGCGAGAGCGCCATGATTTTGTGTGGATCGACAAAGTTTCCGCGTCCGTCCATCGCGCTAATGCGGTCAGCATCACCATCCATACAAAGACCAAAATTTCCCATCCCTGAACTGATGGCCGAAGCCAACGGTCCCAGATGTTTTGCAATCGGCTCTGGATGAACACCGCCAAAGCCAGGGTTCATTTCGCCCCGAATTTCAGCTACCTCACAACCAGTTCCTTGCAGAAAAGCTTTGACCGCCCCACGACCGGAGCCATACATGGAATCCACCACCAACCGCTGGGGCTCGTCAGCGATAACGTCTGTATCGATCAAGGTGCGCAGGTGGTTGAAATAGTCGGGCAAGGGATTGAACTTCTCGATCAACCCGATTTCGCGCGCTTTGTTAAAGTCCATCAGGTTGGGGCCGCGGGCGCGCTGCTCGTTATCATTGATATACACTTCCACGCGGCGACACTGTTCCGGTAGGGCTGACCCGCCAAATGCCGCTTTGAGCTTCACGCCATTGTAGCGCGGCGCGTTGTGCGAAGCTGTGATGACCACTGCCGCAATCGCATTATGATGTTTGACGGAGTAGGAAATGGCAGGAGTGGGGGCATCCGCCTGCGTCAACATGACGGTAAATCCGTTGGCAGAAAGGACCCGCGCTACTTCAACGGCATAGCGGTCAGACAGGAAGCGGGTATCGAATCCAACGACGATCTTCTTTGGATTTGGAACCGGCCCGCCGTTCCCGGATTTATCCCAATGGTCTGATGCAACCGCGTCGGCGATCGCCTGAGCAACCATACGCAGATTACTGTATGTGAATGTATCTGATATAACGGCTCTCCAGCCGTCTGTACCAAAATGGATAGGCATTGAGACTCCTTGCGCAGTTGCTTTTTTCTAAAGTATCCCTATGGGGTGGGATTCGGGGTTTCTGAAGGTTCCCAGTTCGGAACGGGGGTAGCCGTTTCGAGCACGGATTGGATAATCCAGCCTTCGACACGAATGTCGTTGCGAGTAGCAGAGATATGAATCCACAACACACCGTTATAATCCTGTGTCTCCGGCAAAATCTGGACGATGGAACCATTTCCCAGGGTCGCGATCACATTGCCACCCGGTTCTCTGCGGATGTAGGCCCCACCGCCTTCGCGCGCGCGAATGATCGCATAGATAGGCGTCGGCTCAGGCTCGGGTGTGCTGGTACGCGTTTCGGTTGGGGGCAAGGTTACTTCCAATGTCAATGGAATGGGCGAAATGGTACCATCGTTTTCTACGGGAACTTCTTCGAGGGTGGATTCTGTCTCAGTCGGCTCCAGCAGGGTGGAGGTCGAAGGTGGAAGCGTTGTGGAGGTGGCTATCTCACTCGAAAGTGAATTTTGAGTCGGAGTATCAGCTGGCAGGGCAGCACCTACAATTGGGTCAACGGATCGAGTCGCAAATGGATTGGTCAACCAGATGATGATTGCAACAACAGCCGCAAACCCGCCCAATGCAAAGAGGTATCCAAGGGCCGAAAGCGGACGAAAGCGTAGAATCGCCAGCGTAATCAGTCCAAAAGTTGTCGCCCATGCTAAATGCACGACGAAGACCAAAACACCATGCGGCCACAGGTCACCGACACCATTCCCTAGGCCAAATCCGCTGGCGCTGAGTGGCATAAACAATTCATATGCCACTACAACGCTGGGCAAATAAGGCTTGCTTTCGGAGCGCACAAAGGAAACAGTCAGCAGGATGGCGCCCAGAGCCATAACGATCAGATCAGGCCACCATAGGCGGCTGAGGGTAAACGCCGCATTAAACGTATGCGGCAGGATGAGGCGCGAAGCCAGCCCACCTAATACGCTGGCCCCAAAGACCAGAAGCGAACTGATCAACAGCCCGACAAATGTTTGTATGAACAAACGAGGCGTGCCACTGATAATCGAAAGCACAATGCCGACCCAAGGGAGCATCAGCGGGGCAAATAATATACCAAGTAAAAGTACACCATATGAATCAAAAATGTATCCAACCCCCAACACAGCACCTGAAAGCAGAGAAAAGACAAAAAGGTCGTACGACGGATAGGCACGCTTTGCCAGGGTGGCGAGAATCGCCGCCCGGCCTTGTGCATCTTTCGGGAAGAAGGAGCGGCGAGCACGCCGACGACGGGCACGGGCACTGATACGCGACTCTGGATGTGGCTCAGGAGGATGAGTTTTCTCGTTTGGAAATGTCATTTCCGCAAGCTCGCAACGATGCGCATGGGTTTGTCCAACAGGTCAAGGGCAGCAAAAATGTCGGGAACAAGGAGGTCGGCAGAAACCAGTGTCTCTACAGCAACACCTTCCTGTGACAGGACACAGATTCCCATTGCGGCGGCTTTGAGCATCTGTGCATCGTTCGCACCCTGACCAATAGCCACCACAGTATCTGCACCAAGTTGACGGACAAATTCAGCCTTTGCGCCAGCTTCATCCCCCGAACGGACGCGTGTGGCTTTTATGTTAAGCTGTTCATCAATGGAAGCCTGTCGACCGTGCGTATCAGCGGTCAGCATATGAATTCCCAACCTGTCACGCAGGGAATTGATGCGTTTTGTAAGTCCGTCTATCAGAACACCGTCTACGGCAAGAGTGCCATTTACATCAGTGACAAGATGCTGGATGCGCAGCGGCCCGCGGCCAGGGATTGTCAATTCGATCATGAACATATTATACCCTTCACGGTTAAAAATGATGTTTTTAGCAGATGCAACAGGCGCAATTTCCAAGCGCCACTCGCGTACACCGCACTGACCGTTCTTGCGGGGCAGGATGGCAGGTGTGACCGTGGTATTACATAGTCTAACTGATGAAAATGGGTAAACAGGCTTGACTCTGTGCCCATTCTGGGTATAATCACGACCAATCAAACACAGGCTGTGACGAGGACGAGTACGCGCTGGACGACGGTACAGAGAGCAGGCAAACGGTGAAAGTCCTGCCCGAACCGACAGCGCCGAATGGACCTCTGAGCCGCAGGGCGAACGCTCAAGCGCAAGTAGCCCGCGCCGGGATGCTCCCGTTATAGAGCTAGGGTATAAAGTTAGCAGATAACTGTTAGCCCGTACCTGAATGAGTGAGGCTGGCTTTTCTCCCTGGTGCTTCATCACCGTCCGTGCCGCGAGCACGGCACTTCGGTGCGAGACGGCAGGGAATTTTTCGTTAAGACCACTGGTCAGCCTAAGTTGGGTGGCACCACGGATGCAGATGCGTTCGTCCCATGTTTGGGATGAACGCTTTTTTGTTTTCACCCTTGAGAACGCAGAGTTATTTCCGCTAAGGAGAAAGAAGGAACCATGAACACACAACTTGAACCAAATATGAATGACAATGCTGCAGAAACACCTACCGTAACCGAAAACCCGATGCAAGAACGCCATATTGGCGAGGTAGCAAAATCTGTTGAAGTAACGGCAGAAGATATTTTGACGGCACGCAGACTCGACGCTCAGGAAGATGCGGGTCCGATCTTCGTCCCATAATTCAAGATATCCGTTCTCAGGAAGGAGTTTCACATGTCAAAAAAACGAATTCTCACAGGCCATCGCCCAACCGGGCCACGTCATATCGGTCATCTGGTCGGGACGCTGGAGAATTGGACGCGTTTACAAGACACACATGAGTGCTTCTTCCTGGTCGCTGACCTGCATGTTTTGACCACAGGTCATGCACAGCCGGAACACATCCAGGATAACATCCTGAACATGCTGGCCGACTGGCTGGCGGCAGGCATCGACCCATCGCGCTCGACAATCGTGCTGCAGTCCATCATCCCGGAGCACGCGCAGCTTGCATTACTGTTCAGCATGTTGACATCGGTCTCGCGACTGGAACGCGTGCCCACCTATAAAGAACAGATCAAAGAATTGAACCTACAACCCTCGCTTGGTCTTTTGACATACCCGGTTTTGCAGGCGGCGGACATTTTGCTCTATAAAGCGCAGGTGGTGCCAGTCGGGGAAGATCAACTGCCACATATCGAATTGTCACGAGAAATTGCCCGGCGCTTCAATCAGACCTACGGCAATATTTTTCCAGAGCCGGGTGCGCTGCTTTCGAAAGCGGCACGCCTGCCCGGTGTGGATAACCGAACCATGCACACTTCATACGGAAATTCTATTTTGCTGAAAGATACGCCCGAAGAAACAGAGCGCAAGGTGATGTCTATGTATACCGACCCAACACGCATCCACGCCACAGACCCCGGGCATGTGGACGGAAACCCGGTTTTTACCTTCCATGAAATCTTCAATCCCGATAAGGAAGAAGTCGAAGAATTCAAGACCCGTTATCGAAAGGGCAGGATTGGTGACGTGGAAGTCAAACGCCGCCTGGCCGAAGTGTTGAATGCATATCTCGCACCATTGCGCGAGCGCCGCGCGGAGTACATCTCCCAGCCCAAGATGTTGTTGGAAGTGTTGTTCAGCGGCACCGTCAAGGCCAAGTTCATCGCACAGCAAACCCTGGAGGAAACCTATCAGAAGATGGGACTTATGCACAGTCAGTCATTCAGTGAAAAGGTGTTATTGAACGATATTTCAGGCATTTTTTGCTGACAGCATTGGAGCAGTGAGATGTTTTTTGCAATCGTTTTCCACCCGCCTTGAAGGGCGATCAGTAAAATGTAAAAAGTAATTGGTAAATTGTCAATCGAAAATCGTAAATCATTTGGAGGTTACTATGTCTGAACAATCCCGTTTTCTCTTGAATCAATCCGATCTGCCAAAAGCCTGGTACAACATCGCCGCTGACAGCCCGCTCCCGCCGACACCCGTATTGCATCCCGGTACACTTGAACCGGTCACCCCCGATTTTCTGTCCGTGCTTTTCCCGATGGAATTAATCATGCAGGAAATAACCACCGATGCCTATATTGACATCCCCGAAGAAGTGCATGAGATCTACAAACTGTATCGTCCTACTCCACTGGTTCGCGCTGTACGCTTGGAAAAGGCCTTAGGTACGCCCGCCCACATCTATTTCAAGAACGAAAGCGTTTCCCCGGCTGGCAGTCATAAACCGAACACTGCTATTGCCCAGGCCTTCTACAATAAAACTGGTGGCACCAAGGCTTTGACTACCGAGACCGGTGCGGGGCAGTGGGGCTCGGCGCTCGCACTGGCCTGCAACTTCTTTGATTTGGATTTGGAAGTATACATGGTCAAGGTTTCTTACGAGCAAAAACCCTACCGTCGAATCATGATGCAGACTTACGGAGCCGACATTTACCCCAGCCCGACGGAACGCACCCAATTCGGACGCATGATGCTCGAAAAGGATCCTGATTGCACCGGTTCCCTGGGTATCGCTATTTCAGAAGCCGTTGAAGTTGCCGCAACATCCGAAGGCAAGAAGAAGTACAGTCTCGGTTCTGTGCTCAACCATGTGTTGACTCACCAATCCATCATTGGCGAAGAAGCGCTCAAACAGATGGACATGGCTGGCGAATACCCGGATGTTGTCATTGGATGTGTTGGCGGCGGATCTAACTTCGCTGGGATTGCCTATCCCTTCTTGCGACAGAATCTCAAAGATGGCCAACGGACCCGCCTGGTTGCCGTTGAGCCATCAGCTACCCCGTCCATTACAAAAGGTAAATACACATTCGATTATGGCGATACAGCCAAGATGGCTCCTGTTGTCAAGATGCACACTCTCGGTCACAGTTTCGTGCCGCCCGCTATTCACGCCGGCGGTTTGCGCTATCATGGCATGGCTCCCAGTATGTCTGCGTTTTGTGATGCGGGTCTGATAGACGCTGTTGCTGTCAAGCAACGCGCAACCTTTGAGGCTGCAGTAACCTTTGCAAAAGCCGAGGGCATCATCCCCGCCCCAGAGACCTCACATGCTGTGCGTGTTGCAATAGACGAGGCTCTGGATGCGAAAGAAAAAGGTGAAAAACGAACGATCCTGTTCAACCTGTCTGGACACGGTCACTTCGATTTGGCCGCCTACGATTCCTACCTGAGCAGCAAACTGGAAGATTATGAGTATCCTGCCGAAGCAATCGAAGAAGCTATGAAGGATTTGCCACAAGTTTAATCCCGCATAGGTTTTTAACTTTCTTCCCTCAAAAGAAGCCCGGCCAATTACGCCGGGCTTCAAATTTTCATGTTGAAGTTTATTTCTGTTTCTCTTCCCCAAATAAAACTACCACAATATACTGATTCAAAAACCCTGGCGGTGCGCCTTCCACTCCAGGCACAATTTGTCCCAGTGTGTAACCTCCCGCAATTGGGACATCTTCCCCGATAATTTCCTGGATAGCGGCGATCTCAGCGCCTGGAGTGGCTTTTAGCAGCATTTGCCAGGCAATGTCGACCAGAATCAGCGCAAAAGCCGGTTTGACGCCATCCAACTCACGCAGAGCTTGTTGGGTTGCCTGTTGGGCGGCTTCCTGACAACTGATCCGACTACCCACCAGGACAAATGCATCCGCCCCGTCCCGCACTGAAGCGTTCATGCGAAAACTGCCATCCGCCTCTACACGGATCGGGGATCGGATCACCAGTTCATCGCCCTGCTCCATGCCAAGCGGATAGAGACGCGCCATGTGACTGAGCGGTGGGAAGCCCCATTCTCGAGCCGGGAAACCAAACAGTTCTGCATAAGTTTCGGAGGCTGGGCGTGCATTCAGAGTTCGCAGCCAGAAACCTCGCGAACGCGTAACTCGCATCTGACCACCGACAGGATCCCAACCGTGTGCATGACCAACGCCCATACGTAACCCGCTAAACATCAGTGCCGACAGCGCGCCAGCGCCATTCTGGCTGCCGGCAATTTGATAAGTATTCCCAGTATGCAAATCCCCCGAGGATAATCCTCCTACAATGCGGAAATCGCTCTTTGAAACTGAATTGCAAAACTGCTCCGCGTCCCCATTGAAACCATCCGCAAAGAAAATGATATTTTGTTCATCATTTTCCGGAACCAGCATGTTCAATTGAGAAGCGGTCTCCCGGCTGCTCTGGGCATAGCCTGGCAACCAATGCGAGCTGGCTTCCAGATCATCCGCGCTGAGGACAGCCACCACAACTGAGTGTGTATGTAACCCGTCACCCGTCAGCCCGGCAGGTGTGCTGAAGCCGATCAATGGAACATTGCCCAGCAAACTGGTCGCTCCGCTGGCGACATCCCGTGCCCGATACTGGTGAGAGGCGATCACTATCCCCAATCCGGGTGCAACTGCCCCGAGACGATTCAAGGCATGATGTGTAGCCTGCAGGCTGGCTTCACGGCCATCCAACGCCTGTGCCTGCCCGACAGCAGCATGAAATGCCATTGACTATTCCTCCGCCACCGGGATTGTAAAGTGGAAGGTGGTGCCCTTACGAAATTCGCTCTCGAACCAGATTTTGCCACCTTGCATCTCTATCAAACTCTTGGTGATGTTCAACCCCAGACCCGTGCCCGGCGCCTCCCGGGCCTTCTGGTCATCCGAACGGAAGAACTTCGAAAAAATCTTTTGCTGGTCTTCTGCGCTGATACCTATGCCATCGTCCTTGACCCAGATATGCACTACTTGCGCTGCGCCTTCCGGATCCCATTGGTTGGCAGACACCTTGGCGCCCACAATAATCTTCCCTTCTTCAGGAGTGTATTTGTGAGAATTGCTGACAATATTGGTCAACACCTGGCTCACACGAGTCTGGTCAGCCCAAACCTGGGGCAACGACTCGGGCAACTGTAACTCGATGACCTGCTTTTTTTCCTCGATCTGACGGGTGGTGGATCGGACTACCTCATCCACTACGTCGGACAGGTCGACAGCTTTGTAGTCCAGACGGAGGCGGCCAGCCTCGATCTTAGAGTTATCGTTCAAGTCTGAAACAAGGGTTGACATGCGTTCAACGTTGGAACGGATCGTGTGCAGGAAATTGGTCTGCATTTCATTGATCTCGCCGACTGCGCCTGCTGCAAGCAATTCCGTATACCCCTTGATAGACGTCATCGGGTTCTTGAGTTCGTGCGCCACGAAGGAGACGAACTCACTTTTAGCCTCATTTGCCTGCTGCACTTCCTCATAGAGTTGGGCGTTCGAAATCGCGATAGCGGCATGGTCACTGAGACGGTTGAGGAAGGCGACATCCTGCTGTGAATCGCTGACACTCTCGAGCAGCAACATGCCAATGACATCCGTTTCGCGTCGAATCGGGATAACAATCTGCGTATGCGCCCCCGGCAGAATACCGTCCTCAGCCTCCGCCCGCAAAGAGACTTGCTGCGGTTGAGCCGTTTGCACAGCAACTTCGGCAGCTGGCATATCCAGAGTTAACATCCCATCTGCGAAATGACCGTTCAAATCGCCATATCCCTGCTCAGCCATCACACGCAGTTTTTCTTCTCCCAACATGCCGATTAACCCGGCCTCCGCCTTCGACTGACGCATGGCCCATTCCAGCGTAATGCGCATAGCACGGCTGATTTCGAGACTGGCGTTCAGTTCACGGTCAATGCGCTGCATGACAGAGAGTTCTTCCACACGCGAGGCCAATTCCTGGTCGGTAAGTGTGAACAAGCGGGCATTCTCAATAGCAACCGCAGCCTGATTCGCAAACGCGGAGAGCAGGGTCTGGTCATCTTCGATAAAAGGCAAACCATCTTTACGGTTTACAACTTCAATTACACCGATGACACGGTCTTTGAACAATAACGGCACTGCCAGCAACGACTTGCTGGTAAATCCGGTTTGCTGGTCAGCACCAATGAAATGCCTGGGCGAGGTTTGCGCCTGGTTTTCGACTACCGCTTCACGCTGCTGTGCAGCGCGGCCAACGATCCCGTCACCAGCCGGAACACGTTGGCCAATCAATTCAGATGAAGAAGGTGGTCCCACTGTGACTTTGAAAATCAAGTCATCCGTATTTTCATCAACTAAGAATAAACTGCCAGCTTCACAATTTAAAATGCTGACCGCGTTTTCCAGAATGTTTTGCAGCAGGGGTTCCAGTTCCAGTGTGGAGGTCAACTGCCGGGTCAGGTCGTTCAACGTGGACAACTGGTAAGCGCGTTGCTGTGTCTCCTTTAAGAGACGGGCTTTGACAATGGCGCCAGCAGTCTGGTCCGCGATGGCTTGCAGCAAATCAAGCTGCGCACGCGAATAAGTGTCACTGGCATCGCGGCTGCCAACCCCCAACGAGCCAATCGTTTCCGCGCCTGCATTGAGAGGAACACCCATCCAGGCGAATACATCATGAAAAGCAGGCGTCACATTGCGAGCCTGGCATTCACGCAGATAATCCTGAGTCAATATCGGACGACCTTTGCGGATAACTTCCTGACCAAGCCCCAGATTCAATGGCTGTGGAATATCCTCGCGTTCTTCCAGGCGATCACGGTCTTCAATGCAAAAGGCATAATAATAGTAATCCCCTGCTTCGCTATAGAGTGTGATATGAAACTCGCTGGCGGGGATAATCTGGCCGGTCTGGGCAAAGATCAATTCCATCACATCGTCGAAAGTCAATGTGATGTTGACACCCTGCGAGACACGCGTCAGCGCGTTCATCTCCTGAATACGGCGTTCCAGGTTGGCAACAGTTTGCACACGCCCGATGGCAACCGAGGATTGGTCAGCCAAATTCTCAAGGAAGGTCAGGTCCTGGGGGGAGTATGGTTGCCCGGACAAACGCTGTCCAAGCGCCAGCCACCCAATAGGGCCTTCTTTGCCCGCCAACCCGATGAACAACTTGGCATCGAGCAGATTCAGGCGCGCTTCTTCGGCTTTCAGGCTGGGAGGCAAGGCGGCCCCATCCAGGTAAAGGGGCAGGTTCTCGCTGGCGAAATATTGAACAAGCGCGCTGTTGGATGGGAACCGTACGTCACTACTGGGACGACCGTCAACATCCGGTAAGCTGACGTATTGGTCATTGACCGGATCGAATGAATAGATATGCACATATTCGGGTGCAAGCGTGTCGATGATCTGTTGACGCAGGATGCGTCCAACGTTTTGAATATCCAGAACACTGGTCATCTGGTGACTGAAATCGCGCAGTCGCTGGTCGTAAATGCGTTGTCCACGGAAGAAGGAACTGTCGACAATATCAAGCACACGTTTGCGGAAGGGATCCAGGGCTACGGCCAGAACAAAGATCAGGGCACCGATCACAAACGGGTTGTTGGCAGGCATCGCCTCTTTGAAAACTAAACTGAAACCGCTCACCAGCAAAGCATAACCGGTGACTGTAATAAATGTCAGAATGGAATAGACAACGCCCTGACGAATCCACATATCGGTCCGCACCAATCGATAACGCAAAATCGTATAACCCAGAGTCAGCGGGAATAACATAACAGGAAGGAACAGGTAGGGAGAAAAAGGTACCAACCCTAAGGGGAAGAGAGCGAGCCAGATTCCCATCGGTCCCAGCGAGAATAGGATACCAATCAGCACTACCCGCGCCTGACTACGGACAACCGGTGACCTGGCCGAGAAACCTCGATAAATGGTCATGCCAAAATGCAATAGGATGGCAATTGCATCAAAGAAATAATTGGCGTACCAGGCTGAGAAATAAGCCCTGGGCTGCTGCAGGTTAGACATCGTGACAATGGAATACCCCGCTAGACCGAGGGCAACCAGATAACCTCCCCAACGCAAATAGGGACGTCCCATAACTAATCGGGCTTCTTGCGGGAAAGACAGCGTCAAATCCAATAAAGCGCCGCCAGCCATCGGGAGCGCAAAAGCCCAGATATAGGAAAACCGGTGCGTTGTGTAAAGGTCAAAGAACAGACCGGCTACGATTGCCATAGATGAGGTAAAGATTGCAAATGCGCGACCTGCCGGCTCGTTGCGACGTAATCCAAAGATCCATAGACTGAGTGCAAAGAATGCAAGCCCCACAATCGAAGGAACATACAGGTATGCAGCTCTGTCCGAAACAGGGAACATATGCAGTTCCACATCGTAAGTTGTCTGCTTCCCGTCCGCTGCTGACTGTATTGTTACTGGTACCGTCTCACCCGGAAAGAAACGCTCAAGAACTTGCTGCACATCACGGGCATTATGAATCTCTTCATTCGCAACTGAAAGTAACTGATCACCATGTGCGACACCCTGATTGTACAGTTGCCAGGCTTCACTGGTTTTCATGGGTCCAGCCGGACTTCGAACCATGGTAGGTTCGAAAAACGCACCCAAAAATGGACCTTGCAACCAAAAATAGGCAAATACAAGCGCTGCCATGAAAATTGCAACTGCAATAGTCTGATAGACCAGTACGATTAATTGCAAAATCTTATTTAAAGTTAGATTAAACCGCATCGATTTGATCATAAGCAACATAACTATTGTGAAATAGCTATCCTTGAGAGCATTTTACACTACATTGTAGGACGGTTTGAATGGTACTTTCATATCAAACCCGTTGGATGAAAAAAGAAAAAGGCCAGTTTTTGGACTGGCCTCATTTGCTAAATCAAGGGCTGGACTAAATATCCAGGTTCCGTACGCTGCGCGCGTGAGTCTGGATGAAGCGTTTGCGTGGATCAACCGCATTACCCATGAGCATGTCAAAAGTCCGGTCTGCTTCGGCAGCATCTTCCACGGCAACGAGGAGCAGGGTCCGGTTTTCCGGGTTCATGGTTGTATCCCACAATTGTTCGGGATTCATTTCACCGAGACCCTTATAACGTTGTAAATTTGCTTTTTCACCACCAAAGGATTTCAGTAGCTCTTCTTTTTCATTTTCCGTATACACATATTGTGATTTATTTTTGTAAGAAATTTTATATAGTGGTGGTTGGGCTATGTAAAGGTGTCCATCTTCGATAAGTTGAGGTAAATAGCGGAAGAAGAAAGTTAGTAACAATGTACGGATATGGCTTCCATCTACATCGGCATCAGTCATGATGATGATACGTCCGTAGCGCAGGCCATCAATGTCAAAACCTTCCCCAATACCCGTGCCCAAAGCCGAGATAAGCGACTTGACTTCATTGTTGCCCAGGATTTTATCCAGGCGAGCGCGCTCCGTATTGAGAATCTTACCGCGCAAAGGCAAGATTGCTTGGAAATGACGGTCGCGACCCTGCTTGGCCGAACCACCGGCCGAATCACCCTCCACGATGTAAAGCTCCGTTTTGGATGAATCGCGTTCGGAGCAATCAGCCAGCTTGCCTGGCAATGTAAGCGACTCTAGCGCCGACTTACGGATGATCAGATCACGGGCTTTACGAGCCGCATCACGAGCGCGGGCCGAAGTTAGACACTTGGCAATAATCGCTTTGGCTGCCGACGGGTTTTCTTCTAGGAAGGTATTAAAAGCTTCAACCACCACCTGTTGAACAAAAGTTTGCACTTCCGCGTTCATCAGCTTGACCTTGGTCTGCGATTCAAATTGTGGATCCGGATGTTTGATCGAAACGATGGCAGTCAAGCCTTCGCGAGTATCGTCACCGGAGAAGTTCGGATCAGAATCCTTCAACAGGTTGTTCTTGCGCGCAAAATCGTTGATCACACGCGTCAAAGCGCCGCGCAAACCAGTCAGATGTGTACCGCCATCGACGGTATTGATAGTATTTGCGAATGAATAGACTGATTCAGTGTAAGAGTCCGTATATTGGATAGCGGCCTCAATGCCGATTCCGTCAACTTCTTTATCAACATAAACAACCGGGTGAAGCGAGGCACGGTTGCGGTTCAGATAACGGACGAAGGAGTTGATTCCACCTTCGAAATAAAATGTCAATTCCCGATGGCTGCGCTCATCGCTGAAGTGAATTGTAGTGCCACGTGTGACAAACGCCATCTCTCGAAAGCGCTGTGCCAGGGTGTCAAAACGATAGTCGATATCATCTTTGAAGATTTCCGGATCGAACTTGAACGTCGTCTTGGTCCCGCTATCATCGTCCTTGATCTTGCCACTGGCCTTTACCGGGCCCTGGGGATATCCGCGCTCATAGCGCTGTCGATGGATTTGACCGTCACGCTTAACTTCGACATCGCACCATTCTGAGAGCGCGTTCACCGCACTGACACCCACCCCATGCAAGCCACCGGAGACCTTATATCCGCCACCGCCAAATTTGCCGCCAGCGTGCAGGACGGTCATGACCACTTCCAGAGCCGATTTCTTCATCTGCGGGTGCATGTCTACTGGAATACCACGGCCATCATCCTGGACAGTTACGCTGCTATCAGCGTGGATCGTAATATCGATACGCGAGCAAGTACCGGCTAGCGCCTCGTCGATAGAATTATCGACAACCTCATAAACAAGATGGTGCAAGGCTTTGATATCCGTGCCACCCACATACATGCCTGGGCGACGCCGAACGGCTTCCAAGCCTTCCAAAACCTGAATATCTTTAGCTTGATAGCTAACGTTTGTTTGAACCACAAAAACCTCCGATTAAAAAACAGAGCCAGGAATTACGCCTGCTGTGTTGGTATGTTTGCTTTCAACTTCTCAAAAACGGTCTGTAACCAGGCTTGCATATCACGATAATAAATGAAGCTCGCCGCAAGGAGCGATGTTGTAACAAAGGCGTGCCCGGCTATCCCTACCAGGGTCATCCAGGATTCAGATGAAGGGATGTTCCACACAAAATTCAAGCCAATACCAATTAACAACACGCTCAGAACGAATAGACTACTGGTTGGCAAGGTAAAACGTGCCATGCGTAAACTGGTGATTATGGATGTGAGGGCATTCTGCCGGCCTATGAAAATCCCATGCGGTGTAAAAAATATAGGGACGATCAACCACATTGAGAGCAATCCCAGGATCAATATCATGCCCTGCGCCAGCAATGGGCTGGCAGCGATGACCAGCGCTAGCAAAATCAAGAGGGGTGTACCAACTATGATCGTAAGAATTAAATACAGCACAGACAGCAATATCGTCTGGAAAATTGACTGCCCGAAACGAACATCCACAGGTTGGGAAGGATCGATTACCACCAGTGATACCCAGCGAAAAAACAGACCACCGCACATCCAGCCAACCAATGTCAACAGCATGAACCAGCCCAGCAAAGTGAACACAGAATTTACCTGAATAATGGAAGGCATACCCAATGGAGTTTGTCCAGGCATTGAACCGCTCATTAAGCTGAAAATACCGATTGGGAAGGTGCGCAAAGCGCTCAACAAATTGTATTGTTGCAACTGTTCCAATAGCTGAGCGCTGTTTCTCTGCATCTCGCTCAAATCCGTTGCCGGGATGCCGCTAAATCTTGCGTAACGGGTCATCTCCTCGAGAATCGGCTGAAAAAGACGCTCTATACGTAATCGAGGCCCTAACCAAAGAAAAAGATCCAAAGCTAACGGCAGCAAGATGACTCCCGGCCTGGACGCAATTGCATCCAGGCCCGCTTTAAGCGATCCAATCACGCCCGGAGGCGGAGGCAGGGTCTCGATTTTGTCCATTTCCATAACCTACCAATTTTACCATATCGCACATATTTACTGCAAATCTGTTCTAAAAAATTTAACCGCCCCTTGGCAGTCTCTTTGTCGACAGGTACAATCCAATTTGTGAACGAGACCCGTTATCTGCCAGATTCAAACCGGGTTGGTGTGTTAACCGCCGCCGTGCTACTGGCATTCGCCCTGACACATCTGATCCAAACCCCGGAATTTACACTTGAACTACAGCTTCCCGGCTTCTACTTTGCATATCCTCTCAGTTTGAGCACCCTTATGGTGATTATGGCTACCGGGTTGACAGCCACCGGCATGGACTGGTTATTGCGCTCACATCCATCGTTGGAGAAAAGGCGCACTATTGAGCATTGGCTGTTGCCCACGTTGACAACCTTTATCATCGGTGTACCGCTTACAATCTTGCCTCCTGGCAATGCATGGTGGATCGGGTTTGGAATCGGCGGATTGCTGCTCGTGCTGGTCTTCCTGGCAGAATATATCGTCGTCGAACCATCTGCGCCCAGCTACGCTATTGCAACAGCCGGCCTCACAGCACTTTCCTTCGCAATCTACCTGATCCTGACAACAGCGTTGCGCTTCAGCGGTGTACGCCTTTTTTTGCTGGCACCCGCATTGTTCATCGCTGCCGGTCTTGTCAGCCTGCGTACCTTACACCTGCGCGTAAGTCAAAAATGGGAATATAACTGGGCCTTGGGAATAGCCTTCATTTGCACACAAATCGGCGCCGGATTACACTATTGGCCGGTTTCCCCCGTCCAATTTGGGCTGGTAACGCTTGGGCCGCTTTATGCGCTGTCCACGCTAACGGGCAACCTTTTAGAAGGTATTCCTTTGCGGCGCGCGTTGATTGAGCCCCTGATCGCTTTGATCTTGGCCTGGGGTTTGGCTTTTCTCTTCGGTTAAAATGATAAAGTTGTTGAAATTCAAGCCCGAACACATGCAAACGATGCGCCAGCATGTAGAAGTCCACGCGCCGCTCGAGGCCTGTGGGCTGCTAGCAGGGAAACAGGATTCAGTCGAGACTGTGCTCAAGGTGCGCAATGCAGAACAAAGTCCGGTGCGTTTTCGTATGGATGCTCAGGAGCAGTATAATGCTTTCGAATGGATGGATGCCAACGGTCTGGAACTGCTCGGCATTTTCCACTCGCATCCTTCTGGGCCCGAAACTGTCTCCCCGACCGATATTGCCGAAGCCGCTTATGAAGTGGTCCATATAATATGGTCCCGTACGAAACAAAACTGGAAAGCTCGCGGCTTCTGGATTGAACGTGGTCAGGTGTCTGAAGTAACCCTGCAAATATTAGCCGAACAGTAACCTTATGGTTGTTCATGTGTTAAAAATTTTACATTCAGGAATTAAAGAATTATTATAGAGATTACAGAAAACCAAAAATAAGGATGTAGGCGACGCCTGCTTCCCTTGTTTTTGTTTTCTGACGAGAAGTGTGTAAATCTTATCGGTAAACCTGGAGCATCTTGGAGGAGATTATTCTCATGCAAATCGTGATTAGCATTGGCGTGATTATGCTGGCATACATCATAGGTTCAATCCCTTCTGGCTGGCTAATCGTAAAAATAAAGACCGGAAAAGACATCCGTACCATCGAGAGTGGAAGAACTGGCGGGACGAATGCATTGCGTGCTGCCGGGCTTGGGGCCGGGCTGTTGACGGCTTTCATGGATATTTTGAAAGGCGCAGTCGCAGTCTGGATTGCGAAGGCCATTCTTCCAGACGCGCAATTACTACATGTTCTCGCCCCTATCGCGGCCATCATCGGCCACAATTACTCGATTTTCGTGCCTGAACGCAATGAGCAAGGGCGTATTGTGCGACTGAAAGGTGGCGCGGGCGGCGCTCCGGCCGTAGGCGGCGCATTTGGAATTTGGGGACCTTCCATCTTGATTATTCTCCCGTTAGGCGCAGTTATCTTCTTCACGCTGGGCATTGCCTCCGTCACAACCATGAGTGTGGCTTTTTCTGCCATCATTATTTTTGGCATCCGCGCCTGGCTGGGATTTGGCCCATGGGTGGATATTCTCTACGGAGTGCTGGCTGAGATTCTGCTTCTCTGGGCGCTGCGACCTAACTTAAAGAAATTATTCTCAGGGCAGGAGCGTATCGTCAGGCAAAGCCTGCACGGATGGATTCGATCCAAACGTGAGGATCAGCAACCCAATCACGGGAATGCCTAGAAATGAAAAAGCCAGGTGCAGTGAAAAGCATCTGGCTTATTTTTTTAAACAGAAGATTCTATTAGAAGATCTCTTGCATAAATGCTCACTCACTGTGAACGGCGGCGAGACGCCGCCTAGAGCAAAGCAAATTAATTGACTTTTGCAGGGAGTCTATTTCTGCACGAACCAATTTAGACTTGTATTGAACTAGTTTTATTCCCCTGAACCATTTCCGCTTTGTACATAGTGGAGTAAGGCGCGCAGGTTGCGTTCGTGCAATTGGACCGCCAGACCGCCCAGAAGCACACGGCTTTTACCGCAACTTTCAATATCAACCTCTTCCAGGTAATCGAGGGGTTCTTTCCGCCGCGCGGCAGTTCGGACGGCTTTTTTGATGGCTGAAATGTAATTCAAGTTTTCCTTTACCGCCATTTCGATCTCGCCACGCAGGATGATGTCGCCGTGACCCTGCACGATATTTTCGAGACTCATACGTCCGATGCGTTTTATGGATGCGACAATATCATCCACATTGCCATCCACAATATAGGGAATTGGCATAAAGGCATCACCGGCAAACAGGACCCGGTCTTCTTCAACCAGCACGGAAATACCGTCGTCGCTATGCCCGAGGGCCGCTGAAATAGTCAGATTTTTTTTGCCGACCTTGAGGGTCATTTCACCACTGCTGAAGGTCATATGGGGTAAAACAATCTTGACCTGTTGCAATGCCGGATTCTGTTTTATGGCGCCTTCTAAGGAAGGGATACCCCGTTCGATCAGTAAATCCCTGCAGCGTTCATGCGCGATGATTGTCGCGCCGGGAAAGAAACAATTTCCCCAGGTATGATCTGCATGATAATGGGTGTTAATCACATAGCGAACCGGCACACCCAGTTCATGTTCAACGAATTCGCGCATCCCCAATGTTTCATCAGGGAGCGCTAAGGTGTCGATGACAACCGACCATTGTGGACCGGCAATTACCCCGGCTGTTACCTGGGCATAGACATCACTTTGAAACCAGTAGACATTATCAGATACACGCTCGCGGTGCATAATTTTCCTCGTGAAAAATTTCCTATTAGATAGCACAGATAGGGGGCGAAAGTCAAGTTGTATAGACAGATTTCAGCGGTGAAGAAAACCAACTCAGTGAAAAAGGATAAGAAGGGAGAGGCGCGAGACGAGCAAGAACAGGCGTGGATCAAGCTCCCACAAATGGGTGGCGAAGGCCGCATAGGAT